>NZ_JNAC01000026.1:0-221201 GCF_000722555.1 Sphingobium sp. DC-2 | reverse complement strand
GGCGTGACTCAAACCAACCAGCCTCCGGCAAACCCGGCGCGGTTCAGTGATGAGTTCCCGAATATCCCGAGGCGAAACCTCCTCCAGCAAAGCCACATAGAGCGAGAAGACGGCCACTCGGATCGCGCCGCCATTCAGATCCCAACCGTGAATTTGGCTAAGGAGTCCTTGCAGTGTCTTCCAGGGGATCGTGCGCTTCTGATGATTCAGGCGCCAGTGTTCGCAAAGACGCTGGAACGAACGGACGAGAAAAACCCCCGATCCGCACGCCGGGTCGAGAAATTGACCTTTTGTCCGGACCTTATCCGACAGCATGTCCCAAACTTGGGACACGACCGTGTCGGCTAAAAACATCGGCGTATAGTAGGCACCCTTCGCCCGCCGCTCTTCTTCCCTCTCGCCGAGGAAGCGATCGTAGACGGCGCTTATCAGTTCGATTGGTATGTAGCGGAAGTCATAGCCCCAAAAACGCTGCTGGCCGCCATGGCCCATCTCCTCTCGGCCAGATCGAAACCGAGCGAGGATCGCCAACTGCGCGATGGTAATCTCAGGTGCTTCGGAATCGGGTTCGAACGAACAGGGCGCTACAAACAGGTCGCCATTGAAATCATTGCGAAGCGTTTGGAAAAAGGCTCGAAACGCTGCAACGTCGTTTGAAGCGAGCAACTCCAGGAAGCTGTTCGAGGCCTTTTCAGAAACTGTGGCGAAATAGGCCGGTGTGACGATTTCCCGGTCTTCGAGGTAGGCAATGAACATCGCTTGGATCAGAAGCGCCTGCGCGGCATCCGAAGACAGTCCCTCAGTCTGCAACAGCGTATGGGATGCATTGAGATTATCGAGCAGTACCTGATCGATGCGCTCCTTAGGCTTGAAGAAGTCGCCGTAGTCGCGCCAAAGGCGGCCAGATTCTGCGCCATAGATCAGGTTCTGGAACTGCAGGACTTCCGCCGTAAGGCTCAGTGTCTCGATGAGACACCGGGTTTCGAAGGCGTCGCCGGGATCCTTGATTGGTGTGCGAGCGAGTGAAAAGACGCGCAGCGTATCGTTGGTGATAACGAGGAGCAGGCTCGCCAAGCCCTGATTCCACAGTGCGCCGTGAAGGTCGACGACGGCGGCGCGATCGTATTGATCGGCCGCGAGGATCGCGACAGTCGGGACGCCTTGGACGCAGAAGACCGCGGATACGCCCATCTCTTCCAATGCCGCCCGGATCGCTGCGGCGTGCGGGACATCTCGGACGGCTTCGACGGACTCGTAGAGTTCGGGTGAGCGCCGGTGGGTTAGGCCAAGGCGGTCCTTCCAACCCTGGTCTAGGGGTCGAGGCGTCACCGTCGTCATGCGCGCTTACCGCTGCGTTCAAGCGCGCCGGGGAGCGAAGTGGGTGGAAAATGCAGATAGCCCTGTGCTGTATCCGCCTCTGAGTCCGTCAGCGCGGATTGTAGGCGCGCAATGATGCGAGCGCAGGGAACAGCGATCGTGGTCTGTTCGCTCAGCCGGCCCTGCGCCGCGGTTTCATCTGTCAGCTGCACCTCGTCAGCTTTGAGGAGCACCACGCAGCTTTCCAACGACAGCCAGGATCGACCATGACAGTCGGAAAAAAGGCGATCGAGCTGAGCCGCTATCGTCCCCACTCGGATTCCAAAATCCCGCACTAACTCGGCGACGATTGCTAGGGCCACGACTTCGCCCGGCGTGAACGTCGGGCCGTGTCCCTTATGCGCAGCCAAGGCTGAAATGAGCTTACGCCACGTTTTGAAGTCATCGACCGAAATCGAAATCAGTCCACGAACCTGGCTTTGGGTATAGCGCATATGCCCTAGTAGCCGGGGAGCTGGCACTTATCAATCGGGGGTTAACACCCTATCCGTTTACTATATGTTCGCAACTTCCCTGGAAGTGGGTAACCCGCCGTCGGATGCGAAACCCAGTTGGACCGTCAAAACGCTAGTGGCTCGCGAGGCGGTTTAACTCAGCGTACCCTTTCATAGGTTTGGCGGCGCCGTGGTGCGGCACAGGTCGGTAGCAGGCGCTGAGAAGCGGCCCTAGAGTAGCAAGAACGGCGACTCATATTCGTTATTTTTATCCTGGGCGGGGCACCACACACATCATCCCTTACCGGCTGCTTCTTCAGCCAAGGACCACATAAGCGGCGCCCAGGGCTGCGCAGGACCCCAGCACCGGCAGCACGCCAGCCTTGAAGCGGAACACTGCGACCAGCGCGGCGGTGGAGAGCAGGGACGCCGGGATGTTGATCGAGGCCAAAAGCGGGACATCGATCGTCCCCAAAGCGGTGGGCAGTTGCTGCACTCTTCGGAAAAGCGTGTGGATGGCGAACCACAGGGCGAGGTTGAGGATGACGCCGACGACTGCGGCCGTGATGGCTGTGAGTGCGGAGGACAGCGCCTTGTTGCCCCGCAGCCTTTCGATGAAGGGAGCGCCCGCGAAGATCCAGAGGAAGCAGGGAACGAAGGTGACCCATGTGGTGAGGATCGCGCCGCATGTGGCGGCCGCCAGCGGGGAGAGGGGGCCCGCGTCGCGGAAGGCGGCGAGGAAACCGACAAATTGCGTGACCATGATCAGCGGTCCGGGCGTGGTTTCGGCCATTCCCAGGCCGTCGAGCATCTCACCAGGCTGGAGCCAGCCGAAGGTGCCAACCGCTTCCTGCGCGACATAGGCCAGCACGGCATATGCGCCGCCGAAGGTCACCACCGCCATCTGGCTGAAGAAGCTGGCGATCCGGGTGAATATGTCATCCGGCCCCAGGACGAGGAATAGCGCCAGCACCGGGCCAAGCCACAGGGCCAGAAGGATGGAGCATATCTTGAGCGACCATCGCAGGTTCGGCTGCGCATGCGCGGGGAGCATTTCGCCCAGCGCCGTGTCGCGGTCATGGATGACGTTGCTGGCTGACGGACCATGGCCGCCGCCGCCCTTGAACTGGGCGGCTCCGCTGCGGCCGCCGATATAACCGGCGACGCCTGCCGCCAGGATGATCAGCGGAAAGGGCGCGTCGAGGAAGAAGATGGCGACGAACGCCGCCGCGGCGATGCCACGCATGACATTGTTCTTGAGCGCCCGCGATCCGACGCGGACCACCGCTTGCACCACCACCGCCAGCACCGCCGCCTTCAAACCGAAAAACAGCCCTTCGATCAGCGGGACATGGCCGAGAAGGACATAGAGATAGCTGAGCGCCAATATGGCGAGGAAGCCCGGCAGAACGAAGAGGGCGCCCGCGATCAGGCCGCCCTTCGTCTTGTGGAGCAGCCAGCCGATATAGATGGCGAGCTGCTGCGCTTCGGGTCCGGGCAGCAGCATGCAATAGTTGAGAGCGTGGAGGAAACGCTCCTCGCCGATCCATCTTTTTTCCTCGACCAGGATGCGGTGCATGACGGCGATCTGTCCGGCGGGGCCGCCGAAGCTGAGCGCGGCGATACGTGCCCAGACGCGTGTTGCTTCGCCGAGCGGGATGCCGTGTTCTCCTGCCGCGATGGAGCCGGAGGCGATGGGGGATGCGGTGGCGTTCATCGGTCCGCCTTTCTGTTGCTGAAATAGGCGTGGAACTGGTTGAGCGCTTCGCTGGCCATGGCGATGCGCTGGAGATCGTCGTCGGTGGAGGCGCAGACGCCGGAGAGCATGGCGCCGACGCCAGCGGTTTCGGGGCGGGAAAATTTGTCGTCGGCAATGTCTAAATCATGAATGATCTCGCTAATTGCGCGCAGTGCGGGATCGGCGTCCAGGCCTGCGCGGAGCAGGATTGTTTCGAAGCTGCAACGATCTGCTTCATGGGTGAATTCCGCGTCCGCCATGTCGAAGCGCAACTCGCCGTCCGCCGGATCATAATGGCGGCTGTCGACGAACTTGAAGCGGGCGTCCGGGTCGATGAAGCGCCGGATCAGCCAGGCGCAGGCGATGCGGTCGACATGGACGCCGCTGCGCGTGACCCATGTCCGTCCGGTAAGGTCGGCGGCCGGGGGCGTGCTGGCCGGTTCGGAGCGGCTGACATCGGGATGCTGGTAGCGCTGGCGGTCGAGTTCCGCGAGGGCCGCTTCGGCATCCTGCCTGCCATGAGCGCCGAAAAAGTCGAGGCGTCCCACCTCTTCCATCCGCTTTTGCAGGCGCGCGATGTCAGCGCCGCTGGCGGGGCCGGTTTCCAGCAGCCGCCGCGCCGATTGCGCGATCTCGTCATAATCGGCGTCACGCGCGGTATCGAACAACAGCCGCACATCCTGATCCGACTGCCCGGCAAGAAGACGCGCTTCGATCAGGGTTGCTTCGCCACCATTTTCGGCGATTTCGCCGAGAAGGCCGAGGAGGGCCGCCTCGGCCTCCGGCGAAGAGGGCAGGACATGGACGGCGTTTTTCAGCGGCACCGCACCGATGGACTGCAGCCGCCGCCAGATCTTCACGCGAAGATAAGGCGGCTTGGCGGGCAATTGGTGCAGCAGAGCGAGCCAGGGGCTGGTTTCGGCTTGGGTCATGATGCATATGTATCAACATATATGATTCGTTGAAACAGGAATATCCATGCCACATGCCGCTCGCTTCGCCGTCATGGCCAGCCTCCTGTCCGCCGTGCTGGGCGTGACGCCCGTTGCGGCGCAGGATGACGGTTTCAGCTTGAGCGGCAGCGTCCGCCTGCGCTTCGAAGAGATAGAGGGGCAGGCGCGGGCGGGCTTTGACCGGGAGGACAGCCTGTTCAACATCCGGTCGCAATTGCTGGGCGAATACCGGTCAGGCGCGTTCCGCATTGGCGCTGAACTGTTCGACAGCCGCGTCTATGGCGCCGATCCGGGCACGCCGGTTTCGACCAATGAGGTCAATGCGCTAGAACTGGTGCAGGCTTATATCGGAGTGCGGATAGACGATCCGGTGGGCAGGGGGAGCAGACTGGACCTGACGGCGGGGCGCATGACGCTGAACCTTGGATCGCGGCGTCTGGTCGCGGCGGATGATTATCGCAACACGACCAACGGCTATACGGGCCTGCGAGCCGATCTGAGCGCGCCGCATGGGGTGAAAGCGGTCTTCATCTATACGCTGCCGCAGCTTCGGCGGCCCGACGACGCGGAAGGCGTCAGGAACAAGCGGGTGAAGGTGGATCGGGAGAGTTTCGATCAGGTCCTGTGGGGCGGCATCGTCAGCAAGGCGAAGATCATCGGCCCGGCCATGGCGGAACTGACCTATTTTCACTTAGGCGAGCGCGATGCGCCGGGCAGGCCGACGCGCGACCGGTCGCTCGACACGTTCGGTGGGCGGATCATCCGCGAGCCGGAGACGGGCCGCTTCGATTATGAGGTCGAGGCATTCTACCAGACGGGCAGCATCAGCGCCTCGCTGGCGGCGGGGGCCGCGCGGCAAGAGGTGAGCGCGAATTTCGTGCATGCCGATGCGGGCTACAGCTTTCCCGGCGCATGGAAGGCGCGCCTGTCGGTCGAGTTCGATCGGGCGAGCGGCGACAGGGCAGGCGGGCGCTATGGCCGGTTCGACACGCTGTTCGGCATGCGCAGGGCGGATTTGGCCCCCGCTGGCCTCTATAATGCCATTGCGCGCACCAATATCGTAACGCCGGGCCTTCGCATCGAGGCGGCGCCGGGAAAGCGGTGGGACTGGTTCGCGGTCTATCGCGCCCTGTGGCTTGCGTCGCGGACGGACGCCTTTTCGGCCACCGGCGTGCGCGACAGTTCGGGCCGGTCGGGCAGCTTTGCCGGACATCAGCTGGAGGGCAGGGTGCGATACTGGATCATTCCGGCGCGGCTGCGTTTCGAATTTGACGGGGTGCTGCTCGCCAAGGGGCGGTTCCTGCGGGACGCACCGAATGCGCCCGGTGGAAAGTGGACGCGTTATAGCTCGTTCAATGTGACGGCGAGTTTTTAAGCCTTGGATTCCTTGCGGAGAGAGGCCTCGGGCGAAGCGCTCAGGCGGGCTCGACAGGCTCAGCCCGAACGGTGACGGGTTAGCGCGGACTGCCCGTTGATCATCGTACCTGCCAGCGATAATCCTCTTCCCTGACTTCGGTCACGGCATAGCCGTTCGGGTCGCGGGCGGGGCGGAAGCGATAGCGTTCCATGATGACGCGGCAGGTCATGTCGTCTACCTCGGCATAGCCGCTCTTTTCTATGATCTCGCATTTATCGACGCGGCCTGACGCGCCGATGCTGTAGCGTACGCCGATTTTCAAGCGCACCTTGCCGCGCAGCCAGTCGGGGAAGTCGGAGTTGCGGAAGCGTCCGCCGGTCTGCCGGGCGGGCGAGAATGTGCCGCCGTCGCCATTGCCGGACCCGCTGCCACGGCCTGCGCCGCTGCCGCCCGATCCGCTTCCATTGCCGGTGCCATTATCTCCGGCCGGTCCGTTGCCGCTTCCCGTCGCGGCCGGGACGCCAGCGGCGGGAAGGACCGGCGCTGGCACGAGGATGACCGGCGCGGGCGCGGGCAGGTCCGGGAGAGCGGGGCGGGGAGGGGTGCTGTCCGGTTGTCGCGCGGGCGCAGGCGGCGGCGCGCCGCCCGGCGGCTTCGCTTCGGGAGGTCTAACGGGCCTTGCGGGTTCAGGCGGTTCCGGGACAGGCGGCTGGAGATCGAAGAGGGAGAGCCGCACGTCTTCCGCGACCGCACGCAGCAGCGGCGCGCCGCGCAGCCCCATCAGCAGGGCGTAGCCGATCAGCGCATTGACCAGAAGCGCAGCGAGTGCGGGGGCGATCCTGTCCGCCCGCCACCATCGTTGCAGTGTCAGCCGTCGCATTGAAGCGGCATCCTTGCGCCGCCGGTAAAGGCCCTGGCGCTTAAGGGTATCGGCATCGCCGGGCGGCCCTGAGCGCCTGCTTGCGGCAGGCGCTCAGGTCATGGCTTCGACATGCTCAGCTTGGACGGGGATGCCGATAGTTCCTAGCGGTAGACGCGATCGCCGTTGCGATCGATATAATATTCGCGGCCACGGCGGTCCCGCTGCCAGCGGCGATCGCCATCCGAGGTCGCCGCACCGACGACAGCGCCGCCCGCAGCCCCGATGGCCGCGCCTTCCGCCACGCCCAGTCCGGGAACGATCGCGCCTGCGACCGCGCCGCCGACAGCGCCGATGCCCGCGCCGCGCAGGCCGTCACGCGTCGTTTCGCGCGAACATCCGCCCACGCTGGCCGCCGCGGCCAGACCTGCTGCCAATAAGATCATATTACGCATGGTTCGCCTCCAAGTTGCTGTTCTACAGAACGACGCAGGCGGCAAATGGTTCGATGCCGCGAACTTTGATGGCAAAGCTTTTGGACAGGCGGAGGCTCAGGCGAGTTGGCCGGGATGTCATGCGCGGCCGTGGCGCCGGGCCAGGATCAAGGTGCTGAACCGGGGATGTCCCGCGTGCGACCCATGGCAAACCCCCGGCTCAGCGCGGGCTTATTAGGGCTGGCGATCGTGATGCGCCATTGATCGATTTCGTTCACTGTGATCGGATTGGTTGTTGATCGGGTTATTCCGTTCGGGACGAGCATGTGCCAGCCCTCTCCTGTTCTGAAGAAGTGAAGAGAAGCCCTTCGCCAGGTTCAGGGCGAAGGGAGGCTGGAGCGTCGCTCAGTCGTCGGGGTCGACCTCCAGCGCGTCCTCTTCATCGCTGTCGAGCTGGGCGTCGAGCGTTTCGGCGATCAGGTCGAGCTGTTCGTAGCTGGCGGACAGTTCGATGGCCGATCCATCCTCCGTTTCGAAGGTGAGGAGATAGTCGTCGGCGGAGCGGGTGATGGTGAAACCGGAAATGACGTTGGGCATCGGGCATCCTCCTGATGCGCCTGCGGGGCAAGCGCGGATCAAGGCATGGAAGTACCGGCGGCGGGGCAAGGTTCCACTGGACGGGGGCGGGATCGACCCACCTGGGTTAGGACCGGACGAGCGGTTCCAGCCGGTCGAGAAAAGGCTGCTGGCTCGTCAGCATCATCGTGCGCGCTTCCGTCAGCGTGAACCAGCGGGCGGCGTCGATTTCGGGGAAGGACTGGCGCTTGCCGCTGCGGGGCGGCCATTCCATTTCGAACTGGTTGCTCACCACCTGCGACACATCGATGTCGGCTTCCAGCGCGAAAGCATCGACATATTTGCCGCCCGCCTGCCGGATTTCGCCGAGCGGCAGGGGGGTGCCGTCAAATGCCATGCCGAGTTCTTCCGACGCTTCCCGCAGGGCGGCGGCGAGCGGTTCTTCTCCGGGCGCGATCAGCCCCTTGGGGATTTGCCATGCGCCCGCATCCTTGTTGCGCCAGAAAGGGCCGCCGGGATGGACCAGCAGCACCTCGATCGTTCCGGCGGCGAGGCGGTAGAGGAGCAGGCCAGCGCTGCGCTGCACAGGGTCAGCCCCGCGCGCTGGCGGCCAGCAGGTCCTGTTCTTCGGGATGGCGGGCGATATAGGCGGCGACGAAGCGGCATTGCGGGACGACCCTCAGCCCGCGCGACCGCACATCGGCGAGCGCGCCCTTGATGAGGCGGCTGGCAAGGCCGCGGCCCTCCAGCGCTTCGGGGACCCTGGTGTGGGTGAAGGTGATTTCGCCGCCGTCCAGTTCATAGGCGGCGATGCATAGCTGGCCGTCATCCTCCAGCTCGTAGCGGCTGGCCGCTTCGTTATTCTTCACCGGACCCATGCTGCCCATGCCTTATCCCCAATCTTCCTTGCCATCGATGCCGAGCAGCAGCTTGCCCCGTACATGGCCGTCCCTGACGCGCATCATCGCTTCGGCGGCGCGGGAGATGGGGAGGACCGTATAGGGAGGCGCGGCCAGCCTTTTCGCGTCGATCTGCGCCACCATGGCGCGCAGATGCTCGCCCAGGCTGATGAAATTGGCCGAGGCGCGGATATAGCGGATGCCCGCTTGTTCGAGCGCGGCCATGTCGGGGAGGATTTCGTCCGGGATCATGGTTTCGATGCCGGCAAGGCGTCCGCCCTGGCGGATGAGGGCGTGGGGTTCGGCCAGGCTTTGCTGGCCCACCGTATCGAGCAGCAGGTCGACGCCGCCGGGCGACCATTGGCGCAGGGCGTCGCGCCAGCCTGCGTCCCGATAGTCCAGCGCCAGCTCCGCGCCCAGGCTGCGCAGCAGGTCCAGATTGGCTGCGCTGGAGGTGGCGGCGACGCGCGCCCCCATATCCTTTGCAAGCTGGATGGCGAGCGATCCGGTGCCGCCCGATCCGCCGTTGACCAGCAGGGTTTCGCCCCGGCTGAGTTCGCCTGCGATCAGCGCCTCTCGCGCGGCGGTGCCGGGGACGGGGAGGGCGGCCGCCTCCATGAAGCTGACGGAGGAGGGCAGGCGCGTCGCATGCGCCGCCTTGCAGCAGGCCAGCTCCGCCCAGCTTCCCCGCCCGTCGATCGCGATCGAGGACATGAAGGCGACGCGATCGCCCGGCTGGAAGGGGACGGAGGCATCGCCGGTCGCGATCACCGTGCCCGCGCCGTCGAAACCGGCGATCAGTGGGTCGAACCCCTGGAGGAAAGGCAGCCAGCCAGCGCAGGCCTTCCAGTCGGCGGGGTTGACGCCCGCCGCGCTCATGCGGACCAGAAGCTCGCCCGGCCCCGGCTGTGGCGCGGGCAGGATGCGCTGGCGGATCGCTTCGGGGCCTGCAAAGCCGTCGATCAGCATGGCGCGCATTTCGGCCGGATGCTGCGTCATGCCGTCTTGCTGTGTCATCGTTCCTCCCTCTTTCATTGGCTGGATAGAGGGGCCAGCGCTGGGGGTAAAGAGGGTCAGGCGATGGTCACGACCTTTGCCCGGCCGATCCGGTCCATCGGCTTCACCACCACCTTGTCGCCCATGCGGTCGAAGGCGATGTCCACCTGCGCTTCGCCCACGGCGAGGCCGTGAAGCTGCAATTCATCCAGGAAGCGCGGCAGGGCCGGTTCGCACAGCGTGACCTCCGATCCCGCCACGTTGAAGCCGAGGCCCAGGCTGGATTGAACGAGCGAGAGCGGGGCGGCGGCCGCCCATGCCTGCGGGCTGCATGCGACGGGGTAGAAGGTCGGCCCCTGCGCCCGGCGGCGGGGAAAGCCGCAGAACAGTTCGGGCAGGCGCATGAGATCGACATAGGTCGCGGCGGCGAACAGCCCTTCGAATATCTGCGCCGCCTGCGCGCGGTAGCCGTAGCGCGAAAATCCCGCCGCGATCAGCGCATTGTCATGCGGCCAGATCGACCCGTTATGATAGCTCATGGGATTGTAGCGCGCTTCGGTCGACGCGATGGTCCTGACGCCCCAGCCGGAGAAGGAGGAGGGAGCCATCAAGGTGCGCACCACCTGTCCCGCCCGTTCCTCAAGGGCGAGGCCGGTGAACAGCACATGCCCGGCATTGGAGGAACGCACGCGGCAGGGGCGCTTTTCCCCGTCCAGCGCCAGCACATAGGTGCCCAAATCGCCGTCGAAGAAAACTTCGTCGAAGCGGGTGCGCAGCGCCTGCGCGCGGTCGCGGTAATGGCGCGCGCGCTCCTGCTGCCCAAGGGCGGCATAGATGGCGTCCGCCGCCGTCCACGCGCCATAGACATAGGCCTGCACCTCAGCGAGGGCGATGGGGCCGCGCGCGATCGCGCCATCGGCATGGAAGACGGAATCATGGCTGTCCTTCCACCCCTGGTTGACGAGGCCCTGGTCGGTGAGGCGGCCATATTCGACGAAGCCGTCGCCATCGCGGTCGCCATGCTCGTCGATCCATTGCAGGGCCGCTTCGATGTTCGGCAGGAGCGACGCCAGATAGGCGCTGTCGGCGGTCCGTTCCAGATAAGCGCCCGCCAGCATCACGAACAGCGGCGTGGAATCGATGCTGCCATAATAATGGCGGAACGGCACTTCGCCCAGCTCGGCCATTTCGCCATGGCGCACCTCATGCAGGATCTTGCCCGGTTCGGCGTCGGCCGTGGCGTCGAACTGCGTCGCCTGATGCGCGGCGAGATAGCCCAGGACGCCCCGGCTGATGCTAGGGTCGAGCCACAGCGTTTCAAGCGCGGTGATGATCGCGTCGCGGCCGAATACCGTGCTGAACCAGGGGATGCCGGCATAGGGATAGGGGCCATATTCCGTGTCGGTGGACAGCATGGTGATGTCGGCGACCGACCGGCGCGCCACTTCGTTGAACAGCTGGTTGGAGGAATGCAGCCTCGCGGAGCGGGCGCGGGACTGCTTCAATGCCTGCATGGATTCGCGCAGGGATCTGAGGAACTGGCGCGACAGGGGTTCGCACGGGCGCGCCATCCGTTCGCAACTGACCCGCATGTAGATGGTGGCACGATCGCCCGGCGGCACCGTGATGTCGAAGCGGGCGTGATTTTCAGTCAGCTCCTGCGGCTGCGGATCGAAGCAGATATGGGTTGCGCGGGTCTGTCCATCCCGCCCTTCATAGCTGAGCAGCACGTCCGCGTCGCCGATGTCCGGCGCGTTCGTCACGCCCTTGCGCAGGCGGGTCATCCCGCGAATTTCGAACAGGTCGGCGAAATCGGCGGCAAAGCCGACATCGAGGCTGACCGTCCGGGGCTCCGCGTCGAAATTGCGGATCGTGATCCGCTCATGGATGGCGCTTTCCCACAGGAAGCGGGTGCGGCGCAGGTGGATGAGGTCATGTTCGACATCGACGCGCCCGTCGCTGCCCGCGAAATCCGGGTTGGTGAGGTCGCAGGTCAGGATCGCATTGTCGTCCCGCAAGGCGGAACTGAGCAGGATCGGGCGAAGGCCGTTGATGGTGAGATAAAGGTGCGACAAATGGCGCGTGTCGCGATGATAAAGCCCCTCTGGACTGCCCGGCCCGGCGATCGCGTCGCCGCTATGGTCGAAGACGGCGAAGCTGTCGCCATGCTTCATCGTCCTTGGCCTGCGTTCATGCAAGGACGCCGTGGCCGGAATGAAGAACTGCATCTGCGCCTGCGACAGAAGCTGGCCCGGCTCTGGAGCCGGGGGTTCGGGCTGCAACTGGCTGGCCGTCATGCCTTCCTCCTTATCCGGCGGCCTGAAGCTGAAGGTCCGCCTGCTCGCGGCGCTGCCGCGGGAGCGAAGGTGCGGGCGTGCGGGCGCCGGGGAGGTCACGATAGATGGCGACATAGTCGCTCGCCATACGATCTGCCGTGAAACGTGCGTCAAAGGCGGCGCGCACCCGGCCCCGGTCAAGCTCATGCAGCCGCGCCACGGCTTCGACCGCCTGATCTTCATCATCGACGATGAAGCCGGAAACGCCATGATCGATGACTTCGGGCACGGAGCCGCAGCGGAAGGCGATGACCGGAGTGGCGCAGGCCATGGCTTCGATCATGACGAGGCCGAAGGGTTCGGGCCAGTCGATGGGGAACAGCAGGGCGCTGGCATTGCCCAGAAATTCGGCTTTCTGGGTCTCGTTGATCTCTCCGATGAACTGGATGTTGGGATGACGGTCTAGCAGCGGCGCGATCTGCTCCTCCCAATATTGCCGGTCCACATTGTCGATCTTGGCCGCGATCTTGAGTGGCTTGCCGGAACGGGCGGCGATGCGGATCGCCCGGTCAGGGCGCTTTTCGGGCGAGATGCGGCCGAGAAAGGCGAGATAGCCTTCCTTCCTGCCGATGCGCGGCGGCAGCAGGTCGCGCGGCAGGCCGTGCAGCACTGTTCCGGCCCAGTTCACCGGCGGCATCGGCAGACGCTGATTGTCGGAAATCGACACCAGGCTGTGATGCGGAAAGGCGCGGTAGAAGGCGGGAAGGTCGGGCAGGTCAAGGCGGCCGTGCAGAGTGGTGACGGTGCGGCCCACGAAATCCTGCACCAGGGGCATGTGCAGCATGTCGATGTGGAAATGGAGCGCGTCGAACTCGTCGGCGCGCTGGCGCACCGCTTCCAGCAGCATCATGTGATAGGGAATGGGGTCGCGCACATAGGGATTGAGGCGCAGCGCCGTCTTCGTGATGGGCACCAGTTCGGCGCGGGTGATCGAATCGCCGCTGGCGAACAAGGTGACGTCATGACCCTGATCGACCAGCGCCTCTGTCAGATAGGATACGATCCGTTCCGTGCCGCCATAGAGTTTGGGCGGCACGCTTTCAGCCAATGGGGCGATCTGGGCAATCCTCATGCGCGTGATTCCTCCGTACATAAGAAAGATGCCGCTCCGGCGCGGGCGCACCGGGCGGTGACGAGCATCAAAAGCGCGATCGGCCGTTCAGGTTTCACGAAAAAGTTGATCCACGCTAATTTTTTGCTGCGCCGCACCCGCTCCATTCATCGCCAGCGGGCGGCAACCGGCATCATTTCCGGCCACAATGACTTCGGACTGCAATAGTCGGGAGTCATGAGCGCGGCAGAAGCGGTCAGCGGGGGAGACTGCCCTGACATTTCCGCACCTAAGGAGAAGGCGTTGAACATCCGCACCATCGATTTCGAGGCATCCTGCCTGCCAAGGCATGGCCGCTCTTTCCCGATCGAGGTTGGCGTGGCTGGCGCGGGCGCGGCGGAAAGCTGGCTCATCCGGCCGCACGAAAGCTGGGAGGGATGGGACTGGACGCGGCAGGCGGAGGCGCTGCATGGCCTCAGCCTGGAGCGCATCCGGGACGAAGGCCTGCCGGTCGAGGCCGTGTTCGAAAAGCTGACGGCGGCGGTGAAAGGATGCCGCGTGGTCGCCGACAGCGTGATCGATCAATATTGGCTGGAAACGCTGGCCGCGGCGGCTGGCGCGGCGGCGCCATTTTTCATCGATCATGTGTCGGCGGTGCTGGACGAGCATGGCGCCGACGAACAGCGCATATGCGCGGCCGTCGCCTTCGCCGACGAGCGCCATCCGGTGCGCCACCGCGCCCGATGCGACGCGGAATGGCTAGCCTGCCTGATCCATCATGTGTCCGGGCGGGTCCCGGCGGCTCCCGCCATGTGGATGCGCGCGCCGCATGAGATGGCGTTCAGCAAGAATTTGTAACGTTCGGCAAATTTGAGAGACATTCATCGCTTATAAGGCCTTTACAAGCGCTCCCGCCTTGCAAAGGATAAGCGATGCTGTCTCTTTTTGCCCGTGCTACAGCGGGGCAGTCCGCCATTCTCCCGGCTATGGCAGTCCGGGGCGGATGAACCCGCCGCTGATCCTTGTCGCCGACGCGCAGCAGGACATGCGCCAGCAGCTGTGCAAGTCGCTGGAGGAGAACGGCTTTCGCGCGCTCGCCGCCGCGACGGCCGGGGATATATGGAGCGCGCTCGACAGCGTGGCCGTGAGCGCCCTTGTGCTCGACGCATCGCTGCGCGGGCCGGACGGAATGGACCTTTGCCGCAGCGTGCGCGAACGCAGCAGCGTGCCCATCATCATGGTGAGCCACAACAGCAGCGAGGTCGACCGGGTGGTCGGGCTGGAACTGGGCGCGGACGATTATATGGCCAAGCCCTATTCCGCGCGCGAACTCGCCGCCCGTCTGCGCGCGGTGATGCGGCGCGGGCGGAACGAGCGCGCGTTGGGCCTGCGCCGCCAGACCCAGGCCCGGTTCGCGGGATGGGCGGTGGACTTCGCCCGGCGCGAGGTGGTCGCGCCCGATACCTCGCAGGTTCAGTTGACGGCGGCGGAATTTTCGTTGCTGGCCATATTGATCGATCATGCGCAGACGGTGATCGCGCGTACGCGCCTGATGGAAATGGCGGGCGTGCGCGAGGCGCCTTCCTCCGACCGAAGCATCGACGTGCTGATCAGCCGGTTGCGGCGGAAGCTGGGGCAGGGCGGCCATGCGGCGCCGATCGTCACGGTGCGCGGCGCGGGCTATATGCTGAGCGCGGCCGTCGACCGGCGCTGATGCCTGTTTCACGAAATAACGCCGGACACATAATTTAACAAAAGCGCTGCGCCGCAGCAAAAGCAGCTTCCTATCCTTCATGCTCCCGGTCTGCCCCCTGACCGGAAAGCAAATGAAGGAAAGAAGCCATGAACGAGCTTATCGGCCGCGTGTTCAGCTTCGAGAAGCATGTCTTCCCGAATCAGAGCGCGCTCTACAACCGGCTCGCCAGCGATGGACAGAGCCCCAAGGCGCTGATGATTTCCTGCGCCGACTCCCGCATCGTGCCGGAACATATCATGCAGGCCGATCCGGGCGACCTGTTCGTGTGCCGCAACGCCGGCAACATCGTGCCGCCGCACGCCACCCAGCTTGGCGGCGTCACCGCCACGGTCGAATATGCCGTGATGGTTCTGGGCGTGCGCGACATCATCGTGTGCGGGCATAGCGACTGCGGCGCGATGAAGGCGCTGGCCACGGACGCCGACCTGACGGCGATGCCGAACGTCGCCGCCTGGCTGCGCCACTCGCACGCCGCGCAGAAGGTGTGCCGCGAAAACTATCCCGCCGACCTCAGCGACGCGGAAAAGCTGCGCAACATGGCGCTGGAGAATATCGTCGTGCAGCTCGCCCACCTGCGCACCCATCCGTCGGTGGCGTCGGGCATGGCGCGCGGCGAAATCGCCCTGCACGGCTGGTATGTCGACATCCATGCGGGCCAGGTGCTGGGCCTTGACGGCGAAACCGGACGTTTCGTCCCCATGCGCGAAGGCCAGCCGCTGCCCATCGCGCAGGCGCAGGCCCGCCGCCTCGCCGGTGAGATCAGCGTCGCGGTAGCGGCGGAGTAAGCCCCATGCTGAAAGCCCTTTCCGGCGGCGCGTTCAGCCGCGACTTCACCGCATCCATCGTCGTGTTCCTGGTGGCGATGCCGCTTTGCATGGGCATCGCGGTCGCATCAGGCGTTCCCCCGGAAAAAGGGCTGATCACCGGCATCATCGGCGGCGTGATCGTTGGCTTGTTCGCAGGATCACCGTTGCAGGTCAGCGGTCCCGCCGCGGGCCTTGCCGTCATCGTCTTCGAAATCGTCCAGGAACAGGGGCTGTCCGCCCTTGGGCCGATCCTGATCCTGGCGGGCATCATCCAGGTGGTGGCAGGCCTGTTGCGGGTCGGCGGCTGGTTCCGCGCGATTTCCCCGGCGGTCGTCCACGGCATGCTGGCGGGCATCGGCGTGCTGATCGTGGTCGGTCAGTTCCATGTCCTGTTCGATGACAAGCCGCTTTCCAGCGGGCTGGCCAATCTGGTGGCGATGCCGGGGCAGATCCTTGGCCTTAGCAACCAGAACGCGGCGATGGCATTCGCAGTCGGCCTGGTCACCATCGGCGGCATGCTGGGCTGGGAAAAGATCCGCCCGGCCTCGCTCAAGCTGCTGCCCGGCGCTCTGGTCGGGGTGGTTCTGGCGACGCTGGTCGCGTTCCTCTTCAACCTGCCGGTGGCGCGGGTGGTGGTGCCCGAATCCATCACCGCCGCGATCACCTTGCCGGGCGAGGGGCTAGTCCAGCAACTGCTGAACCCTGCGGTCATCACCACGGCGATCGCCATCGCCTTCATCGCCAGCGCCGAAACGCTGCTGTCGGCGGCGGCGGTGGACCGGATGCATGACGGCGTGCGCACCAACTATAACCGCGAACTGAGCGCGCAGGGCGTGGGCAACCTGCTTTGCGGCGTGGCGGGCGCGCTGCCGATGACCGGCGTCATCGTGCGAAGCTCCGCCAACGTGCAGGCGGGCGCCAAGACGAGGCTGTCGACGATCCTGCATGGCGTGTGGATCCTGGGCTTCGTCGCCCTTCTTCCCTGGCTGCTGCGGGAAATCCCGATGGCGGCGCTGGCGGGCATTCTGGTGGTGACCGGCATCCGGCTGGTCAGCGTCGATCATGCGAAGCATCTGTTGCACCGCTACGGCCCTCTGCCCGCGATCGTGTGGGCGGCGACGCTGATCATGGTGGTGGCGGCTGACCTTCTGACCGGCGTGCTGGTCGGCATCGGCCTGTCCCTGCTGGAACTGCTGCCCCATGTGCGCCGCCTGCGCCTGGGCGTGGAGGATGCGCCGCGCGGCGACGACAGGCATGAGGTCGCGCTGCACGGATCGGCCACCTTCCTGTCCCTGCCCAAGCTGTCGGCCAAGCTCGAATCCGTTCCCGCCGGGCGCCAGGTGGTGCTGAACCTCGACCGGCTGGGCCATATCGACCATACCTGCGCGGAGATGCTGCGCGAGTGGATCGACCGCCGCCGCAGCGCCGGTATGACGGTGGAACTGTCGGGCGCGGGAAATCTGCGCAATCTGGCGATCTGACGAAGTCCCCCTGGTCAGCCTCTCCCCCGGGGCTGATCCCTGAGCCGCCGTGCCTGATGGCGCGGCGGCTTCTTGTTGCTACTTGTCATATCAGAAACAATATAGAAATAATCTAGATAATGTTTGGAAAGAAACTGTGCTTTCGGGAGCACAGATGGCGATTGTCTTCGCGAGTGCGAAAGAATGCCATTCTCTTGGCGGCGGGAGCGTCCTATCCAGGGATCGATCCGCCGGTATCGAAGACATCAAGATCTTCGGACCCTGCGCGGACGCAGGACGGAACATTCTTACCATAAAGGGGAATGTTTCATGAAATATCAGATCGCCTGTGCGGCCCTCGCCCTGATGTCGAGCGTGCCTGCCTTCGCTCAGGAAGAACCTTCCGGTCCCGTCACCGTTTCTGGCAGCGTTGCGCTGGTGTCCGACTACCGCTTCCGCGGCGTGTCGCAGACCGACAAGGGCATGGCCATCCAGGGCGGCATCACCGCAACCCATGAAAGCGGCGCCTATGTCGGCACCTGGGGTTCGAACCTGGGCGGCTGGGGCCGTTTCGGCGGCGCGAACATGGAACTGGACCTGTTCGCCGGTTACGCCATTCCGCTGGGTGAGAATGCGACGCTGGACGTCGGCCTGACCTGGTACATGTATCCGTCGGGCGCCGACAAGACCGACTTCGCCGAACCCTATGTGAAGCTGTCCAGCCAGATCGGTCCGGTCAAGGGCCTGCTGGGCGTCGCCTATGCGCCCAAGCAGGAAGCGCTGGGCAAGTGGTGCAGCGATGCCGCCTGCACCGTGGCCGATCCGGGCGACAAGGAAGACAATCTGTACATCTGGGGCGACATCAGCGGCGCGGTGCCCAACACGCCCGTCACGCTGAAGGCGCATCTTGGCTGGTCGAACGGCAATTCGGGCCTGGGTCCGAACGGCACGTCGATCGCCCCGACCGGCAAGTATCTCGACTGGCTGGTGGGCGCGGAAGCCGCCATCCCCGGCACGCCGCTGACCGTGGGCGTTTCCTATGTCGATACCGACATCGCGCGGGTCGAGGAAAACTACATCCGTCCGGGCTTCATGGTGAACGACGGCAAGGGCTATGGCGAATCCATCGCCCGCAGCCAGGTGGTCTTCTCCCTGACCGCCGCCTTCTGATCCATAAAGCGCCGGGTCCGGTCCGCCGGGCCCGGCGCATGCTCTTGCTCCGCTCCATGACAAATTGTTGCTGGCGGGGCGGATGGCTGCCCGCGAGCCAAGGTTTGGTTGACCGCCCGGACCCCCGCCTTTATTTCACAGCCATGAACGCAGATTTCCGCGCGATATTTCCGGCATGACGGCTCCAACCATCATCCTTGTGGAGGATGACCCGCCGCTGCGCACGCTGACGGCCAGGGCGCTTCAGGAACATGGATATCAGGTCCGCCCCGCATCGTCGGGACCGGAAATGTGGGTGGCGTTCGATGCCGGGCCGGTCGATCTGGTCGTGCTGGACGTGATGCTGCCCGGCACCAACGGCATCGACCTGTGCCGCCAGATCCGCCGCAAGAGCGACGTTCCCATCATCTTCATCAGCGCCAAAGGCAGCGAGACGGACCGGATCGTCGGGCTGGAACTGGGCGCCGACGATTATCTGCCCAAGCCGTTCGGCACGCGGGAACTGATCGCGCGCATCCGCGCCATATTGCGCCGCGTCGGGGTGGAGCGGGGACCGGACGAGCATCGCGACAATGAAGCGCGCTTCGACGGCTGGATCGTCAACTTCCCCCGCCGCGAACTGCGGTCGCCCACGGGCGGCATCGTCGACCTGACCGGCGCTGAGTTCGACCTGCTCGGCAGCTTCCTCAGCCATCCCCAGCGCGTCATCGCCCGCGAGCGGCTGATCGAACTGTCGCGCACTCGCATGGGCGACAGTTCCGATCGCAGCATCGACGTGCTGGTGAGCCGCCTGCGCCGCAAATTATCGACGGAAGACAAGGCCGCGCCGATCACGACCGTGCGCGGCGTGGGATATATGTTCAACGCGGAAGTCAGCCGCGCTTGAGACTGCATGTCAGCCGGTCGCTGGGACTGGTCGGGCGGCTGTTCGTCATCCTGCTGCTCGCGCTGACGCTGGAGTTTGCGGTCGGCACGCTGATCTACGAGCGGGCCGGTCATCTGTCTTTGCAGGATGACGAGGCCCGGCGTCTGGCCGAACATCTGGTCATTGCCCGCAAATTGCTGACCGAACAGCCCGAAGCGGAGCGCACGGCGCTGGCGATCCAGCTGACCACGGATCGCTACGATATCCACTGGAGCCGGGTCGCGCCGCCGCCGCCGCCGCTCACGCCCGATCTGGAGCGGATGCGGCGGCAGATCATCGATTGGGAACCCAGTCTGGAGCAGTCACGCCTATGGCTGCGGCTCGCCTCCCCCGGCCGCGTGTCCGAGATCAACGGCGGGCTGCAACTGGCGGATGGAAGCTGGATCTATTTCGGCATGCATCATAGCGGCAGCAAATGGGCTTTCGCGATCGGGCGGATGGGGCTGGCGCTGATCCCGGTCGTCGCGCTGCTGGTGGCGGGCGGCGTGCTCATCCGCCGCACGCTCGCGCCGCTCAAGGACCTGACCAGGGCGACCGAGCATATCGGCCTGTCGGACGAGGTGATCGTGCCGGAAAGCGGCACCAGCGACGTGCGCGATCTGGTGCGCGCCTTCAACGCGATGCAGAAGCGCATCCACCGGCTGATCACGGAAAGGACCGAAACGCTGGCGGCGGTGGGCCATGACCTGCGCACGCCCCTCGCCCGCTTGCAGTTGCGGCTGGAAAATCTGCGCGATGCCGAGGCGCGCGAGGCGATGAGCGGCGACGTCACCGAAATGGCGGAGATGATCGAATCGCTGCTGGCGTTCCTGGGCGGCGAAAAAAATGGCGAAGCGGCGGTGCGCACCGATGTCGCCGTGACCGTGGCGACGGTGGTGGACGCTTTCCAGGATCAGGACAAGGACGTCACCTATGAGGGGCTGGACCATCTGGAGATGGAAACCCACTCCATATCCCTGCGCCGGGCGGTGATGAACCTGATTGAAAATGCGCTGCATTATGGCGATCGCGCGCGGGTGGCGGTCGAGCGGGAGGGCGAGGAGGTGGTCATCCGCGTGGACGATGACGGCCCCGGAATTCCGCCCGGAAAGCTGGAGGAGGTATTGAAGCCCTTCGCCCGACTGGACGAGGCGCGGCAACGCAATACGCGCGGGCTGGGCCTGGGCCTGGCGATCGTGGCGCGGGTGGTGGAAAGGGCCGGGGGGCGGCTGGTGCTGGTGAACCGGGAAGAGGGAGGATTGCGCGCGGAAATCCGCCTGCCTGCGCCTATCGCACCAGTGAAGCGCTAGCCCGCCGCTGTTGCGGACACGAAAGAGAATTGGGGGGCCCCAAGCAAAACTCGTTTACCCGAACGCTTCGTGCCGCGCTATGCCGCCGTCAGGATTGACATGAGGCGTGTATGACGGACGAGGGCGAAGACTCCATTCCCGAAGGATATTGGGACATCGGCCAACTGACGGCCGACCTGAGCGCCGCCCGCAACCGATGGCGGCAGGAGCAGCAGCATCATGCCGAATATGGGGCGGAAGGCTTTCCTTCGCGGGCGGACCTGGCGAAGATCACGGCGTCGCTGTGCGCCGCGCTCTTTCCCCTGCGGCTTGGCCCCAGCTTCGTGCGCATCCATAATGAGGACGCCTTTGTCGAGCAGACGCTCCAGACGGCGCTCAGCCGCCTCTATGGCCAGATCCGGCTTGAGCTGCTGTACGCGCTGGAAGGGGAGGCGGCGTCGGAGGTGGACGCGCAGGCCGCGCGCATCATCGGCAGCTTCGCCCAGAGCCTGCCGGGGCTGCGCACCCTGCTCGACAGCGACGTTAAGGCCGCTTTCCAGGGCGATCCCGCCGCGCGCAGCGTGGATGAGGTGCTGATCTGCTATCCATCGATGCTGGCGATCATCCATCACCGGCTGGCGCATCAGCTTTACGAGCTGGGCGCGCCGCTGGTGGCGCGGATCATCTCCGAAATCGCGCACAGCCGCACCGGCATCGACATCCACCCCGGCGCGCGGGTCGGCCGCAGCTTCTTCATCGATCACGGCACCGGCGTCGTGATCGGCGAGACGGCGATCGTGGGGGATCGCGTGCGCCTCTATCAGGGCGTGACGCTGGGCGCGCGCAGCTTTCCGGCGGACGAGAAAGGCGGGCTGGAAAAGGCGCAGCCCCGCCACCCGATCATTGAGGATGACGTCGTCATCTATGCCGGCGCGACGATATTGGGGCGCATCATCATCGGCAGCCGGTCGGTCATCGGCGGCAATGTCTGGCTGACCGACAGCGTGCCCGCCAACAGCAATGTGCGGCAGGCCAAGGCGCAATATGAGGTCACGAGCCGGGTCGAAGTGTCCGCCCCCCACCGCGTTCATGCGCTGGTGGAGGAGCAGTCAGGCTTTGCCGGCAATATCTGATCACTGGTCCGGGCAGCTGCTGCCTTCGCCAGCGATCAGGTCGAGGCAGCGGCCGTCAATCTGATCCTTCGGCACGGGAAGGTGGATGAGCGCCGCCAGCGTCGGCATGATGTCGGCCGTTTCGACGCCGAGCGGCTGTTCGAACGCGCGGATGCCCTTGCGCCAGAACAGGATCGGGACGCGGCGGTCGGTGTCCCATGGCGAACCGTGCGTCGCGACATAGCCGGTGCCTGGATTGGCGATGGGCGTGATCCGGGGCTTGAGCAGCAGCAGCAGGTCGCCCGACCGTTCAGGATCGAAGCTGGCGCGCGCTTCCTGAAGCAGGCTCCAGCTTTCGGGCGGGCCGGACGGGGAGGGGGCAGCGGCGATCTGCGCCCTGGTGAAGACGGTTTCGACCTGGGGATGAGCGCGCAGCAGGGCGAGCGCGGCGGCTTCCACCCTGGCGCGCTCAGCGGGTGAAAGGCCGGGGTCGAAATAGAGGTCGCCTGACGGGCCATCGCCATAGATCAGCGTCTTGCCGCTGATGCCGGTGCGGGTGGCGACTTCCTGAGACAGCGCGCGCGGCATCAGCGCCGGATCGACCCGCTGTTCCATGGGCATGGCGTTTTGCCGGTGCCGTTCGGGAAGGTCGTGGCCGCCATGGTCGGCGGTCAGCACGACGGCATAGTCGATTCCCATCCTGTCCAGATGATCGAAGAAGACGCCCAGTTCGCGGTCGAGCCTGTCCACCTGGATGCAGCTTTCCGTGCCTTCGGTGCCGTAGCTGTGGCCGATATAGTCCGTCGCGGACAGGCCGATGGAGATGATGTCGGTCTGCGCCTGCTGGCCAAGGCTCATGCTCTGGATGGCCGCCATGGCGAAGGCCAGGGTCATGGCGTCCTGCTCGGGCGACACGCGGAACGCCCTGGCATCGCCCGCTTCCCGCTGGAAACGGCCGGTGCCCACCGTCTTGCCATTGCCGACGCTGACCGGAAAATCCTTCGCCACGCATTGCGCGGGGAGTTCAAAGCCGGGGTTCGCCTGCGCCAGACGCTGCTCATAGGCGCGGTTGACCTGCTGAACCAGCGGCGGGACGGGGACGCCGGGATAGCTGACATAGCCCTTTGGCCCCAGCCACCAGACATGATCCGCCCTGGCCCCGCCCAGCATGATCGCCGCCCGGTCCTTGCCCGCGATCGACACGGAGCGCGTGGACGGATTGGCGGCCTTCATCCGGTCGCCCAGCGTCGGCACGCGCAGGTGGATGGGCGATGCGGCATAATTGCCGCTGCTGGTGCCCGGCTGGCTTTCATCCTCGGCGCAATAGACCTGCTTGTCGGTGCGGCTGGCTTTCAGGTCGAACCAGTTGTTGGCGATGATGCCGGTGCGTGACGGGCGGCTGCCGGTGAGGATGGTGCTGTGGCCGGGGCAGGTTTCGGTCGCGGCATGGCTTTGATAGCCGCGCGGAAAGACCGCGCCTTCGCTCAGGCGCTTCAACCCGCCGGTATAAAAGGGCCGGTATTCGCTGAAGAGGTCGGCGGAAAACTGGTCCACCGCGATCGCCACGATCAGCCGGGGCGCTGATGCGGAAGGGGCGGGCGCTGCCGCCTGCTGGGCGATGACGGGCGCGGCGCTGGTCAGGATCAGCGCGGCGAGGACTTTCTTGAACATGGGGTGGAGGCCTCCTCGACCTTGACGGCGAATGCAGGGAGACCTAGCCCCAAGGCCGTCGACCCCGCCAGAGGCCCAATGCGGATTTTTCATGTCCTTCTGATGACGTTCGCGTTTCTCTTCGCCTGCGCGGCGGGGGCGCAGGGCGCGTTCGCGCCGGGCGTGCCGCATATCCGCGCGGCGCTGGTGGCGGAAACCGCCGCGCCCGCGCCGGGGCGGACGGCGATGATCGCCTTTTCGATGAAGCCGGACGATGGCTGGCATGGCTATTGGGAAAATCCCGGCGATGCGGGCGTGGGCATGAGCGTTAAATGGACGCTGCCCAAGGGCGTCAGCATCGGCGCGCTGCGCTATCCGGTGCCGGAGACGCTGCTGATCTCAGGCCTGATGAACCACGTCTATGAAGGGCCTTATGCGGTGCTCGCGCCGTTGACGGTGGCGGCGGACGTGCCGGTGGGGACGGCTCTGCCGATCCGGGGCAAGGCGGAATGGCTTGTCTGCACGGACAAGGTCTGCGTGCCCGAAAGCGCCGAACTGGCGCTGAACCTGACCGCCGGTGACGGCGCGGCGACGGCGGAGGATGCGAGCCGGTTCGACGCATGGCGCGCCCGCTTGCCCCGGCCGCTTGGCAGCGAGGCGCGCTACGCGATCAGCGGCGGCAGGTTCCGCCTGTCGGTGCCCTTCCCGGCGGAGGCGGCGGCGAGCGACATTCATCTGTTCCCCCTGACCGAAGGCGCGGTGCGCTATGCGGCGGAGCAGAAGGTGCGCCGCGACGGCGACCGCCTGCTGCTGGAAAGCGAGGCGGGGGAGGGGTTCAGGGGCGGCACGGTCCGGGCGGTGCTGCGGACCGGCGATCATAGCGGCTTTTTGCTGACGGCGCGGCCGGGCGAGGTGGCGGAGGCGCGGAGCGGCGTGCTGCGAACCACGCTGATCGCGCTGGGCGGGGCGCTGCTGGGCGGGTTGCTGCTGAACATCATGCCCTGCGTCTTCCCGATCCTGGCACTCAAGGCGTTGAAGCTGGCGCGCGCGGGCGGAGACGAGCGCACGGCGCGCCGCGAAGCGCTGGCCTATGCGGCGGGGGTGGTGCTGACCTGCCTGCTGCTAGGCGGCGTGCTGCTGGCGCTGCGGGCTGCGGGAAGCGCGGCCGGATGGGCGTTCCAGTTGCAGGACCCGCGCGTCATCCTGCTGCTGCTGCTGCTGGCGACGGCGATCGCGCTCAACCTGGCTGGCCTGTTCCAGCTTGGCGCTTTTGGCGGGGGCGAACGGCTGGCGGGCAAGAGCGGAGCGTCGGGCGCATTCTGGACCGGCGCTCTGGTCGCCTTCGTCGCGACGCCCTGCACCGGGCCGTTCATGGGCGCGGCCATGGGCGCGGCGCTGGTCCTGCCGCTGCCCGCCGCATTGGCCCTGTTCGCCGGGCTGGGCATCGGCCTTGCCGCGCCGTTCCTGCTGCTCGCCTGGTCCCCCGCGCTGCGCCGCCGCCTGCCGCGGCCGGGCGGATGGATGGAGACGTTCCAGAAGATATTGTCGGTGCCGATGTTCCTCACCGCCCTTGGCTTGGCGTGGCTGCTCGGCCAGCAGCGCGGCGTTGGCGCGATCACCGCGGGCGTGGGGGCCGCGCTGGGGCTGGGCCTGCTGCTGTGGTGGCTGGGCGCTCGCCAGCAGCGTGGACGCAGGGGCGGCATGATCGCGGCGGCGGGAGCGGCGCTGCTGCTGGGCGCGGGCGTGATGCTGCTGCCCGCCCATGCGCCCGCCGCTGCGAAGGCGGAGAGCGGCGTCATCCCCTTCGACGAGGCCCGGCTGGCCGCCTTGCGCGCGCAGGGAAAGCCGGTCTTCCTCTATTTCACGGCGGACTGGTGCCTTACGTGCAAGGCCAATGAGGCAGCGGCGATCGACCGGGTGGAGACGCGGGACGCCTTTGCGAAAGGCGGAGTGACGGTGATGGTCGGCGACTGGACCAGCGCGGACCCCGCGATCACCCGCTTTCTGGAAGCGAAAGGCCGGTCGGGCGTGCCGCTCTACCTCTGGTATGCGCCGGGCAAGGAGGCGCAGGTCCTGCCGCAGATCCTGACGCCCGCCACGCTGACGGCGCTGGTGCGCTGATGGCCAAGCTGCGCGCCGACCAGCTGCTGGTGGACAGCGGCCTTGCGGAAAGCCGCACGCGCGCGCAGGCGCTGATCCTGGCGGGGCTGGTGTTCCTGGGCGACAGGAAGATCGACAAGGCGGGGCAGCAACTGCCTGAGGACGCCGTGCTGGAGGTGCGGGGAAAGGACCATCCCTGGGTGTCGCGCGGCGGGATAAAGCTGGCGCATGCCATCGACCATTTCGGCATAGACGTGACCGGCATGACCGCGATCGATGTCGGCAGCTCGACCGGCGGCTTCACCGACGTGTTGCTGAGCAAGGGCGCGGCGCGGGTCTATGCGGTCGACAGCGGCACCAACCAGCTCGCCTGGAAGCTGCGGTCGGACCCGCGCGTCATCGTGCATGAACAGACCAGCGCACGCATCCTGACCGATGACCATATCCCCGAAGCGGTGGACATCATCGTGTGCGACGCCAGTTTCATATCGCTGGCCAAGGTGCTGGAGCGGCCGATGACCTTCGCCCGTCCCGGCGCACATCTGGCCGCCCTCATCAAGCCGCAGTTCGAAGCAGGGCGGGAGGAAGTGGGCAAGGGCGGCGTGGTGCGCGACCCCGAAGTCCATGCGCGCGTGTGCGAGGATGTGCGTAGCTGGCTGACCGTCAAGGGGTGGAATGTGACCGGCATCACCCCCAGTCCGATCACCGGGCCACAGGGCAATATCGAATTTTTGATCCACGCCCGCTTTGGTGGATAATCCTGCCGAGTTCGTTACTGAGGGGGCGGTTACATTTCGCGACAATTGCTCCAGTTGCCTCGTTTGCAAAGGCTCGTTAGCCCCTTCCTATGCGCCCTATCCTGTCCCTGTGCCTCCTTGCGCTGACCCTTGCCTCGTGCGGCGGGGAAAAGGAGAAGAAAGCCCGTCCGCCCGCTCTGGTGGAGGCGGCGCCGATTACGCGCGCGACCTTCACGGACACTCTGGAGGCAGTGGGCACGGCGCTGGCCAATGAACAGGTGGTGCTGTCCGCGCCGGTGACGGAGCGGATCACGTCCATCAACTTCGCCGACGGCGCGCAGGTCAGCCGGGGTCAGGTGATCGCCACTCTGGCAGTGGGTCAGGAACGGGCGGAACTGGCGGCGGCCGAAGCGCAGGCATTGCAGGCGAACCAGCAGCTTGAGCGGATTCAGGCGCTCAAGAAACGCGGCTTCGCCACCGTCGCCAGCCTTGACCAGCAGGTGGCGGCGGCCAATTCTGCGCGCGCCAATGCGCAACTGGCGCGCGCGTCGATCGGCGACCGCATCATCCGCGCCCCCTTTTCGGGCTGGGTCAGCCTGCGCACCGTATCGCCCGGAGCGATCGTGACGGCCGGAACGGCCATCGCCACCGTCAGCGACATCAGCCGGATCAAGCTGGACTTCACCGTGCCGGAAACGCGCCTGTCGATGATCCGCGAGGGACAGCCGATCAAGGCGGTCTCTTCCGCTTACCCGGACCGTCCCTTTTCCGGCACCATCGCCACCATCGATCCGGTGATCGATCCGGCGACCCGCGCCGTGCGGGTGCGCGCCATCCTGCCCAACCCGGACAGGATGCTGAAACCCGGCATGCTGCTGACCGTGAGCGTCGCCGCGCGGCAGCGCCAGTCGCTCGCCGTGCCGGAGCTTGCGGTGGTGGGCGAGGGCGACGAGCGCTATCTGTTCATCGTGGCGGAAGGCAAGGCGAGGCGGGTGAAAGTCGCCACGGGCATGCGCCAGAACGGACTGGTCGAGATATTGGACGGGGTGAAGCCGGGCCAGAAGGTGGTGACGGACGGCGTCGTGAAGCTGAGCGATGGCGCCCCGGTACGGCTGGCCGGTGAGGATCGCGAGCCGCCCAAGGTTGCGGATCGCGCCGCGACCGGCGCCTGAGGGGCCGGGCCGATGCAACTGTCCGACATCTCCGTCCGCCGCCCGGTCTTCGCGGCGGTCATCGCGGTGCTGCTCTGCATCGTCGGCGTGGTGGGCTATATCAGCCTGTCCGTCCGCGAATATCCCGATACCGATCCCCCCATCGTGTCGGTGGAGACGACCTATACCGGCGCCGCGGCGTCGGTGATCGAAACGCGGATCACGCAGATCATAGAGGATTCGGTTGCCGGGATTCAGGGCATCCGCAACATCACATCCACATCGCGCGACGGCACGTCGACCATCAGCATCGAATTCGATCCTTCGCGCGACATCGATTCATCGGCCAATGACGTGCGCGACCGGGTGGGCGCGGTGATCGAGGACCTGCCCGAAGACGCGCTCGCGCCCGAAATCCGCAAGGTGGACGCCGACGCGCGGCCGATCATGTATATTGCGTTCAGCAGGCCCGGATGGTCGCCCGTGCGGATCGCCGACTATCTGGACCGCAATATCGTCGACCGCTTTTCCGCGATCGACGGCGTGGCGCGCGTCAGCGGCGGCGGGGACCAGCGCCCGGCGACGCGCATCTGGCTGAATGCGGAACGGCTCGCCGCCTTCTCCCTGACGCCCGCCGATGTCGAAGCGGCCCTGCGCGCGCAGAATGTCGAGCTGCCCGCCGGCCGGTTCGAATCGAAGGACCAGAACCAGACGCTGCGCGTCGAACGCGCCTTTTCGACGCCGGAGCAGTTCGCGCAACTGGTCATCGGCCGGGGCGCGGACGGGTATCAGGTGAAGCTGGGCGATGTCGCGCGGATCGAGGAGGGGCCGGAAAATCCCTATGTCTCCTTCCGCACCAATCAGGCGAACGGCGTCGGGCTGGGCATCATCCGCCAGTCGGGCGCGAACACGCTGGAGGTCGCCGACCGGGCGAAGGCGCTGATCGAGCAGATCCGGCCGGACCTGCCGGAGGGGATGAGCGTCAATATCGGGTCGGACGAGTCGCTGTTCATCAGCCGGGCGATCGACAATGTCTATGACACGCTGCTGGAAGCGGCGATCCTGGTCATCATGGTCATCTTTCTGTTCCTGGGGTCTCTCCGCGCGACCATCATCCCTTCGGTCACGGTGCCGATCTGCCTGCTCGCCACCTGCGCCGTCATGTGGCTGCTCGGTCTTTCGATTAACCTTTTGACGCTGCTAGCCTTCGTGCTCGCCATCGGGCTGGTGGTCGATGACGCGATCGTGGTGCTGGAAAATGTCTATCACCGGATCGAGCAGGGGGAGGACCCTCTGGTCGCCGCTTATCTGGGCACCCGGCAGGTGGGCTTCGCCATCATTTCGACGACGCTGGTCGTCTGCGCCGTGTTCGTGCCGGTCATGTTCCTGGCGGGGCAGACCGGTCTGCTGTTCCGCGAACTGGCGATCGCGATGATCGCCGCCATCGCCTTTTCCGGCTTCATTTCGCTCAGCCTTGCGCCGATGCTTTGTTCCAAGCTGCTGCGGCATAGCGAGCGCGGGCGGCTGGCCAAATGGGTGGACAACCGGTTCCAGCGGCTGGAGGGCGCTTATGCGCGGCTGCTCGACAAGGTGCTGCGGCGGCCGCTCGCTGCCTTCATCGCGCTGGCGCTGTTCCTGGGGGCGGCGGGCGCGCTGTTCATGACGCTGCCTAACGAACTGGCCCCGGCCGAGGATACGGGCGTCGCCGATGGCCAGATCAGCGCGCCCGAAGGCACGGGCTTCGACCGGATGCTAAGCTATATGCAGCGGCTGGAAAATGATCTGGCCCCGCTGCTGAAGGACGGCCGCCTGCAAGTGCTGATCACGCGCACGCCGGGCGGTTTCGGCGCGAGCGACGATTTCAACAGCGGCAATGTCATCGCCTTCCTGCGGCCATGGGAAGACCGCACCGTCACCACGGCCGAAATCGCCGACATCATCAACAAGGCGATCGCGAACCAGCCGGGCGTGCGCGGCAATGTCGCCCCCCGGTCGGGGCTGGGGCGGGGCAGGGGCCTGCCGGTGAATATCGTGCTGACGGGATCGACCTATGAGGGACTGGTCGCCGCGCGCGACCGCATCATGGCGGCGGCGGCGAACAATCCCGGCCTCGTCAACCTGGACAGCGACTATAAGGAAACCAAGCCGCAGATGCGGATCGAGGTGAACCAGCAGCGCGCGGGCGACCTGGGCGTGTCGGCGAACGACATCAGCCAGGCGTTGCAGACGCTGCTGGGATCGCGCCGGGTCACCACCTATGTCGATCGTGGCGAGGAATATCGCGTCCTGCTCCAGGCGGAGCGGGAGGGGCGGCAGACGCTGGCCGATCTGGAGCGCATACAGGTGCGCACCCGCACCGGCGCGCTGGTGCCGCTGTCGGCGGTGGTGACGGTGCGCGAGGTCGCAGGGCCCCGCCAGCTCAACCGCTATAACAAGCTGCGCGCCATCACGCTGACCGCGGGCCTTGCGCCCGGCTATTCGCTGGGCGAGGCGCTCACCTATCTGGAAGGGCAGGCGCGCCAGTCGCCCGAAGTGCTGGCCATCGGCTATCGCGGCGAAAGCCAGTCGCTGCGGGAGACGGGCGGGTCGATCTGGCTGGTGTTCGGGCTGACCATCCTGATCGTCTACCTGCTGCTGGCGGCGCAGTTCGAAAGCTTCATCCACCCCGGCGTCATCATCGCCACCGTGCCGCTGGCCGTGGCTGGCGGCGTGCTGGGGCTGGCGCTCAGCGGCGGGTCGATCAACCTCTACAGCCAGATCGGCATCGTCATGCTGGTGGGTCTTGCGGCCAAGAACGGCATCCTGATCGTCGAGTTCGCGAACCAGTTGCGCGACGAGGGGCTGGAGATTGCGGAGGCGATCAGGCAGGCCGCGGCGCGGCGTCTGCGCCCCATCCTGATGACATCCATCGCGACAGTGATCGGCGCTGTTCCGCTGGTCATCCGGGGCGGAGCGGGGGCGGCCGCGCGCCAGTCCATCGGCGTCGTGGTGGTGTTCGGCGTGTCGCTGGCGACGCTGATCACGCTGTTCCTGATCCCCATCCTCTATTCGCGGGTTGCGAGACGAACCGTTTCACCGCAAACCGTGGGCAGGCGGCTTGACTCGGCATTGAAGGATTCGCCCGAAGCTGCCGAGTGAGCATGAGGGAGTCATCCTGCCGATGAACGAGATCGCGTCCCCTGGCCAACTGCGCCTCGCCTATCTGCGCTGGGCATTGGTGAGCGTCCCCGCGATCGTGTTCCTGGGCTTCCTGTCCGGCCGGATAGCCAATAGCGGCTGTGGCAACCGCTGGTTCGACGCGCTGGAAAAGCCCGCCTTCATGCCGCCGGGCTGGGCTTTCGGGGCTGCGTGGACGGTCCTTTACGTGCTGATGGGCCTGGCGCTGGCGATGATCATCCATGCGCGGGGATCGCGCGGGCGGGGGGCGGCCATCCTGCTGTTCCTGGTCCAGCTCGTCATGAACCTGCTCTGGTCGCCGCTCTTTTTCCGCGCGCATCAGGTGGATAATGCCTTGATCCTGATCCTGCTGCTGATCGTCACTGTCGCCATCACCGCCTTTCTCTTCTGGAGGATCAGGGCGGCTGCGGGCCTTTTGCTGCTGCCCTATCTTGCATGGCTGGTCTTCGCCGCGGCGCTCAATTATGAGATCGGCCGCCTCAATCCCGATGCGGAAACCCTTGTCGCGCCCGCGCTCAAGGCCCAGATATAGATGCCGGGCGCATGGTGATGCGCCCATCAAGACAGGATAAGCAGATCATGCAGAGCGAAAATCGCTTTTTCGACGACCTCGCCAAGCTGGTGAACGGCGCCGCCGGGACGGTCGCGGGCATGAGCCGGGAGTTCGAGACCAACGCCCGTGAAAAGGCTAAGCAGTGGATCGGCGGCATGGATTTCGTCAGCCGCGACGAATTCGATGCCGTCAAGGCGATGGCCGCTGCCGCCCGCGAGGAAGTGGAGTTGCTGAAGGCTCGGATCGACGCGCTGGAAGGCCGTTCGCCCGAGCCGGTGACCAAGACCGTGCGTCCCGCCAAGGACAAGCCCACGGACGCGCAATAGCGGCCGCTGCATCCCCATCCGTTCGTTTTCTGCAACGATCCACAGCTTTCATGCATTTTGCCGATTCGATCGGTTCCCCTACCGATCGGGACATGCTCTAAGGCCGGCAGATGATGGACAGCGACGAATATGAAAATGGCGGCCAGGAAGCCGCGCCGATCGACATGCTGGCCGCCTATTTCGAAGCGCATGGTTGGAGCTTCGATCAGGTCGGCGAGGACGAAATCGTTGCGAGCACGCAGGGTTCCTGGGCGCAATATGAACTGCGCGGCATATGGCGCGACGAGGATCAGGTGCTGCAATTGCTGGCCTTGCCCGACATCCGGGTCAGCGATGAAAAGCGCGCCGCCATCTACGAAACGCTGGGCCTGATCAACGAGCAGCTTTGGCTTGGCCATTTCGAGCTTTGGTCCTCCAGCGGCATCATATTGTTCCGCCACGGCGCTCTGCTGGGCGCGGGCGGGACGTTGACGCTCGATCAGGCGCAGATTCTGGTGGAGACGGCGATCGACGAGTGCGAGCGCTTTTACCCGGTGTTCCAGTTCGTGCTGTGGGGCGGCAAGAGCCCGGCGGAGGCGATCTCCGCCAGCCTCATCGAAACGCGCGGCGAAGCCTGAGGCGGCAGTCGATGTCCACGCTCTGGCCCGATCATCTTTTCCTTGTCGGCTGCGGCAATATGGCGGGGCAGATGCTCGCCCGCTGGCTCGCGTGCGGGTTGGACCCCGCGAGGGTGACGGTGCTTCGCCCAAGCGGCCGGGCCGTGGCGGAAGGGGTGCGGGTCATATCGGAATATCCCGCGACCCTGCCGCCGGGCACGACGATCCTGCTGGGCATGAAGCCCTATCAACTCGCCGATGTTGCGGAATCGCTGGCGCCCATCAGCGACGGGGAGGCGCGGCTGGTATCCATTCTGGCTGGCACGCGTCTGGCGGATTTGCGCCAGCATTTCCCGGCGGTGCGCGATATCGTCCGGGCCATGCCCAACCTGCCCGTCGGGATTGGCGGCGGCGTGACTGCGCTCTGCGCTGACGAGCGGACGGCGGTTGAGGGTTATGCAGCGGTCGAGGCGCTCATGTCGCCGCTCGGTCTGGTGGAACGGATCGCTGATGAGGGGCAGTTCAACGAGGTGACGGCGCTGTCGGGCTGCGGTCCGGCTTTCCTGTTCCGCTTCATCGATGCCTTTGCCCGTGCAGGCGAGGCGATCGGCCTGTCCGCTGAACAGGCGGCGCGCATGGCTATGGCGACCGTGTGGGGATCGGCCAATATGGCAAAGCAGGCCGCGGACAGTCCCGGCGTGCTGGCCGACCGGGTTGCCAGCCCCGGAGGCATGACGCGTGAGGGGCTCAACGTGTTGGATGCTGACGGCAGGCTGCTAAAGCTGATGACCGATACGCTGACCGCCGCGCGCGACCGGGGGGAGGAAATGGCGCGGGGCGGTTAGATCTATTGGACGATCGTCAGCGCGCCTGAGTGACCGAGTGCGGAGCCATTTACCATGCTGCCTCCTGAAACGCCGATCCTGATCCTCACCACGGGCGGCACTATCGACAAAATCTACTTCGACGCCCTGTCTGATTATCAGGTCGGCGAAACGGTCATGGCCAAGCTGCTGGAGATCGCACGCGTCAAGCGGCCGTTCCGGGTCGAAGAAGTGGCGCGGAAGGACAGCCTTGACCTGGATGACGCCGACCGGGCGCGAATTCGCGATCGCGTAGCGGCGGCTCCCGAAAAGCACGTCATCATCACGCATGGCACCGACACGATGACGGAAACGGCCAAATGGTTGCGTGCCATTCCCGGCAAGACCGTGGTGCTGGTGGGCGCATTGGCCCCGGCGCGCTTTGGTGAAAGTGACGCCAGCTTCAATCTGGGCATGGCGTTCGCAACGGTGCAAATGTCGCCGCCCGGCATCTACATCACCATGAGCGGATCGGTGTTCCGTGCAGATGAGGTCGTGAAGGACCGGGAGAAAGGGGCATTCGTGCCCCTGAATCCAAAGGGCTGACCGGCGGGCGCCGGGGATGCAAGGATCAGCCGTTTTCTTCTCGTCAGGAACCGCTGCCGCACTTGGACATTATTCGTGCGGGAGGCGTAATGATGAGGAGGATATGATGGCGGATTATCAGGAACGCCCGGCAACGACGACGACCGTCATTGAAAAGCGCAGCGGCGGCACCGCCCTGGCCGTGTTGCTGCTGGTGCTTGTGGTGGCGATTGCGGCCTTTTTCCTGATCAGCAGCGAATCCCGCAAGGATAGCGCGGTGGAAAGCGCTGCGACCCAGGTGGGTCAGGCGGCGAGCGATGTCGGCGATGCGGCGCAGAGCGCTGCCAGCGGTAAGAGCGAATAGGCCGGCTGGGACGACCGAAATACTTCTCGTATCAGTGTGCCGAGGCCATTTGCCTGTTTGGAACGAAGTGCACCATGTTTCTGCCTTCGCAGGAACATGGGAGAGCATGATTGGGACAAGCTCTCGCCTGGCCTCGCTCCGCTCGGTTAAGGGCTTCGACTTCGCTCAGCCCGAACGGAAGGAGTTTACTCCATAAAAAAGAGCGCCCTTTCAGGCGCTCTTTATTCCGGTATGCCGTTGACGGCTCAACCGAAGATCGTCCAGGCGAAGATTGTTCAGGCTTCGGCCTTTGCATGCTTGGGCGCGGCCTCGTTCAGGATGCGCAGGATCTTTTTGAGCGCGCTCGGCTCGTCCGTTTCCTCCATGGCGGCGAGTTCGCGTGCCAGGCGGCTGGACGCCGCTTCGAAGATCTGCCGTTCGGAATAGCTCTGTTCCGGCTGATCGTCGGCGCGGAAAAGGTCGCGCGTCACTTCGGCGATCGACACGAGGTCGCCCGAATTGATCTTTGCTTCATATTCCTGGGCGCGGCGCGACCACATGGTGCGCTTCACCTTGGGCTTGCCCTTCAGCGTGTCGATCGCTTCTTCAAGGGTCTTGTTGGAGGACAGCTTGCGCATGCCGACTCCCTCAGCCTTGTTGGTGGGGACGCGCAGGGTCATGCGTTCTTTTTCGAAGCGCAGGACATAAAGCTCAAGCTCCATGCCCGCAATCTGCTCCTTCTGCAATTCCACCACACGGCCAACGCCATGCTTGGGGTAAACGACATAATCACCAACATCAAAGGACAGCGCCTTGGCAGCCATTTGCAACCTTTCTAATTCAGCTGATACGGTGAACGTCACGGGAACAGGTGCGCGAATGCGGCACAAGTGAAGAGGCCCGCGGCGCTACCGTGAAGACATGAGGCGAATTCTCCAGAACGGATGCGACCATATCCGTCTTTCGCAACTCATTTAGCAGATTCGTAACAAAAATTCCAGCCCCGCCACAATATCGAGCGGCAAGGGCCGGAATCAGGCGCAATGGCTAGTCTTTTTCACAGGGCGGCTTGCAACGGCGGCGCGGCCATGATGACAGGCCGGTCAGGCCTGCCGCTTAGCTGCCGGAGCCGGGATTGGGAGAAAAGAACTTCTCCAGCTTGTTCTCGACGCCCTTCATCTCATCCGCGTCGGCAGGCGCTTCGCCCTTGACGGTGATGTTGGGCCATTCGGCGGAATATTTCGTGTTGAGTTCCAGCCACTGTTCCAGGCCGCTTTCGGTGTCCGGCAGGATCGCTTCGGCCGGGCATTCCGGTTCGCACACGCCGCAGTCGATGCATTCGTTGGGATTGATGACCAGCATGTTCTCGCCCTCGTAGAAACAGTCCACGGGACAGACCTCAACGCAATCCATATATTTGCAGCGGATGCAATTGTCGGTCACGACATAGGTCATGGGTCAGCACTCTATAGGGTTTGGACAGCGGCGGCCCTGCTATGCGCGGCGCGCCCGAAGGTCAATGAGGATATTTTTGCCTGCCTAATGGCCAAGCTTCAGTTCTTCGTAACAGCTTTGCGCTTCGGGCGCGGGGCCGCGGCGGCCGGGCAGTTGGACGATGCGGACGACGCGTACGCCATTGGGATGCGGAAAGGTGATGAGGTCGCCCGCGCGGACAGGGGAATGCGCCCGTTCGATGCGGCGCCCGTTCAGCCGGATATGGCCGTCCTCCGCCATTTTCTGCGCGACCGATCGGCTTTTGGCGAGGCGCGCGAACCACAGGAATTTGTCGATGCGCAGGCTTGGCCCATGGCCTCCGGCCGCTGCGGTCTCAGCCATTGCGGCCGAGCAGATCGGCAAGCCCGGCGAAGGCGTGATTGGCGGCAGGAGCAGGGGATGCGGCTGGAGCGGGACGGCCGGGCGCGCCGCCGCGCGCCGGTGCGCTGCGCCTGCCATGATTGCCGCGCGGATGATGCTGTTCGTTCGGCCGCGCCTTCTGCCGTCCACGGAATGCCCAGTTCGGCGCGCCTTCGGCTGGCGCTTCGACCGGCCTGAACCCGGCCAGGCGCATGAGGTGCAGGAAGGATGGTTCATCCAGGCCAAGGGAGACGATCTGCGGGCTTTGCGCGGAGAAGGCCTCGCCCTTAGCTATGGCTTCGTGCGCGGTCCGGGCCATGCGCTCTGCCATGTCGATGCGCAGCATCTGATCGCCAAAGCCCCGGAATCCGGCGACGCGCGCGCCCATCTGATCCGCCTTCTCGCCCGCCTTGATGAGCGTGAGGCCGGGCTGGGGCAGCGGCAGGCAGGGCTTGCCCAGCCGGGCCGCCAGCAGCGCCGCGCGCCAGCGGGCCGCGCCGGGTTTCAGCAGGCCGGGATGGTAGATGTCGAGCACGCCGATATCGATGCCCGCGCGGCGGAGCAGGTGCCGCTGATCCTTGTCGAGATGCCCCAGCGCCGAATCGAGGTCCGTGCGTGCTATCACGCCGCCAGCATCGGCAAGCTGCGCGAAGACGGCGCGCACTACGGCAGGCACTTGAGGATCGGATGCGCTCGCCGCCATTTTCGTGAGCGGGAGGAGATGCTTTTCCTTCTGCGCTTCGAACCATGCGGAGAGACGAGCGGCAATCTGCTTCTGCACATCCTGTCCCAGCGCCATGAGCGCGCGATCCAGCCGCAATTCCGGAGCCAGCAGCGACGGACCGGCCAGCAGCGCGGCCACGGCATTCCCCTGCCAGCTGATGCCGGGCGCCTGTCCCGCTTCATCCATGAGCGCGAAATCAGTGTCGGGCGCGCCCAGCAATTCGTCAGCCTTCACTCGCAATATCCTTCCAAGGCGGCGCTCCGCCGCCGCCAGCAGCATCTTTCTATCCTGATGCCGCGTAGCCGGATCGACCGAGAAACGAAATCCGTCAAGTCGCCCAATCGTCTCTCCATCGACGCAGACTGTCCCATCCTGATCGATTTCGACCGGCAGATTGCTGGCGTCCTGCCCGATGTCGCGCAGCAGGACGGCGGTGCGGCGGTCGACGAAACGCTGCATCAGCGCGGCATGAAGCGCGTCGGACAGCCTTTCCTCCAGCGCGCGGGTGCGCTCCGCCATTTCGGCTGGATGGGCGAGCCAGTCGGCGCGATGCGCGATGTAGGACCAGGTGCGCGCCGCCGCGATCCGGCCTGACAGGATGTCGATGTCGCCCTGAACCGAATCGAGGCGGGCGATCTGCTGAGCGAACCAGTCGCGCGGGATATGGCCGTGGCCTTCGGACAGGAAGCGCCAGATGCGGCTGACGGTGCGGGCATGATGATCAGCGCCCAGCTTCTGGAAATCGGGGATGCCGCAAGCCGCCCACAGCCGCTCGACCTGTTTCGTGCCCCTTGCCCGTTCCCCGACCAGCGGATCGTCCGCCAGCCGTTTCAGCACCGCAAGGTCCACAGCCTCCGGCGCGGCGGCGAGTTCGGGGCGATCGGGCCGCGCTTCAAGGTCCGCGATCAGGTGGCCGACGCTGTCCATTCCCGGCTCGCCGTCGCGCCAGTAAAGGCGGTCGATGGGGGGAAATCTATGCGCCTCGATCGCCTCGATCTCTTCGGGCGTGAAGGCAGCGTCGCCATCTTCATGCCCCAGGCTGCCAAAGGTGCCGTCCTGATGATGGCGGCCCGCCCGCCCGGCGATCTGCGCCATTTCCGATACGGTCAGCCGCCGCGTGCGCCGCCCGTCGAACTTGCGCAGCGATGCGAAGGCAACATGCGCGACATCGAGGTTGAGCCCCATGCCGATTGCGTCGGTGGCGACCAGATAATCCACCTCGCCATTCAGGAACATCTGAACCTGCGCATTGCGGGTGCGCGGCGACAGTGCGCCCATGACCACCGCCGCGCCGCCCCGGAACCGGCGCAGCATTTCCGCGACGGCATAAACCTCCTCGGCGGAGAAGGCGACGATGGCGGAGCGGCGGGGGAGGCGGGAAAGCTTCTTCGCGCCCGCATAGGAGAGGGTGGAAAAGCGCGGGCGGCTGATGATCTCCGCTTCCGGCACGAGCGTCTTCACGACCCGGCTGATACTGGCTGACCCAAGGATCATCGTTTCCTCGCGACCCCGGGCGCGCAGCAGCCGGTCGGTGAAGACGTGCCCGCGCTCCGGGTCGGCGCCAAGTTGGGCTTCGTCCAGCGCGACGAAGGCGAAATCGCCAGGGCCGCTGGCCGTGGCTCTGGCCTCCCGGCCCCCGCCGACCGGCATGGATTCGGCCGTGCACAGATAATAAAGCGCGCCTTGCGGCAAGATCTTCTCTTCGCCGGTGATCAGCGCGACCTGGTTAGGCCCCTTGATCGCGACCACCCGGTCATAGACTTCGCGGGCCAGCAGGCGCAGCGGGAATCCCATCATTCCGCTGGAATGACCGCACATACGTTCGACGGCGAGATGCGTCTTGCCGGTATTGGTGGGACCCAGCACGGCGGTGACGGGCGATCGGGCGAACTGGGCCATGATCCTCTCTATGTCGGGGAGGGTGGAGACAAGGGCAAGGGGAAAGCGGTGGGCCTCATCTCCTTTTCGCCGGATATTCATGCGTTGAACGATTGAAGGGCACGTTTCGTCGCGCGGAGCGGCAGGAAAAAGGCATCTTTATTTGACTTTAACCCTATGCCTTCACAACAGTGCCGACGAACGCGCGGCGGGGGTCGTGCGGGTTGATGCCCTCGGGGGGCCTTTTAAACGTGTTTCATGGCAGCCAGTTCGGTCCTCAACAGGGGGGCGCGTCCGCGTCCTTGTGGGCGTTGGACGCCATCGGCAAGGGCAGCGCTCCTGCCAGCGAGCAGCGCGACTGGCGTGCCCGCCTGCGCGACTGGGCGGAAGATGTCGAACTGGTTCCCGACCTTGGCCAGCGGGTAGGCAGCCTCACCTGGTTCAGGGGCCTGGCGACCTGTTTCGGCCTGTGCGCAGCGGCCCTTTATCTCTCCCCCGGCTTTCACGCCTTGCCGGGAGAGCCGCAGCCTCTGCTCGCCCAGCCGCAATTCGACGAAGTGCGCAGCCAGATGATCACCCCGCTGGCGCTGGGCGCGGACAGCGGACGGCGCATGGGGCCAACGGATGCGGTGCAGCCGCTGCGCGAGACGCCGGAGCGTCCGCAGATCGAATTGCGCGCCCAGATCGGCAGCAGCGATTCGCTCGGGCACGCGCTCTCCCGCGCCGGGGTCAGCAGCGGCGATGTCGCCACGGTCATGAGCATGGTCGGCGGCGACATAGCGGCGGGGGTCAAGCCGGGCACGCCGCTCGACATCATCCTTGGCCGCCGCGCCAGCCGCGACAGGCCCCGGCCGCTCGACCATCTCGGCTTCCGCGCACGGCTCGACCTCGCGCTTGAGGTGAACCGCGTTGGCGGAGTGCTGCAAGTGAAGCGCACGCCGATCCATGTCGACAACACGCCCTTGCGAATCCAGGGCGTCATCGGCGACAGCATCTATCAGTCGGCGCGTGCAGCGGGCGCTCCGCCCAAGGCGATTCAGTCCTTCCTGCGCGTCATTGCCCAGCAGATCGATCTGGGATCGGTCCGCGCGGGCGACCGCTACGACATCATCACCGAATATCACCGCGCTGAAACCGGCGAGGCGGAGGTCGGCGATCTGCTGTTCGCTGGCCTGCGCCGTGCCAGCGGGCGCGGGATCGACATGCTCAAATGGACGAGCGAGGGACGCAGCCAGTGGTTTGAGGCTTCGGGCGTTGGCGAGCGGCGCGGCGTGCTGTCCGCGCCCGTCTCCGGCCGCATGTCTTCGGGCTTTGGCATGCGCCGCCACCCGATATTGGGCTATACCCGCATGCATGCCGGCATCGACTTCGCCGCGCGCTATGGATCGCCCATCTATGCCGCGACGGATGGCGTCGTATCCTATTCGGGACGGCATGGCGGCCACGGCAATTATGTGCGGCTGGAGCATGGCAACGGCCTGGCGACCGGCTATGCGCATATGAGCCGCATCGCCGCGCGCTATGGCCAGCGGGTGCGGCAGGGGCAGGTGATCGGCTATGTCGGCTCCAGCGGCCTGTCGACCGGGCCGCATCTGCATTATGAGCTTTACCGCAACGGCCGCACGGTCAATCCGCTGTCGGTCAAGTTCACGACGACCGCGCAACTGGCGGGCCGCGAGCTGGCGGCGTTCCGCGCGCGGCTGGCGCAGTTGAAAAGCCTGCGCATCGGATTGCCGGGCGAAATGGCGAAGAATGCCCGCCCGGCGCCGCAACAGGTCGCGCTCGCCAATTAACCGCTTTGCGTTCCGATGCCGCTTCGCTAGGCGGCGGGAATGACCAAGGCCGCCGCCATCCTGCTTGCCGGTTCGCGTCCCGGCACCGACCCGCTGGCCAAGGCGGCGGGCGTGGCGATCAAGCCGCTTGCGCCCGTGGCGGGGGAGCCGATGATCAACTATCCGGCGCGCGCCCTGCTGGCGCATCCCGCGATCGGCAAGCTGATGATCCTGACGCAGACGCCGTCCCTCTTGACCGGTGATCCGGCGACGGCCTGGCTGGGCGAGCATCCGCGCGTGATATTCGAGCAGAGCGGCGCGGGGATCGCCTCCACGCTGATGGCGCTGCTGGACCGGCCGGACGTAACCTTCCCCTTGCTGGTGACGACGGCCGATCATGTGCTGCTGGACCCGGCCATGCTGGACCAGTTCGTGCGGGAAGCGGAGGGGGCGGACATCGCCGTCGCCATGGTGGAGCGCGCCACATTGCTCGCCCGCTACCCGGATTCGCGGCGCACCTGGCTCAAGTTCCGCGATGGCTGGTGGTCCGGGGCCAATCTCTTCTGGTTCGGCAGCGTCAAGGCGCGGCCTGTGGTCGCTTTGTGGCAGGAGGTGGAGCAGGACCGGAAGAAGGGGTGGAAGATATTGTCCGCCTTCGGGCCGGTCGCCCTGCTGGGCGCGATGCTGCGGATATCGACCCTGAGGGGCGGGATCGCGCGGGTGGGGCGGCGCTTTGGCCTCATCGCGCGGCTGGTGGCGATGAACCGGGCAGAGGCCTGCATCGATGCCGACAAGCCCGACGATGTGGCGCTGATCGAACGGATATTGGGCGAAAGGCGCGGCTGAGCCGCCGATCGCGCCTTATCCGGCCAACTGTTCGCTTTTGCCCTTTGATGGGTAGCAAAGAGCGAGATCAGCCGCTAAGGGCTTCGCCTGCGCGAGCCGAACGATTATCGGCGCGGATGGAGGACATCGTAAACCCATGGCCGAATTCTCTCTGCCCAAGAACAGCAAGATTTCCGGTAAGGGCGTGACCCACAAGGCGCCTGACGGTGCGAGCAACGTCAAGAGCTTCAAGGTCTATCGCTACGATCCCGACTCGGGGCAGAATCCGCGGTACGACACGTTCGAGATCGATCTGGACAATTGCGGCCCGATGGTCCTGGACGCGCTGCTGAAGATCAAGAATGAATATGATCCGACGCTGACCTTCCGCCGGTCCTGCCGCGAAGGCATTTGCGGTTCCTGCTCGATGAACATGAATGGCAAGAACGGCCTTGCCTGCACCACCGCCATTGATGAATGCGCGGGCAAGGAAGTGCGGATCACGCCGCTGCCGCACATGGACGTGATCAAGGATCTGGTGCCCGACTTCACGCACTTTTATGCGCAGTACAACTCGATCAAGCCGTGGCTGCAAACCGTCAGCCCCGCACCCAGCGGCAAGGAGCGGCTCCAGTCGCCCGCCGACCGTGAGAAGCTGGACGGCCTGTACGAGTGCATCCTGTGCGCCTGCTGTTCGACCAGCTGCCCCAGCTATTGGTGGAATTCGGACAAGTTCCTGGGCCCGGCGATCCTGCTCCAGGCTTATCGCTGGCTGGCCGATAGCCGCGACGAATATACCGGCGAGCGCCTGGACGAGCTGGAAGATCCGTTCCGCCTCTATCGCTGCCACACCATCATGAACTGCGCCAATGTGTGCCCCAAGGGTCTCAGCCCCGCCAAGGCGATCGCTGAGACCAAGAAGATGATGGTCGAACGGCAGCTTTGATGCAGTGACCGGTGATGCTGAGCCTGTAAGCCGGGTGCCGGACGGCCCCTGGGCTGGCTGGCTGCGATGGAGCGATCCGGTGCCGGGGACTTTTCTCGACACGTCGATCGGCCCCAGCTATTCGCGCGGTGATGGCGAACGCCGGGCGACGGTGATGCTGGAAACCCTCCAGTCGCACGCCAACCGCAACGGCGCGCTGCATGGCGGCTTCCTCGCCGCTTTTGCCGATCATGCCTATTTCGCCGCGCTGGCCGCGGTGGGCCGGCCGGAACAAGCCGCGGCGGTGACGGTCGATCTTTCCATGCAATATTGCGGATCGGGTGAAATCGGGCGGCCGCTGCGCGCCGATGTCGAGATATTGCAGGAAACCGGGCGGCTGTTTTTCATGCGCCTGACCCTCCATCAGGACGACAGGATGGTGGCGGCGTCGACCGCGACGGTGCGCAAGGTGCCGACGCCCAGATGAGCAGCGTGATCGAGCGTTACCGCGCGCTGGTGGCTGCTGGCGAGCTTCGGGCCGACCGCGATCAGGAAGCCGCCGCGACGAGGCTGGACCAGTTGCAGCAGCAGCTTGAAGCCGCCGCGCCGCGCACGTCCTTCCTGTCGCGGCTGCTCGGCAAGCAGGCGGAAGCCCCGCGCGGCCTTTATATGTGGGGCGGCGTGGGACGGGGCAAATCCATGCTGATGGACCTGTTCTTCGACACGGTGCAGATCGATCGCAAGAAGCGGGCGCATTTCCACGAATTCATGCTGGACGTGCATGCCCGGCTGGCCGAAGCGCGCAAGTCGGAAAAGGGCGATCCCATCCCGCCAGTGGTAGATTCGCTGGCGGACGAAGCGCGGTTGCTGTGCTTTGACGAGATGGTCGTCAACAATATGGCCGATGCCGCGATCATGTCGCGCCTGTTCGCGGGGCTGCTCGACCGGCAGATGACCGTCGTCACGACATCGAACCGGGAACCGGGCGAGCTTTACAAAAATGGCCTTAACCGCCAGCTTTTCCTGCCCTTCATCGACTTGATCAAGGAGCGGCTGGACGTGCTGCCGCTGAACGGGCCGACCGATTACCGGCTCGATCGCCTGGGCGACGCGAAGCTGTGGCATTCGCCCAACGGCGCCGAAGCGACCAAGGCTTTGTCGGAAGCCTTTTTCCGGCTGACCGATTATCCGGTGGAGGATCGCGCGAAGGTTCCGGCGGAGGACATTGCGGTACAGGGCGGCCGCACGCTGCACGTGCCAAAGAGCCTCAAGGGCGTCGCCGTCTTCTCCTTCAAGCGGCTTTGTGCGGAGGCGCGCGGCGCGCCCGATTATCTCGCTATCGCACGCCGCTTTCACACGGTGATCCTGGTCGGCATTCCGGTGCTGGGCCCGGAAAAGCGCAATGAGGCGGCGCGCTTCGTGACCCTGATCGATGCGCTATACGAGTATAAGGTGAAGCTGCTCGCGTCCGCCGATGCGGAGCCCGCGAGGCTTTATCCAGAAGGCGACGGGGCCTTCGAATTTGAGCGCACCGTGTCCCGGCTGATGGAAATGCAGTCGGACGATTATCTGGCGCTGGGTCACGGGCCCAAATAGCTCCGGCTGGCCGACAGAAGACGCGGCTCGCCTATTTATCCTTGTCTTGAAATGGCCCGGACGCTTCCCCAAGGGAGGGAAGCGCCCGGCAGGTGGCCTCTGCGGGAATGGCCGTGCGTCAGGGTAGGAACGCGCGCCGACAGGGCAAAACCGCTCTTAATGAAACTGCGAATGAATTGCAAAGATAATTTGGCAGCGGGGCTCATCCGCGGTTGAAACCTTAACGATATCGGCCTAAGCGGGCGGGCAATTCCTTGTTTTCCGTGATTGGAGGATGATTGCACATGGCCCGTAAGAAGATCGCGCTCATCGGCGCTGGCAATATCGGCGGTACGCTCGCGCATCTCGCCGCCTTGAAGGGCCTGGGCGACATCGTCCTCTTCGACGTGGTGGAAGGCGTGCCGCAGGGCAAGGCGCTGGACCTGTCGCAATGCGGCCCTGTCGAAGGTTTCGACGCGAAGATCACCGGCACCAACGACTATGCCGACATCAAGGACGCCGACGTCATCATCGTCACCGCCGGTGTCGCTCGCAAGCCGGGCATGAGCCGCGACGACCTGCTGGGCATCAACCTCAAGGTCATGAAGGCTGTAGGCGAGGGCATCAAGAACAACGCCCCCAACGCTTTCGTCATCTGCATCACCAATCCGCTCGACGCGATGGTGTGGGCGCTGCGCGAATTTTCCGGCCTGCCGCACAACAAGGTCGTCGGCATGGCGGGCGTGCTGGACTCGGCGCGCTTCAGCCACTTCCTGGCCGAAGAGTTCCAGGTATCGGTGAAGGAAGTGAACAGCTTCGTTCTGGGCGGCCATGGCGACACGATGGTTCCCGTGGTGCAATATTCGACCGTCGCCGGTATCCCGATCCCCGACCTCATCAAGCAGGGCCGTTCCACCAAGGAGCGTATTGACGCAATCGTGCAGCGCACCCGTTCGGGCGGCGGCGAGATCGTCGGCCTGCTCAAGACCGGTTCGGCCTTCTACGCGCCCGCGACGAGCGGCATCGCCATGGCTGAGGCCTATCTGTTTGATCAAAAGCGCCTGCTGCCCTGCGCTGCGCACCTGACCGGCCAATATGGCGTCGACAACCTCTATGTCGGCGTGCCCGTGATTATCGGCAAGGACGGTGTCGAGCAGGTGGTCGAGATCGAACTCGACGCCGAAGCCAAGTCGAACCTCCAGGTGTCCGTCGATGCCGTCAAGGAACTGCTGGACGCCTGCAAGGGCATCGATTCCTCGCTGGCCTGACGGCTCGCGTCCTAACGACCTGCACCGGTCCGCTTCAGGTAAGTGCGCAGCCTGACGCGGGCCGCCCTAACTCAAAATGCCACGCCATTGAGATGAAGGGGCGATAATGTCCATTCTGGTGAACAAGAACACCAAGGTCATCACTCAGGGTATGACCGGTGCCACTGGCACCTTCCACACGGAACAGGCGCTGGCCTACGGCACCCAGATGGTCGCGGGCGTGACTCCTGGGAAGGGCGGCACGAGCCATATCGGCCTGCCCATGTACGACACGGTTGCCGAAGCGAAGGCGAAGACGGGCGCGGATGCGTCGGTGATCTATGTTCCGCCGCCATTCGCCGCTGACTCGATCCTGGAAGCGATCGACGCCGAAATCCCGCTGATCGTCTGCATCACCGAAGGCATTCCGGTGCTCGACATGGTGCGCGTGAAGCGCGCGCTTTCGGGCAGCAAGTCGCGCCTGATCGGCCCGAACTGCCCCGGAGTCCTGACCCCTGACGAATGCAAGATCGGCATCATGCCCGGCAGCATCTTCAAAAAGGGTTCGGTCGGCGTCGTGTCGCGTTCCGGCACGCTGACCTATGAGGCCGTGTTCCAGACCTCCAACGCGGGTCTGGGCCAGACCACGGCTGTCGGCATCGGCGGCGATCCGGTCAACGGCACGAACTTCATCGACGTGCTGGAACTGTTCCTGGCCGACGACGCCACTCAGTCGATCATCATGATCGGCGAGATCGGCGGCGATGCTGAGGAGCAGGCGGCGCAGTTCCTGATCGACGAAGCCAAGCGCGGCCGGAAGAAGCCGATGGCTGGCTTCATCGCTGGCCGCACGGCGCCTCCGGGCCGCCGCATGGGCCATGCCGGCGCAATCGTGTCGGGCGGCAAGGGCGACGCGGAAAGCAAGATCGCCGCGATGGAAGCCGCGGGCATCAAGGTTGCGGCCAGCCCGTCGGAACTGGGCTCGACTCTGGTCGAAGTCCTCAAGGGCTGATCTAGGCCTGACAAGGCGGCCGGGCTGCACCCCGGCCGCTTGTTACCCCCGATCCGTGACTGCACGCGGGTGGCATGGGACGCTGGAAAATGGGTTACGAGAATCAGGATTTCGAAGTCGAACAGGGGCCGAGCTGGGCTCGCAGCAACTGGCCGCTGAGTGAGACGGATGACCTGACCGGGGCGATGGACCCGACGCAGATGCAGGTCGCGGTGAAGGCGGCGGCCAAGGCTTCGGGCAAGGCGGTCACGGATGCGGACGCCGTAAGCGCGGCCGACGACGCCATCCGGGCGCAGATGCTGATCCGCACCTATCGCGTACGTGGCCATCTGGCTGCCAATCTTGACCCGCTGAGCCTGTCCCAGCGTAACCTGCCTGCCGACCTGACGCCGGAATATCACGGCCTTAATGACCCTGAGAAGAAGGTCTATCTCGGTGGTTCTCTCGGCCTTCAATATGCCACCGTGCGGGAGATCGTTGCGATCCTGCGCGCCAATTATTGCGGCAATGTCGGTCTTGAATATATGCACATCGCCGATGTGGAGGAGCGCCGTTTCCTGCAAGACCGCATGGAGGGCAAGGACAAGGAAATCCAGTTCACGCCCGAAGGCAAGAAGGCGATCCTGTCCAAGGTCATCCAGGCCGAACAATATGAAAAGTTCCTGGGCCGCAAATATGTAGGCACCAAGCGTTTTGGCTTGGACGGCGGCGAGTCCATGATCCCGGCTCTTGAAGCCATCATCAAATATGGCGGAGCGCTGGGCGTTCGCGAGATCGTCTACGGCATGGCCCATCGCGGCCGCCTGAACGTGCTCGCCAATGTGATGGCCAAGGGTTTCCGGGTCATCTTCCACGAATTTTCGGGCGGCACCGCAAATCCCGAGGATGTCGGCGGTTCGGGCGACGTGAAATACCACCTTGGCACGTCGACCGACCGTGAGTTTGACGGCGTCAAGGTCCATATGTCGCTGGTCCCCAACCCGTCGCACCTTGAAACGGTCGATCCCGTCGTGCTGGGCAAGGTTCGCGCGCAGCAGACCTTCCGGGACGATCTGGGCAGGCATGAGCAGGTGCTGCCGGTACTGATCCATGGCGACGCGGCTTTTGCCGGGCAGGGTATCGTTTGGGAATGCCTCGGCTTTTCGGGTGTGTCCGGCTACAATACTGGCGGGTGCATCCACTTCATCGTCAACAATCAGATCGGCTTCACCACTTCGCCCCAATTCTCCCGTGGCTCGCCCTATCCCAGCGACGTGGCGAAGGGTGTTCAGGCGCCGATCCTGCACGTCAATGGCGACGATCCCGAAGCCGTGACCTTTGCGTGCAAGCTGGCGATCGAATATCGTCAGACCTTCCATCGCGACATCGTGATCGACATGTGGTGCTATCGCCGCTTTGGCCATAATGAAGGCGACGAGCCCAGCTTTACCCAGCCGCAGATGTACGCGAAGATCCGCCAGCATGCTCCGGTCAGCGACGTCTATTCGGCGCGGCTGAAAGCAGAAGGCGTGGTCGACGATGATTTCGTCACGCAGGTGACGGGCGACTTCGTCAATCATCTGGAGGAAGAGTTCGAGGCGGCCAAGAGCTACAAGGCGAACAAGGCCGACTGGTTCGCCGGGCGCTGGTCGGGCCTGCACAAGCCCGCCGACGCGGAAACCGCGCGGCAGAATGTCGAGAGCGCAATCAGCCAGAAGCTGTTCGACAGCCTGGGCAAGACTCTGACCACCATTCCCGAAGGTCATAATGTCCACAAGACGCTGCGCCGCGTGATCGACGCCAAGGCGGAGATGTTCAAGACCGGCGAGAATTTCGACTGGGCGACGGCGGAGGCGCTGGCCTTCGGATCGCTGCTGTCGGAGGGCTATGGCGTCCGTCTGTCGGGCCAGGATTCAGGCCGTGGCACCTTCAGCCAGCGCCATGCCGTCTGGGTGGATCAGGACAACGAGAGTAAATATATTCCGCTGTCGACCGTTCCCCATGGCCGGTTCGAAGTGCTTGACAGCCCATTGTCGGAATATGGCGTGCTGGGCTTTGAATATGGCTATGCGCTCGCTGACCCCAAGAGCCTGGTGCTGTGGGAGGCGCAGTTTGGCGACTTCGCCAACGGCGCGCAAATCATCTTCGACCAGTATATCGCATCGTCGGAAACCAAGTGGTTGCGGTCTAACGGCATCGTCTGCCTGTTGCCGCACGGCTATGAAGGGCAGGGGCCTGAACATAGCTCGGCGCGTCTGGAACGCTTTCTCCAGCTTTGCGCCGAAGGGAATATCCAGGTCGCCAACTGCACGACGCCGGCCAACTATTTCCACATCCTGCGGCGGCAGATGCTGCGGCCGTTCCGCAAGCCGCTGATCATGATGACGCCCAAGTCGCTGCTGCGGCACAAGATGGCTGTCAGCAAGACGCAGGATTTCCTGGGCGAAACGCACTTCATGCGCATCCTGTCGGACATCAATCCGGCGCCGGATGCGGAAACGAGGCGGCTTGTCCTTTGTTCGGGCAAGGTGGCCTATGATCTGATGGAAGCGCGCGACGCGGCGGGTGACAAGGACACCCAGATCATCCGCATCGAACAGCTCTATCCCTTCCCGACCGAGGCCCTTGCCGTGCGCCTGAAGCGCATGACGAACCTGGAGGAGGTGATCTGGTGCCAGGAAGAACCGCGCAACAACGGCGCCTGGTTCTTTGTCGAACCCTATATCGAGGAAGCGCTGGCACAGGCGGGCAGGGCTCCGGCGCGTGCGCGCTATGCGGGACGCAAGGCGTCCGCTTCGCCCGCTACCGGGCTTGCCAAGCGCCACGTCGCCGAACAGGGCGCGCTCGTCGCCGATGCGCTGGGTCACAGCGTTCGTGAAGAAATCCGCCGCCAGAAGAAAGGCTGACACAGCTCATGGCTACCGAAGTCAAAGTCCCCACCCTGGGCGAATCCGTTACCGAAGCGACCGTTGGCCAGTGGCTGAAGAAGCCCGGCGAGGCGGTAAAGGCCGATGAGCCGATCGTCAGCCTGGAAACCGACAAGGTCGCCGTTGATGTGCCTGCGCCGGTCGCCGGAACGCTGGGCGACATCATCGCCAAGGAAGGCGATACGGTGAATGTCGGCGCGTTGCTGGCGATGATCAACGAGGGCGCTGCCGCAACCTCGGCTCCCGCGACTGCTGCTCCCGCTCCGGCCGCCAAGGCGGAAGCCGTTGCGCCTGCGCCTGCCGCGTCGGCTCCGGCCGATGAGGAGGAGGGCGGCAACCTCACCCTGTCCCCCGCCGTGCGCCGCCTGGTGCTGGAGCATGGACTGGACCCCAGCAAGATCAGGGGTAGCGGCAAGGACGGCCGCCTGACCAAGGACGATGTGATGGCCGCCGTTGCCGCGGGCACTGCCAAGGCGACCGCTTCGGCTTCTGCCGCAGCGCCCGCCGCCGAAGCGCCCGCCGCTGGCCCGAGCCGCAAGCAGGAGCGCGTCAAGATGACCCGCCTGCGCCAGACCGTGGCCAAGCGCCTCAAGGAAGCGCAGAACACCGCGGCGCTGCTTACCACCTATAATGACGTCGACATGACCAACGTCATCGAGGCGCGCGCCAAATATAAGGACCTGTTCGAAAAGAAGCACGGCGTGCGCCTTGGCTTCATGGGCTTCTTCACCAAGGCCGTCTGCATGGCGCTGAGGGACATTCCCGGCGTCAATGCACAGATCGAGGGTGACGAGATCGTCTATAACGACTTCGCCGATATCTCGGTGGCAGTGTCCGCCCCGAACGGCCTGGTCGTACCGGTCATCCGCAACGCTGAATCCTTGAGCGTTGCCGACATTGAAAAGACGATCGGCAGCTTCGGCAAGAAGGCCAAGGAAGGCACGCTGACCATGGACGATATGAAGGGCGGCACCTTCACCATCTCCAATGGCGGCGTGTTCGGATCGCTGCTGTCGAGCCCGATCATCAACCCGCCGCAGTCGGCCGTTCTGGGCCTGCACCGGATCGAGGATCGTCCGGTTGTCCGCGACGGTCAGATCGTCATCCGGCCGATGATGTATCTGGCGCTCAGCTATGACCATCGCCTGATCGACGGCCGCGAAGCCGTGACCTTCCTGGTCGCGGTGAAGAACGCGATCGAGGACCCGACCCGGCTGCTGATCGACCTGTAAGATCAACCTATCGTCCCGTTCGGGCTGAGCCTGTCGAAGCCCCGTCCTTCCTACAGGACAAAAGAAGAAGTAATGCCCTTTGACAGGCTCAGGGCGAACGGAGATTGGTATGGCAGACTTCGATTATGATGTCCTGGTGATCGGCGCGGGCCCGGGCGGCTATGTGGCCGCGATCCGTGCGGCGCAGCTGGGCCTAAAGACCGCATGTGCTGAAAGCCGCGAGACGCTGGGCGGCACCTGCCTCAATGTCGGCTGCATCCCGTCCAAGGCGCTGCTGCATGCTTCCGAGCTGTATGAGGAAGCCGCGAACGGCGCGCTTGCCAAGCTGGGCGTCAAGATCGACAAGATGAGCCTCGACCTCGACACGATGCAGGGGCAGCGCAAGGATGCGGTCAAGGGCCTGACCGGCGGCATCGAGTTTCTGTTCAAGAAGAACAAGGTCGACTGGTTGAAGGGCCGCGCCAGCTTCACCGGCGCAAACACGGTCGAGGTGGCGGGCAAGACGGTGACGGCGAAGAATATCGTCATCGCCACCGGATCGTCCGTCACGCCGCTGCCCGGCGTCGAAGTGGATAATGACAAGGGCCTGATCGTCGATTCCACCGGCGCGCTGGAGCTGGACAAGGTGCCCGATCACCTTGTCGTCATCGGCGGCGGCGTCATCGGGCTGGAACTGGGTTCGGTCTGGCGCCGTCTGGGCGCGAAGGTCACGGTGGTCGAATATCTCGACCAGATCCTGCCCGGCATGGACGGCGAAGTCCGTAAGGAAGCGCACAAGATCTTCAAGAAGCAGGGCTTCGAATATAAGCTCGGCACCAAGGTGATCGGCGCGCAGGCGCATAAGAAGGGCGTCACCCTGACGGTCGAACCGGCGGCCGGTGGCGCTTCGGAAACGATCGAAGCCGATGTCGTGCTTGTATCCATCGGTCGCCGCCCGAACACGGAAGGCCTTGGCCTCGACAAGATCGGGCTGGAACTGAATGGCCGTGGCCAGATCGAGACGGATCATGACTTTGCGACCAAGGTGCCGGGCGTTTGGGCGATCGGCGACGTGATCCCCGGTCCCATGCTGGCGCACAAGGCCGAAGATGAAGGCATTGCCGTTGCGGAAAACATCGCCGGCCTGACCGGCATCGTGAACCATGATGTCATTCCGTCGGTCGTCTATACCAGCCCGGAAATCGCGGGCGTGGGCCTGACCGAGGAAGCGGCCAAGGAAAAGGGCGCGATCAAGGTCGGCAAGTTCCCGATGCTTGCCAACAGCCGGGCGAAGACCAATCACGAACCCGATGGCTTTGTGAAGATCATCGCCGATGCGGAAACCGACAAGGTGCTGGGCGTGTGGATCATCGCCTCCGTGGCGGGAACGATGATCGCGCAGGCGGCCCAGGCGATGGAATTCGGCGCCTCCAGCGAGGACATCGCCTATACCTGCCACGCGCACCCGACGCATAGCGAGGCGATCAAGGAAGCAGCGATGGCCGTTACCGGCAAGCCCATCCATATGTAATCGGCCGCCGCTGCGGCAAGGACGAAAAAGGCCGCTCCTGACGAGCGGCCTTTTTCATGTCAGGCGTGGATGACGGCGGGAGCAGAGGGGCGAGGCGGCGCTTCTGGCGAGGAAAGGGCGCGCCGCACGCAGACGCGGTTCCGCCCTCGCGATTTCGCCTCGTACAGCGCCTTGTCCGCGCGGGCGATGGTGTCATGGATCGAGGCGTCGGCGTGCTGTACGGTGGACAGGCCGAAACTGGCGGTCACCTTGCGAGTGATCGGCAAGGTTGAGCCGATCTCGCGCGTGAAGCCTTCGCGCACGTCGTCGGCGATCGCGGCGGCGCGGGCGGCATCGGCGCCGGGGAGGAAGAGGACGAATTCCTCGCCGCCGAAGCGGGCGCTAATCCCGTGCTTGAGCGCGGCTGCTTCCAGCCGCCTGGCCAGCGCGATGATGACCCGGTCGCCCAGGGCATGGCCGAATTCGTCGTTCACAGCCTTGAAATGATCGATGTCGCAAACGATGAGGCTGCCCGAACGGGCTTTCGAGCGTAGCTGTCCCACTGCCTCATCGAAGCCACGGCGGTTGAGCAAGCCTGACAGCGGGTCGATCATCGCCTGGCGTTCATAGCGGGCCAGCAGATCGAAAACCTGGGTTGCGAGCGCCGCCAGAGCGAGGAACAGCCCGAATATGCAGGCAAGCGCCTGTGTCAGGAAAGCATATTCGCTGCCCAGAAAGGCGGTTCCCTGGGTGATGGTGATCGGGACGGTACTGCCCCTCACCAGATGGTCGAGCGCGACCAGCACGGCCGCGCCGAACAGGATGCGGTCGGCTCCGCTTTTCAACCGGGCGCGCGCAGCGACCAGCGGAAGGGCGGTCAGCAGGAAGCAGCCGAAATCGGACGCAGCCAGTTCCAGCGGTAGATTGCCGATAGCGATGGCCGTGGTGCAAAGCAGGCAAGACAGCCCCCAGATGGCGATGCGGGTCCGCAGCAGCCAATAGGGCCGCCAGCGCTGGAGCAGCGCTTCGCTGAAGAACAGGAACCCGGTCGCGAACAGCAGGTCGGCGAGCAGGCTCCACACAGGGGCGGCCACGGCGGCATAAGCAAGGGGAACGGAAAAGCCAGCGCTGACGCAAAAATAGGCGGCGCTCCACCAGCCTGCGACACGTACGCCCCGGCTATAGAGCGCGAGGAAGGCGATGCTAAAGCTGGCCATCATGACGGGCAGGAAGAAAGCGAAATTTTCTCCCATGCCGGTCGCCTCATCCTTCACTAGCTGGTGATTGCCGCCTGACTAATGCAGCCAGAGTTGCGCCTATAATCTGAGGCTTAACAAATACTTCCAGAATGGAACGATTATTCGTCCGATATGGACATAATCGGCCGCTCAGCAGCTAGATGGCCAGCTTTCAAGCAACGGCAGCAGTTCATCGAAATGATGGATCACTGCGTCGGCCTCCAGATTTTCGACCGGGCCGTCAAGGAATCCGAAGCTGACGGCAATGCTGGGGATCGCTGCATTGCGCGCGCCCGCAATGTCGTTGATCGTGTCGCCCAGGAATATCGCCCTGCCGCCGCCCGCGCGCGCCACCATTTCCAGGATGGGAGCAGGATCGGGCTTGGACACGTGCAGCGTATCGCCGCAGACGATGCTGGCGAAGCGGTCCGACAGGCCGATCTGGTGCATCAGCGGAATGGTGAAGCGCTTCGACTTGTTGGTGCAGATCGCCAGCTTCACGCCTGCCTGGTCCAACTGGTCCATCGCCGCGATCAGGCCGGGATAGGGAACGGAGTGGATGGCGAGATTCTGCTCATAATAATCGAGCAGGACCGGCAAGGTTGTGGCGATCAGTTCGTCGTCATATCCGCCTGACGCCGTCAGCGCGCGTTGCAGCATCACCTTTGCGCCTTTTCCGACAAACGGCTGGATGGCTTCCACGGCGAAAGGCGGCCGATCGATGGTGGCGAGCGCATAATTGACCGCCGCAGCCAGATCGCCGCTGGTATCGAGCAAGGTGCCGTCCAGGTCGAAGCCGACGACGTCAAATGGAATCCGTGACATGGCCGGGCTCATGCGGCCTGGACGGTGGCAAAGGCAAGTCAAACGTGGCAGAGAGCCTCCAGATTCTTGCCTCTTCATCTTTCAGGAAGGACGCGTTCCCCGTGACCGCCACCCGCCCCGTCGCCGTCATCATCCTTGCCGCCGGACAGGGAACGCGCATGAAATCCGCCAGGCACAAGGTGCTGCATCCCGTCGCGGGACGGCCCATGCTGCTCCATCTGCTTGCAAGCGTTTCGGAACTGAAGCCTGAACGGCAGGTCGTGGTGGCCGGGGCCGGACGCGAGCAGGTGGAGGCGGCGGTCGCGGGCACGGGGGCGGTGATCGCGGTGCAGGACAAGCAGCTAGGCACCGGCCATGCGGTCGCGCAGGCGCATGACGCGCTCGCTGGTTTTGCTGGCGACATCCTGATCCTTTACGGCGACGTGCCGCTGGTGCGGGCCGAAACGATGCGCGCGATGCTGGACCGGCTGAACCAGGGTGACGAGCCGCGTGCCGTGGTCCTTGGCTTCCGGCCCGCCGATGCCGCCGCTTATGGCCGGATCATCGCCGATGGCCAGGGCGTCATTGAAAAAATGGTTGAATATAAGGATGCCGATGCGGCGGAACGCGCAGTGACGCTCTGCAATTCCGGGTTGATGGCGGTGCGTTCGACCGACCTGTTCGTGCTGCTCGACAAGATCGGCAACGATAATGCGGCAGGCGAATATTATCTGCCGGACATCGTCATGCTGCCCGGCGCGCAAAGCGCAGTGATCGAAGCGGAGGCGTGGGAAGTGGCAGGCGTCAACAGCCGCGCCGAAATGGCCAGCGTGGAAGCGGATTGGCAGGACCGCCGCCGTGCGGAAGCGATGCGCGACGGCGTTACGCTGGTTGCGCCGGATACCGTCTTCTTTGCGTATGATACGGTTCTGGGCCGCGACGTCCTGATCGAGCCGAATGTCGTGTTCGGCCCCGGTGTCACGGTGGCGGACAATGCCACCATCCGCGCCTTTTCGCATCTGGAAGGCGCGGATATCGGGGTGGGGGCAGAGGTCGGACCTTATGCGCGGTTGCGGCCGGGAGCCAAGGTCGGCCCCAAGGCGAAGGTCGGCAATTTCGTCGAGATCAAGAAAGCGGAACTGGGCGAAGGCGCGAAGGTCAATCACCTCTCCTACATTGGCGACGCCATCATCGGCGCTGGCGCGAATATCGGTGCGGGGACGATCACCTGCAATTATGACGGCTTCTTCAAATATCGGACGGAGATCGGAGCAGCGGCCTTTATCGGCTCCAACAGTGCGCTGGTCGCACCGGTAAAGATTGGCGACGGGGCGATTGTGGGCGCGGGCAGTGTCGTGACGAAGAATGTCGACGCCGACGCTCTATGTCTCGTCCGGCCAGCACAGGATGCCAAGCCGGGCTGGGCAAGCCGGTTCAGGGCGAAGATGCAGGCGCGCAAAGCAGCCAAGTGAAGGGTATTTCCCGGACCAGGCGCTGGCTGGCGGCGTTTCTGGTCGCGCTGCTGCTTGCAATCGGTTTTGGCCTTTGGCTGGTGGACAATGCTCGCGCCATGCCGGTCGTGCGGCGTCTGGATGTCGCCCTGCCGTTTCCCAAGGATGCGCCACGCCGGGCGGTGAGCGTCGCCCTGATCACGGACACGCATTTGTCGGGGCCGGACAACAGTCCGGAGCGGATGGCGCGCATCGCCGGAATGGTGAATGGCCTCAAGCCCGACCTGATCGCGCTGGGCGGCGACTATATCGGCGATGACAAGGGTGGCGCGACTTATGATGCGTTGCAGAGCATCGCTCACTTTGCCGCTCTGCGCGCGCCGCTGGGGGTCGTCGCGATATTGGGGAACCATGACGCGAGCCACCATTCGCTGGCCGGGCGGAAGGACTGGCGCACCCTGTTCGCCCGGATCGGTATTCGCCTGCTGGACAATCAGGCCGTACGGCGGGGGCCTCTGGCGATCGGGGGCCTGCGGGACCTGTATACCGGCAGGCCGGACATTCCCGGCACCTTGGCGGCGATGAAGGCGCTGGGCGGCGCGCCGGTGATCCTGACGCATGGCCCCGATATCCTGCCCGCCTTGCCCGACCGGCCGTCGCTGACCCTGGCCGGGCATACGCATTGCGGGCAGGTGGCGCTGCCTTTTCTGGGCATCGTCTATGTCCCTTCGCGGCTGGGAAAGCGCTTTGCCTGCGGTGCCTATCATGAGGGAAAGAGGACGCTGGTGGTGTCGGCCGGTGTCGGCACCAGCGGCCTTCCCATCCGCATGCTCGCGCCCCCCGATATCTGGCTGGTCACAATTCGTCCGCAGTGATGTGACAGGCCATTGTCGCTTGCCGCCCGATCATGGTAGCTGCGGCTGCGGCGGCTTCCAGCCGTCTGTTTTTCAGTTTTGGGGCATCCGAATCCATGTGTGGCATCATCGGCATCATCGGCAAGGACGACGTGGCGGAACGGCTTGTCGAGGGGCTGAGGCGGCTGGAATATCGTGGTTATGACAGCGCGGGCGTGGCGACCATCCACGATGGCGCGATCGAGCGGCGGCGTGCGGAGGGAAAGCTCGCCAATCTGGTGAAGGAGCTTGACCGCGATCCGTTGCCGGGGACGACCGGGATCGCCCATACGCGCTGGGCGACCCATGGCGCGCCGACGACGAACAATGCGCATCCCCATGCCACGAAGGAAGTGGCGCTCGTCCACAACGGCATCATCGAGAATTTCAAGGCGCTGCGGGAGGAGCTTACGGCGCGCGGCCGGGTGTTCGACAGCGAGACGGACACGGAAGTCGTCGCCCATCTGGTGAGCGAACTGGTGGAGCAGGGGATATCGCCCAAGGACGCGGTGGCGCAGGTGCTTCCCCGGCTGCATGGCGCGTTTGCGCTCGCCATCCTGTTCCGCAGCAGCCCAGACATGCTGATCGGCGCGCGGCTGGGTTCGCCGCTGGTCGTAGGATATGGCGATGGAGAAACCTATCTGGGCTCCGACGCGCTGGCGCTGGCACCTTTGACGCAGCGCATCGCCTATCTGGAAGAAGGCGACTGGGTGATCGTCACCGCCGGGGGCGCGGAGATTTTCGACAGGGACAATAATCCTGTCGAGCGGCCCATCACCATTTCCGGCGTGACCGGCGAGCTGATCTCCAAGGGCAATCACCGCCATTATATGCTCAAGGAGATTTACGAGCAGCCCGTGGTCGTCGCGCAGACGCTGCGGTCCTATCTGCGCCGGATGGAGGATCAGGTGTCGCTGCCGGTGCCGGACTTCGATCTGGGCGCGATCCGGCGAGTCACCATCGTCGCCTGCGGCACCAGCTATTATGCGGGCATGGTCGCCAAATATTGGTTCGAACAGTTCGCCCGCGTGCCCGTCGACATCGATGTGGCGAGCGAGTTCCGCTACCGCGCGCCGGTGATGGAGGATGGCGGCTTGATGATCGTCATCAGCCAGTCGGGCGAGACGGCGGACACGCTGGCGGCGCTGCGTCACGCGCGGAGCGAAGGGCAGAAGATCGCCGCCGTCGTCAACGTGCCGACCAGCACCATGGCGCGGGAGGCCGACTTGCTGCTGCCCACCCATGCCGGACCTGAAATCGGCGTTGCGTCCACCAAGGCCTTCACCTGTCAGCTTGCGGTTCTGGCCGCCTTTGCCGCCAATCTTGCCAGAGCCAAGGGCAGGCTGGACGGGAAGGCCGAGAAGGAACTGGTGCGGCATCTGGCCGAAGCACCGGCCGCGCTCAACGCTGCGCTTGCCTATGACGAATCGATCGAGGGGATGGCGCATCTGGTCGCGGGGGCGCGGGACGTGCTCTATCTGGGGCGGGGGCCGGATTACCCGCTGGCGCTGGAAGGGGCGCTCAAGCTCAAGGAAATCAGCTATATCCACGCCGAAGGCTATGCGGCGGGCGAGATGAAGCATGGGCCGATCGCCCTGATCGACGACAAGGTGCCGGTGATCGTCCTCGCGCCCAGCGGCCCGCTGTTCGAAAAGACCGTGAGCAACATGCAGGAGGTGCAGGCGCGCGGCGGCCGGGTGGTGCTGATCTCCGACTATGACGGGGTGCAGGCGGCGGGCGAGGGGTGCATCGCCACCATCACCATGCCCAAGGTCCACCCACTGATCGCGCCGATGGTCTATGCGGTGCCGGTGCAGTTGCTGGCCTATCATGTCGCCGTCGCGAAGGGCACCGATGTCGATCAGCCAAGGAACCTTGCCAAGAGCGTCACGGTGGAGTGACGGTGTTTACTCCAGGCGGGTGAAACGGAAGTGATCGCGGATGCGGCGGTTGAAAAAGCTGCCCTTGGATGAGGCGCGGCGCATGGCGGCGGCCAGCTTTTCCGGCACCTCGAAATAGCTGTAGCGCCTGCCGCTGACGAATTGCACGTCCAGCCGGTGTTCGGCCGCATCATAGTCGAAGTGGCGGATGACTGTGGAGGGCATGCTGGCGATAATGATCGGCGGCTGGCGATGTTTCCCGCTGCATGCGCCCTGTAGGATTCGGGTGACATAGGTGACACGAGGAGGGCGCGGGAAACCGGGCTTTCGCGCTTGTGCGTCCAACAGATTATGTTAAATGTTCAAAGAGCCGCCGGGAGCTTAGCGGCGGTTATGGGCTGTAGGACAGCGGAAAATTTTTGAGAGGTAGGATGCGCAGGCGGCGGAGGGGAAGGGGGCTGACGTTGCGGCTTTTCCCCTCCACATCGTCGTGGCCGATGGTCAGCCGCCGCCGGGGGAGTTGTGGCCGCCCGCGGGGACGGGGCCGCCGCTGGGGGCGTGGCCGTGGTCGGGATTGCTGTCCCATTCGATATGGTAAAGATCGAAACGCCGGTCGCGCAGGTTGCGGACGGTGCCTTCGGCGCGGGCCCAGCTCAAGTCCGCCAAATTGACGTCCGCCATGGTGAGGGTTTCGACATTTTCCGTTGATTCCGCCGCGATGCCGTCGCGCGCGAAGGGCAGGTCGCAAGGCGTCAGGATGGCGCTTTGCGCATATTGGATGTCCATATTGTCGACATTGGGCAGGTTGCCGACATTGCCAGACATGACGACATAGCATTGATTTTCAATCGCGCGCGCCTGGGCGCAATAGCGCACCCGCATATAGCCCAGGCGGCTGTCGGTGCAGAAGGGCACGAAGATGATGCGCGCGCCCTGGTCCACCAGCCGCCGGGCGAGTTCGGGAAATTCGCTGTCATAGCAGATGAGCACGCCGATCGGGCCGCAGTCCGTCTGGATCACGTCGAGCGAATCGCCGCCCTTGATGTTCCACCAGAAGGCTTCGTTGGGGGTGGGATGAATCTTTTCCTGCGTGTGGACCGATCCGTCGCGCAGGGCGACATAGGCGATGTTCTGGATATCGCCATCGTCGGCGCGGGTCGGGTGGGAGCCGCCGATGATGTTGATATTATATTCCAGCGCCATCCGCGTCAGTTCCTTCGTCAGGCGCGGCGTGTAGCCGGTGAGCTTGTCGATCGCTTCTATCGGGGAAAGCTTCTTGGTTTCGAAGGAGAGCAGGGGAAGGGTGAAGAGTTCCGGGAAGATGATGAAGTCGGAGCGGTAATCCGCCGCAACATCAACGAAATATTCGATGTTGCGGATAAATTCATCGAAGTCCGCAACGGCGCGCGCCTGAAGCTGGCAGGTGGCGAGCCGGACGCTTTCGACGCCGCGCGGCACCCGCATTTCGGGTGCTTCGTCAGGATCGACATAGGGGTTGCGCCAGACCAGATGGGCGGCGTGGCCGTCCGACTGCTTGTCTTCGGGCAGATAGTTTTCGAGCACGCCAAGCGGTTCGAACTGGTTCTTGAGCTGGAAGCTGATGACCTGGTCGCGCAGCTTGCCCTGGACCACCTTGTCCAGATAATCGGCGGGGCCATCGACGCGGCGCTTGGCGCGGGCATAGCCGGGCATGCGGCCCGCGATGACGATGCCGTGCAGGTCCAGCTGCTCGGCCAGTTCCTTGCGCTCGTCATAGAGACGCTGGCCGATGCGCAGGCCGCGCAGCTTGGGATCGACCGCCATTTCATAGCCGTACAGCCATTCGCCCGCGGCGCTGTGCCGGGTGCCGAAGCCGTTGGCGGTGATCTCTTCCCAATCATGGAAGGAAAAGGCCATCGTCCTGCTGACGCGCATGGTCGCGCAATAGCCGACGATCCGGTTGTCATAGACGGCGACGAAACAGCCATCGGGGAAATTGTTGATCTGGCCACGGACGGTCGCGGGCGAATAGTTGGGCAGGCCGGGATAGACGCGCGCGATGAGCCGCAGGATGGCGCGGACATCGCCCGGAACGGCGGTGCGGACTTCCAGGCGCTTTCCTGCTTTGGTGGTCATCAATCATCTCCCGTCATGGAAAAGGCGGCGCCGTGGACCAGCGCCGCCTCATTTCGCCAACGTTCTGAACAAGCCGCAAGCGGCCGATCAGTTCCGTTCCGCGTAGTTCTGTTCCGCGCAGGTCAGTTCCACTGGCCCATCGCGGTTTCGAGATTGACGCGGATCGCTTCGAAAAACTGTTCGGTCGTCATCCATGCCTGATCGGGGCCGATCAGCAGCGCCAGATCCTTCGTCATCGCGCCGCCTTCGACGGTTTCGATGCAGACGCGCTCCAGCGTTTCGGCAAAGCGCGTGACGTCCGGCGTGTCGTCGAACTTGCCGCGATAGCTGAGGCCCTGGGTCCAGGCGAAGATCGACGCGATCGGGTTGGTCGAGGTCGACTTGCCCTGCTGATGCTGGCGATAGTGGCGGGTGACGGTGCCGTGCGCGGCTTCGGCCTCGACGGTCTTGCCATCGGGCGAGAGCAGCACGGAGGTCATGAGGCCGAGCGAGCCGAAGCCCTGCGCCACGGTGTCGGACTGAACGTCGCCGTCATAATTCTTGCACGCCCAGACGAACTTGCCGCTCCACTTGAGCGCGGCGGCGACCATGTCGTCGATCAGGCGGTGTTCGTAGGTGATGCCAGCGGCCTTGAACTGATCCGCGAATTCCTTGTCGAACACTTCCTGGAACAGATCCTTGAAGCGGCCGTCATAGGCCTTCAAAATGGTGTTCTTGGTCGACAGATAGAGCGGCCAGTTGCGGCCCAGCGCGTAGTTCATGCTGGCGCGGGCGAAATCGCGGATCGAATCGTCCAGATTGTACATGCCCATGGCGACGCCGGGGCTGGGGAAGTTGAAGACGTCCTTTTCGATCTTCTCGCCATTGGCGCCGTCCCAGATCATGCGCAACTTGCCGGGGCCGGGGACCAGGAAGTCGGTGGCGCGATACTGGTCGCCGAACGCGTGACGGCCGATGACGATCGGGTCGGTCCAGCCGGGAACCAGCCGGGGCACGTTCTTGATCACGATCGGTTCGCGGAAAACGACGCCGCCCAGGATGTTGCGGATGGTGCCGTTGGGCGACTTCCACATTTCCTTGAGGCCGAATTCCTCGACGCGGGCTTCATCCGGGGTGATGGTGGCGCACTTCACGCCGACGCCATATTGCTTGATCGCATTGGCGGAATCGATGGTGATCTGGTCGTTGGTTTCGTCGCGCTTTTCAACGCTGAGGTCGTAATATTTGAGGTCGATGTCGAGATAGGGGAGGATGAGGCGCTCACGAATCCACTGCCAGATGATCCGCGTCATCTCATCGCCGTCGATCTCCACGACTGGGTTCTTGACCTTGATCTTCGCCATGCGCCTCTTCGCCTTCTTCGTTCGGGTGGAATTTTGCAAACGCCCTAGGGAAAGCGGAGCCAATGTTCAACCGCGCAATGGCGGTGAAGCAGGGCGCATGATTTCGCGGCACTTGCCGGGGGATCGACCGTTGTCAGTCCAAGTGACTGTGCCTAAAGACGATGCCATGGAAAATGACGAAATCACCGTCGCGCTGGGCGGCAATGTGAAGTGGCGCTTCCCCACGGTTCATCCCGAAGGCGTGAAGTTCGGCCTGATCGCGGTGGCGATCACCCTGGTGCTGTTCCTGGTCGGATGGGAGATTCCCGGTTGGCTGATGGTGATCGTGACGATCTGGGTTTTTGCCTTCTTCCGCGACCCGGTGCGCGCGGTGCCGCAGGACGAGCGGGCGATCATCGCGCCCGCCGACGGTCTGGTGACGCTGATCCAGCGCGTGCCGCCGCCGCGCGAGATGGCGGGGCCGGACGGCCTGGGCGACCAGCCGATGGTGCGCGTTTCCATCTTCATGAGCGTGTTCGACGTCCACATCAACCGCACGCCCATCGGCGGGATGGTGAAGTCGGTCGTCTATATTTCGGGCAAGTTCCTGAACGCCGATCTCGACAAGGCGAGCGAGGATAATGAACGGCAGCATATCCTGATCGAGCGGCATGACGGCGTGCGGGTGGGCTTTACCCAGATTGCGGGCCTGGTCGCGCGCCGGATCGTCCCCTTCGTGAAGCCGGGCGACCTGATCGCGGCGGGGCAGCGCATCGGCCTGATCCGCTTCGGCAGCCGCGTCGACGTCTACCTGCCCGCTGGCACGGCGCCGCGCGTGGTGCTGGGGCAGCGGACCGTCGCGGGAGAGACGATCCTGGGGCAGATCGGCGACGCGCGCGTCATTTCGGGTATCCAGCAGTGAGGCAGCGGCGCGCCATCCCGCGCGGCCTGCGCCGTGGCATCACCCTGCGGATGGTCGCGCCCAACGCGGTCACGGCCATGGCGCTGTGCTGCGGCCTGACCGGCGTGCGCTACGCCATCGCGGAACGGTGGGAATGGGCGGTGACGCTGATCATCATCGCGGGGATACTGGACGGGCTGGACGGCCGCATCGCGCGGCTGTTGCGTGGGGAAAGCCGTTTTGGGGCGGAGCTGGATTCGCTGTCGGACTCCATCGCCTTCGGCGTGGCTCCGGCGCTGATCCTTTATCTGTGGGCGCTGCATGCCATGCCAAAATTCGGGTGGATCTTCGCGCTGGCCCATGCGCTGTCCTGCGCGCTGCGGCTCGCCCGGTTCAACGCCAATATCGACGCGGACGAACAGCCGCATAAATCGGCCGGGTTCCTGACCGGCGTTCCCGCGCCCGCCGGGGCTGGCCTCGCCTTCGTACCGCTTTATCTGTGGCTGGTGACGGGGGAAGATATCTTCCGCGCCTGGTATGTGGTGGCGCCGTGGACGGCTTTCACCGCCTTCCTGATGATTTCCAGCATCGCGACCTATAGCTGGTCGGCGCTGCGGCTGCGCAAGCGCATCCGGCTGGAGGCGATCGCGGTTGCCGGATTGCTGGCCGCGCTGCTGATCACCGATCCCTGGCTGACGCTGCTGGCGCTTTCGGCGGTCTATGTGGCGACGATCCCGTTCGGCATCATGTCCTACGCACGCGTCCGGCGGCAGCAGCAGTCCAAGGCCGCTGCCTGAGCTTCACGCCCTCAGGCGGCGAAGATGGATGCGGGCAGGGGACGCGCCGGGGTGCGCGCCTCCGGCGTGGCGCGGCGGCGGCTGATCCGCAGGCGGTAGACGGGCGCTTCCTGGGGAATGGGTTCGAACAGCAGGGCCGCGATCATCTTGTCCCGGTAAAGGGCGAACATGCCAACGATCGTGCCTGCCGCCAGCAGGAAGGCTGCCAGGAAAATGGTGGCTGCAATAATGGTGAACATGGGCGCTCACTTTCATATTTGCGACGGAACAACTGTTCCTCTATTGCCGGTCGAAACGGGGCTGAGCCGCGCTTTGTTCCGAATGTTCCCTATATGTTCCATTCTTTGGAGCAAGTCAAGCCTTGCCTCCCCCAGCCGTGCGCGCTAAGGGGCGCGCCATTCCACATGGGAATCGCACATATCCGGTGCTGACGGCGTGACGCCCCAGTTCCTGATTCCCAGAGGTTGAACCGGAAGGAGAAATATTATGGCGGCTCCTGTCGTCACCATGCACCAATTGATCGAGGCCGGGGCTCACTTCGGCCACCAGACCCACCGCTGGAACCCGCGCATGAAGCCGTACATCTTCGGCGAGCGCAACGGCATCCACATCCTCGACCTGTCGCAGACCGTGCCGCTGTTCGGCCGCGCGCTGGACTTCGTGTCGGCGACCGTCGCCGCTGGCGGCAAGGTGCTGTTCGTCGGCACCAAGCGCCAGGCGCAGGACCCGATCGCCGAAGCCGCCCGCAAGTCGGGCCAGCACTTCGTTAACCATCGCTGGCTGGGCGGCATGCTCACCAACTGGAAGACCATTTCCGGTTCGATCAAGCGGCTGAAGACCCTGGAAGAGAAGCTGTCGGGCGACACCCACGGCTTCACCAAGAAGGAAGTCCTTCAGATGACCCGCGAGCGCGAGAAGCTGGAGCTTTCGCTGGGCGGCATCCGCGACATGAACGGCATCCCCGATGTCATGTTCGTGATCGACGCCAACAAGGAAGAACTGGCGATCAAGGAAGCCAACACGCTGGGCATCCCGGTCGTCGCGATCCTCGATTCGAACGTCTCGCCCGATGGCATCGCTTTCCCGGTTCCGGCGAATGACGACGCCAGCCGCGCGATCCGCCTCTATTGCGACGCCGTCGCCGCCGCCGCGACCAAGGGCAACCGTGGCGCGCAGCAGGCTTCGGGCGTCGATCTGGGCGCTCTGGACGAGCCGGAAGCCGAAGAGGTCGCCGTCCAGGCCTGATCCCGCGGTCTTCGAACTGCAAGATTGACAGGCTAGGGCGCGCTCCACCGGACCGCGCCCTAGTGCTTATTTGAACCTTAAACTTTTAGGAGCCGAAACATGGCCGAGATTACCGCCGCCGCCGTCAAGGAACTGCGCGACCGTTCGGGCGCGGGCATGATGGACTGCAAGAAGGCGCTCGCAGAAGCCAATGGCGACATGGAAGCGGCCGTCGACTGGCTGCGCGCCAAGGGCCTCGCCGCCGCGCAGAAGAAGTCCAGCCGCACCGCTGCCGAAGGCCTGGTCGGCGTCGCCGTCGCCGGCACCAAGGGCGTTGCCGTCGAAGTGAACAGCGAAACCGACTTCGTCGCCAAGAACGACCAGTTCCAGGATTTCGTGCGCACCGTGGCGCAGGTCGCCTTGCAGAGCGGCGTTTCGGACGCCGAGGCGCTGTCGAACCAGGCGCACCCGGCTGGCGGCACGATCGCCGAAAAGCTGGTGTCGAACATCGCCACCATCGGCGAGAACCAGACGCTGCGCCGCGTCGGCCAGGTGGAAGTGAGCCAGGGCGTCGTCGTTCCCTACGTCCACAACGCCGCCGCGCCGGGCCTGGGCAAGATCGGCGTGCTGGTCGCGCTGGAAGGCGATGCGCCTGCCGATGTGCTGGAGCCGCTGGGCAAGCAGATCGCGATGCACATCGCCGCCGCTTTCCCGCTGGCGCTGTCGTCGGCCGATATCGACCCCGCCCTGCTGGAGCGGGAGCGCGCCATCGCCGCTGAAAAGGCCGCCGAATCGGGCAAGCCCGCCGAAATCGTCGCCAAGATGGTCGATGGCGCGGTGGCCAAGTACGCCAAGGAAAACGCCCTGCTGTCGCAGCTGTTCGTGATGGACAACAAGACCCCCGTCGCCGACGTCGTCGCCAAGGCGGCGAAGGATGCGGGCGCGTCGATCACGCTCAAAAACTATGTCCGTTTCCAGCTCGGCGAAGGCATCGAGAAGGAAACGAGCGACTTCGCGGCCGAAGTCGCCGCCGCTGCGGGCGTTTGAGCGCCCGCCGCATCAGCCGCTGTATCTGACAGAGCGTTCGGTTCGGACGACATCGGGAGGCCAAGGCTTCTCGACAAGTCCGCGCCGGACGCTAAGGACTTCACATCATGGCGCGTGCTGCCTAAGGTGCGCGCCATTTCCTTGCCCGCTTGTAATGGATCTTTCCGCCACATGACTCGCCCGCCCTTCAAGCGCATCCTGCTGAAACTCTCGGGCGAAGTGCTGATGGGGCAAGGGCAGTTCGGTATCGAGCCGGAGACGGTGAACCGCGTCGCGACCGAGATCGCGGCGGCCAAGGACGCCGGATTTGAACTGTGCGTCGTCGTGGGCGGCGGCAATATCTTCCGCGGGCTGGCGGGGGCCGCCAAGGGATTCGACCGGGCGAGCGCCGATTATATGGGCATGCTGGCGACCGTCATGAACGCGCTGGCGGTGCAGAACGCGCTGGAAAAGATCGGTTACGACACGCGGGTCCAGTCGGCGATCCCGATGGCGTCCGTGTGCGAGCCCTATATCCGGCGCAAGGCGGTGCGGCACATGGAAAAGGGCCGGATCGTCATCTTCGCGGCGGGCACCGGCAGCCCCTTCTTCACCACCGACACGACCGCGGCATTGCGCGCGGCGGAAATGAACTGCGACGCGCTGTTCAAGGGCACGAGCGTCGACGGCATCTATAATGCCGATCCCAAGCAGGTGCCGGATGCGGCGCGATATGACCAGATCAGCTTCGACAAGGTGCTGAACGACAATCTGAAGGTCATGGATGCGAGCGCCATTGCGCTCTGCCGCGAAAATAATATTCCCATCGTCGTGTTCAACATTCGCGAAACCGGCAATCTGGCAAAGGTGCTGGCCGGGGACGGGGTGGCGACGATCGTGCAAAATCAGGAGCGCTGAACAACATGGCCCAATATGACAAAGCCGATCTCGAACGCCGCATGCATGGCGCCGTCGAATCGCTGAAAGGAGACCTGGCGGGTCTGCGCACCGGCCGCGCCAATATCCAGCTGCTCGATCCGGTGACGGTAGAGGTCTATGGCGCGCACATGCCGCTCAACCAGGTCGCGACCGTCTCCGCGCCGGAACCGCGCATGCTGTCCGTCCAGGTGTGGGACAAGAGCAATGTCGGCCCGGTCGACAAGGCAATCCGTTCGGCGGGCCTTGGCCTCAACCCGATCGTTGACGGCCAGACGCTGCGCCTGCCGATCCCGGACCTGACCGAGGAACGCCGCAAGGAATTGGCCAAGCTCGCCAGCAAATATGCCGAAGGCGCGCGCGTCGCCGTGCGCAACGTCCGCCGCGACGGCATGGACAGCCTGAAAACCGACGAGAAGAAGGGCGAGATCAGCGAGGACGAACGCAAGCGCATGGAAACCGAGGTGCAGAAGCTGACCGACAGCACCATCGCCGATATCGATGCGGCGGCTGCGGCCAAGGAGAAGGAAATTCTCGGCCGCTGAGCCGGGGTCCTTCCGCCCGTGTCCATCGCGCATCTTCTCTTCTGATGGCCAGCCAAGCCAAGCCCGACATTCGACAGGGCGCGCCTTCGGCTGGCGCGCGTCATGTCGATGGCGTCCGCGCCGGATCGTCCGGTCCCCGCCATGTCGCCATCATCATGGACGGCAATGGCCGCTGGGCGAAAAAGCGCTTCCTGCCGCGCATCGCCGGTCACAAGGCGGGGGTGGAGGCGGTGCGCCGGGTGGCGCGCGCAGCGCTGGACCTGAAACTCGAATGCCTGACGCTCTACGCCTTTTCCTCGGAAAACTGGAAGCGTCCGGCGGCGGAGGTGGCGGACCTGATGGGGCTGCTGCGGCACTTCATCCAGTCCGATCTGGACGAGTTCCACGCCAACGGCATCCGCCTGCGGATCATCGGCAATTACAGGGCGCTCGATCCCTCGCTGGTCGAACTGATCGAAGCAGCGGTTGCGCGGACGGCGGGCAACAAGGGGCCCATCGTCGCCATCGCGCTCAACTATGGCGCGCAGGATGAGCTGGTGCGGGCCGTGCAGAGCCTCGCCGAGCGGGTGAAGGCGGGGGAGATGAGCGTGGCCGACATCGCCGCGGGCGACATCGATGCGCATCTCGACACGGCCGCTCTGCCCCCGCTCGACCTTTTGATCCGCACGTCGGGGGAGCAGCGGCTCAGCAACTTCATGCTGTGGCAGGCGGCCTATGCGGAACTCTATTTCACCGACATGCTGTGGCCGGATTTCGATGGCCGGGCACTGGCGCAGGCGCTTGACTCCTTTCGCATGAGGGACCGCCGGTTCGGCGGCCTGTGAGCGCCATGTCCAGCGAGCTTCGCACCCGCACGATCGTTGGCGTCGCGCTGATCCTTCTGGCGTCGGCTGCGCTCTATTCCGGCGGTTTCCTGTTCTGGCTGCTGCTGGTGGTGGCGGGCGTGCTGATGCAGGGGGAATGGGGCGCGCTCGTGAGCGCGACGCCCGAACAAAGGCGGCTGGCCATGTTCGCGGTGTCGGTGCCGCTGGCGCTGCTGTGCCCGCTGGCCGCCAATGTATCCTGGGTCGCGTTCACATTGGGCGCGGCGGCGTTTTTCTTCGTGCTGCTGGTGACGCGTTCCGTCCGCCTGGCGCTGGGCATTCCCTATGTCGTCCTGCCGGTGATGGCGCTGCTCTATCTGCGGCAGCAGACGCCCGACAGCTATGGGCTGCTGCTCGCTTTCTGGGCATTGGCGCTGGTATGGGCGACCGACATCGGGGCTTATTTCGCTGGCCGCTCGATCGGCGGGCCCAAGCTGGCCCCGCGGGTCAGCCCGTCCAAGACCTGGGCGGGGCTGGGCGGCGGGGTGCTTGCCGCGCTGGCCACCGGGTTCCTGCTCCATCGCCTGGCCGGTCTGCCGGTCGAGCTTGCCGCCGCCAGCGGGCTGCTCGCGGTGGCGGCGCAACTGGGCGACCTGCTTGAAAGCGCGATGAAGCGCAGGGCGGGCGTGAAGGACAGCGGTACGCTGCTGCCCGGCCATGGCGGTGTGCTGGACCGGCTGGATGGCGTGGCGGCCGTCGCGCCACTCGCAGCGCTGCTTTATTTGGTGTTGGTGCTCGGCTGATGCGCAAGATTTCGATTTTCGGAGCGACCGGCTCCGTGGGCACGTCCACGCTGGACCTGATCCGGCGCGATCGCAATGCGTTCGAAGTGGTGGCGCTGACGGCCTTTGGCGATGTCGGCGGGCTGGCCGCCGCCGCGCGCGACTGCGGCGCGAGCATCGCGGTGATCGGCGATGAAGGCCTGTACGGCGCGCTCAAGGATGCATTGCAGGGGTCGGGCGTGCAGGCCGCCGCTGGCGAAGAGGCGCTGGTGGAGGCCGCGCAGGCGGGCGCTGACTGGAGCATGGCGGCGATCGTCGGTTGCGCGGGGCTGCGCCCCACCATGGCGGCGCTGAAAGCGGGCGGCACGGTCGCGCTGGCGAACAAGGAATCGCTGGTGTCAGCAGGCGCGCTGATGATGGAGGCGGCGGCGCAGTCCGGTGCGGCGCTGCTGCCGGTCGACAGTGAACATAATGCCATATTCCAATGCCTTGCCGGAAGCCGCTTGGACGATGTGGCAAGGATCATCCTGACGGCGAGCGGCGGCCCGTTCCGCACCTGCTCGCGGGAGGAGATGCGCGGCATCACCCCGGCGCAGGCGGTGGCGCATCCCAACTGGTCGATGGGCGCGAAGATCAGCGTCGACAGCGCGACGATGATGAACAAGGGGCTGGAACTGATCGAGGCCGCGCACCTCTTTCCCATCGGGCTCGACCGGATCGAGATACTGGTCCATCCGCAGTCCATCATCCATTCGATGGTCGAATATCGCGACCGTTCGACCCTGGCGCAGCTTGGCTCGCCCGACATGCGCATTCCGATCGCGAGCGCGCTTGCCTGGCCGGAGCGGATGGAGACGCCGTGCCAGCCGCTGGACCTGGCGCGGGCGGGGCGGCTCGATTTCGAAACGCCGGACCCGCAACGTTTTCCCGCGCTTCGCCTGGCGCGGCACGCGGCCGGGCAGGGCGGGGCGGCTCCGGCCATTCTGAACGCGGCCAATGAAGTCGCGGTCGCCGCTTTCCTGAAAGGCGCCATCGGCTTCCTTGATATCGCCATGATTGTGGAGGATGTCTTGAACCGCTATAGCGCGGCTGCGCCTTGCCGGATCGAAGACGTGCTGGAAGTGGATGCACGGGCGCGAGCCATGGCGGGGCAAGTGATGGAAAGATTGACTGCTTGATCCAGAATCCGGGTTTCCTGCTGACCGTCCTCGCCTTTGTCGCGGTCATCGGCCCGCTCGTCTTCGTGCATGAGCTGGGCCATTATCTGGTCGGCCGCTGGTGCGGGGTGAAGGCGGAAGCCTTTTCGATCGGGTTCGGGCCGGAAATCGCCGCCTGGGTCGACAAGCGCGGCACCCGATGGCGCATCGGCGCGCTGCCGCTGGGCGGCTATGTGCGGTTTAAGGGCGACATGAACGCCGCCAGCCAGACCGATCCGGCCTGGCTGGAAATGTCGGCGCGCGACCGGGCGGAAAGCTTTCCCGCCAAGCCGCTGTGGCAGCGCGCGGCGATCGTGGCGGCGGGTCCGGCGATCAACTTCCTTTTCGCCATCCTGATCCTGGGCGCCTTCGCCTTCGTCCATGGCGAGAGCCGGACGCCCGCCGTCGCGGGGCAGGTGCAGCCGGGCAGCGCGGCCGCCGCCGCCGGGATCGTGGCGGGCGACCGCATCGTCGCGCTCAACGGACGCGAGATGGCGACCTTCGACGACATCCGCCTTTATGCGCAGATCCGTCCGGGCGAGCCCGTGGTGATCCAGGTCGAGCGGGGCGGCAAGCGGTTCGACCGGCAGGGGCGGATCGGCGCAGTCGAGGAAAGCGACGGCTTTGGCAACAGGTTCAGGATCGGGCGGCTGGGCATCGCGCCGGGCGATCCGGTGATCGAGCCGGTCAGCCTGTGGCGCGCGCCGGTGGTGGCGATCGAGCGCACGGGCCAGATCGTCCGCACCATGGTGGAAACGCTGGGGCAGATTCTGGGCGGCGGCCGGTCGGTGAAGGAGCTTGGCGGGCCGCTCAAGATCGCGGAGGTTTCGGGGCAGGCGGCGACGCTGGGGGTGGAAAGCTTCATCTTCTTCATGGCGCTCATCTCGATTAACTTGGGGTTCATCAACCTCTTGCCAATTCCGATGCTGGATGGCGGCCACCTGCTGTTCTACGGATTGGAAGCGGTGCAGCGCAGGCCGGTCAGCCCCAGGGTGCAGGAATGGGCCTACCGGTCTGGTCTGGCGCTGCTTCTGACCATGATGATGCTGGTTACATTCAACGATCTAACGTCTTTCGGTATCTGGGAGCGCCTGTCCGGCTTGATCGGCTGATCCGTATCGGGCAGGGAGGCGCGGCTTGTGCGGCGTCTTTCCGGGCGTGAACGAGCATTGCTTATTTGTAAAAGGGTGAAGCGGGTGACAGCGATAATGAGCAGCAAGAGGCAGCGCCCGATTGTCGCGGCCCTTTTGGCGACGACGATGATCGGCGGCATCGCGGCAGGCCCGGCCCTGGCGCAGGACGCCGCGCCGGCCGCCGCGCCCGTGCCCGCCGCCGTGCCTGCCGCGGGCACCATCCGCAGCGTCGCCGTGACGGGTCAGCAGCGGCTGGAGCCCGACACGGTCCTGTCCTACACCAAGCTGCGCGTGGGTCAGCCCTATACGCAGGAAACGCTCGATCAGGCGTTGCGCGACCTGTATGAGACGGAACTGTTCGCCGACGTGCAGATCCGCAACGACAATGGCGCATTGACCATCGAGGTCCGGGAAAATCCGGTCATCAACCGCATCGTGCTGGAAGGCAACAAGCGGTTGAAGGAAGACAAGATCCGTCCTGAGATCAAGCTCGCCCCGCGCCAGATCTATACCCGGTCGAAGGTGCGCGCGGACGTGGCCCGCATCATCGAACTCTATCGCCGCCAGGGCCGCTTCGCCGCCACGGTCGAGCCGAAGATGGTGCAACTCGACCAGAACCGCGTCGATATCGTCTTCGAGATTTCCGAAGGGCCCAAGTCCAAGGTCCGGCAGATCAACATCATCGGCAACGACAAGTTCAGCGACGGCGAACTGCGCAGCCAGATGGTGACCAAGCAGTCGCGCTGGTTCCGCATCTTCTCCTCCGGCACCAGCTATGACCCGGATCGCCTGGCCTATGACCAGCAGAAGCTGCGGCAATTCTACCTGACCGAAGGCTATGCCGACTTCCGCGTCATTTCAGCCGTGGCGGAACTGACGCCCGACAAGCAGGACTTCATCATCACCTATGTGGTTGAGGAAGGGGACCGCTACAAATTCGGCGACGTGAAGGTGGAAAGCGACATTCGCGACCTTTCGGGCGCGACGCTGACCAAGACGCTGCCGATGAAGAAGGGCGACTGGTACAACGCCAAGCAGGTTGAGGACACGGTCGATACGCTGAGCGAGACGGCGGGCCTGTTCGGCTATGCCTTTGCGGACGTGCAGCCGGACTTCAACCGCGACAAGGACAGCCTGACGATGGGGATCAATTTCCGCATCGGCAATGCGCCCCGTGTCTATGTCGAGCGGGTCGACGTCAACGGCAACACGCTGACGCAGGACAAGGTCGTGCGCCGCGAGTTCCGCCTGGCGGAAGGCGACGCCTTCAACAGCTTCCTGGTCAAGCGGTCGCGCGACCGCATCAACTCGCTCGGCTTCTTCCAGGAAAAGCTGGAGATCGAGCAGAAGCCGGGTTCCGCGCCAGACCGCATCGTGCTGGAAACCAATGTGCAGGAAAAATCGACGGGCGAACTGTCGCTTTCGGCCGGTTTCTCCTCGCTTGAGCGGTTTATCGTCGCGGCGTCGATCACCCAGCGCAACTTCCGCGGCAAGGGCCAGGAACTGCGCGCCAGCGTCAATTATTCCAGCTATTCCAAGTCCGTCGAACTGGGCTTCACCGAACCCTATTTCATGGACAAGAATATCGCGCTGGGCGGCGACATCTACCGCCGCGACCTCAACAGCTTCCGCTATCTCGGCAATTCCAACGATCGCGACACGACCTACAAGCAGACGACGACAGGCTTCCAGATCCGCGCTGGCGTGCCGATCACGGAATATATGTCGCTCGCCCTGCGCTACAGCCTCAATCTGGACGATGTGAGTCTGGACGAGGACACTTATTATACCAATGGCGTCTGCGACCCGATCCTCGCGGGGCGCTATCTGTGCGACGCCATCGGCAAGCGGACGACATCCTCGCTCGGCTATTCGCTGATCTACGACAATCGCGATAACCGTATCCGGGCGACGCGCGGTCATAATATCGTGCTGAGCCAGGATTTCGCCGGGCTGGGCGGCAGCGTCAAATATGTCCGCACGCGGCTTAACGGGGCCAAATATTGGCCCTTGGGCGGCGGCTTCATCTTCTCGCTGTCGGCGGAAGGCGGATATATCCATTCGCTGGAAGGCGAGCGGCGGGATGCAAGCGGCGAACTGGTGGACAAGATCCGGCTGACCGACCGCTTCTTCCTGGGCAACCCGCAGATTCGCGGCTTTGACATTCGCGGCATTGGTCCGCGCGTGAAGCGCTATTATCTGGTGGCTGATCCCAATAGCCCGACCGGATTTTCGCGGAATTCGGGCGACAATAATGTCCGTGACGACGCTCTGGGCGGCAAAGTCTATTATCTTGCGCGTGCGGAAGTCGAAATTCCGCTGGGCTCAGGCGCGCGAGAGATGGGCCTGCGTCCCTCCATATTCGTGGATGCCGGCGCTGTCGGCGGACTGCGTGATCCGCAGCCGACCAACTTCCCCGGCTATTGCTCCATCACGCCGCAGACGGGCACCACCGGTCCGGCCAGCACTGTACGTGCCGCTTCGCTGGGCACCTGCAATGCGCCACCTGCGGGCTTCGACGCTGCCTATCTCGACGGCACGGGCTTCGAGGAAGTGTATCTCGGCGACACGCTCAAGCCGCGTGTTTCCGTGGGCTTCGGCGTCAACTGGAACTCGCCGTTCGGGCCGTTCCGCATCGACATCGCCAAGGCCCTGCTCAAGGAACCAGGGGACGACACTCAGCTCATCAGCTTCAACGTAGGGACTCAATTCTAATGAACATGATCCTCAAGGCGGCGGCTCTCGCCTTCGCCCCCATGACTGCCATCGCACTTGCCAGCGCGCCCGCGGCCGCTCAGTCTAAGAACGGCATCGCCGTGGTCGACATCCAGCGCGCCGTCGCCACCAGCTCGGCCTATACGACCGCCCGCTCGCAGATCCAGACGACCTACAAGGCGCAGATCGACAGCTTCAACGCGCGCAAGAACGCCATCGACGCGGACCTGCGTTCGAAGGGCACGGCGCTGGAAGCGGCGATGAAGGCTGCGGGCAACAAGCCCACCCCGGCGATCCAGACCCAGTATGAAGCCTATCAGAAGGCTGGCCAGAACGGTCAGGCCGAACTGCAACGCCTGGGCCAGCCGATCGCTCTGGCCAACGCTTATGTCGAGGAACAGATTTCGGCCAAGCTGTCGGACGCGCTGAAATCCGCCATGACCAAGGCCAAGGTCGACCTGATCCTCTCCCCCGACGCGACGGTTTCCTATCAGCCGGGCGTGGACATCACGCAGCAGGTGGTGACGGAACTGAACGCGCTGGTGCCCAGCGTCGGCATCACGCCGCCTGCTGGCTGGCAGCCGGGCGGCGCCCGTGGTCAGGCGCCGACGCCTGCCGCAGCAGCGCCCGCCGCGCCCGCCAACCCGTCGCAGCAGCCGACGTCGCGCTGATCCGCCGATGACGGGTGAAGCTGACGCGGCTGCCGCCGCCATGGGTCCCATCGACATTCGCGGGATTATGGCGGCGCTGCCGCACCGTTATCCGATGCTGCTGGTCGACCGCGTGGTCTCGCTCGTGCGCAGCGAGTCGATCCATGCGGTCAAGGCCGTGTCGATCAACGAATCCTTCTTTCAGGGGCACTTCCCCGGCCGCCCGATCATGCCGGGCGTGCTGATCGTGGAGGCGATGGCGCAGGCGGCGGGCGTGCTGGCCGTTGAATCGCTCAACCTGCGCGGTTCGGGCAAGCTGGTCTATTTCATGAGCATCGAAGGGGCCAAGTTCCGCACGCCGGTAGAGCCGGGATGCCTGCTCGACCTGCATGTGGAGATCACCCAGAATCGCGGGCGCGTGTGCAAGTTCGCGGGCCGGGCTTTGGTGAATGGCAATGTGTGCGCCGAAACCAATTTCGTCGCCATGATCACCGATCCGCCAGCGGAGTGAAGCGGAAGGGGCGGCCTGCCGGTCGCCCCTTGCTTTCGCGCGCAAAGCCATGTAACCGCGCGCCTTCGCAATTTATCGCATCCATGGCCGGTCGGAAACCGGCCCATAGACGGAGCAGACCCATGAAGGCCGATACGCACCCCGATTATCATTTTATCACCGTCCAGATGACCGACGGGACGACTTTCCGCACCCGTTCGACCTGGGGCAAGGAAGGCGACACGATGGCGCTCGACATCGATCCCAAGTCGCATCCGGCGTGGACCGGCGGCCAGCGCCAGCTGGAGCAGGGCGGCCAGGTGGCGCGCTTCAACAAGCGTTTCGGCGGCCTGACGCTGAAGAAATAATCGCTTCGTCAGATGAGCGGATGAGGAGGGCGCCTTTCGGGGCGCCCTTTTTTGTTTTGGCGCTGATTGCTTAATTCTCCCTGTGCCGGAGGCGTGGGGAAGGGGGCCATGCCTGGCATGGTGGAGGGAAAATGGGCTGATATTGTGCCTTTTCCCCTCCACCACCGGCTGCGCCGATGGTCCCCCGCCCCATCATTCGATGGGCAGGATCAGGTGGGGCGTTGACAAGTCTGGCGCGGCTTCACGCCGCGGCGCGATCCTCGTTCAGGAAGGCGGCGACATCATCCAGCGCTACATCCTTCGACAGGAAGGTCTGTCCGATCCCGCGCGCCAGCAGGAAGGGGAGGGTGCCCGCAGCCATCTTCTTGTCATGAAGCATGTGCGCGACAAGCGCGGCGCCGTCCGCTTTTACGTGCGCGCTGGCGAGATTGTGGGGCAGACCCACGGATTTCAGATGCGCCGTGACCCGCTCCGCGTCCGCTGCGGGGCATAGCCCCAGCCGGGCCGAATAGCGGAAGGCGAGCGCCATGCCCGCCGCAACGCCTTCGCCATGCAGGAGGAGGTCGGAAAAGCCGGTGTCCGCCTCCAGCGCATGGCCGAACGTGTGGCCAAGGTTCAGCAGCGCCCGGCGGCCGGAGGTTTCCCGCTCGTCATCGGCGACGATCGCGGCCTTGGCCTGGACGCTGCGTTCGATCGCATATGCGCGCGCGCCGCTGTCGCCGTCGAGCAGGCGATAGCCTTCGGCTTCGCACCAGGCGAAGAAATCGGGATCGTCGATCAGGCCATATTTCACCACTTCGGCATAGCCGGCGCGGGTTTCGCGGGGCGGCAGGCTGTCGAGCGTCGACGGGTCGATCAGCACGAGGCTTGGCTGATAGAAGCTGCCGATCAGATTCTTGCCTGCCTTGGCGTTGATCGCCGTCTTGCCGCCGACCGAACTGTCCACCTGCGCGAGCAGGGTCGTCGGAACCTGGATGAAGTGGCAGCCGCGCTTCAGGATGGAGGCGGCAAAGCCCACCAGGTCGCCGATGACGCCGCCGCCCAGCGCGACGACATGATCGCCCCGCTCAATCTCCAGCGCGAGCAGCGCGTCGAGCAGTTGTTCCAGATGCCGCCAGCTCTTGGTCTGCTCACCGGCGGGCAGGATGATGGGTTCGAGCGCGATGCCCGCGCCGCGCAGGCTGGCTTGCAGCCGTGGCAGCTGCGCCCTGGCCACATTGGCGTCCGTCACGACCACCAGCCGGTCCTTGCGCGCATATTGCGCGAGATGCGCGGCGGCGCGGTCCAGCGCGCCTTCCTCTATGATGATGTCATAGCTGCGCGCATCGAGCGCGACGCGGACTAATGCCATGCGACGAGTTGCTCCATTATGCTGTCCACCGTCACTTCATGCGGCGCGGCGATGCTTTTGATGTGGATGGGGGCGAGCGCGTAGACGGGATTGCGCGTGGCGGCGAGCTGGGTCAGCACCACGCGCGGGTCCTTGCCTTTCAGCAGCGGGCGGCCATCCCGCCGGGACACGCGATCCACCAATATGTCGATGTCCGCGTCCAGCCAGATGGCGGTGGCATGGTCGAGGATCAGTTTGCGCGTGTCATCCTGCATGAAGGCGCCGCCGCCCGTGGCGATCACCTTGGGCTCGCCGTCCATCAGCCGGGCGATCACCCGCCGCTCGCCATCGCGGAAATAGGATTCGCCATAGCGTTCGAACATTTCCGTGATGGTCATGCCCGCCGCCTTTTCAATCTCTTCGTCGGCATCCACGAAAGCAAGGCCGAGCCGCGCGGCAAGGCGGCGGCCGACGGTCGATTTGCCCACGCCCATCATGCCGACGAGGACGATGGGACCACGCTTCGGATCGACAGGGGCGGATTTGCTGTTTCGCTGCATGCAGAGCGGGGCTATACATCCCCCCGTCACAGAGGCAAATCGCAACTTTCCTCATCTTCCGGCTTGGCCGCACAAGGACTCATGAGAAGCAACCGTTCCTTCAGCAACTTCGAAAGCAGCTCACGCCGCCGGGGCAAGCGCCTGCCGATCGTCCCCATCGTCCTGATCGCCTTGCTGGTCGGATTTCTGGCGCTCCTCTGGTCGCGCGGCGGGGAACAGCCGCAGCAGCGCGTGGAAAAGGCGATCCCCGCCGAAAAGCTGGGCCAATAAGCGACATGCGCCGCCGCCGGGGGAATGCCAGATGGGCGCTGGGGACGCTCGCCATTGCGCTGGCGCTGCCGGTGGTTGCGCAGGACGCGCCCGAATCCCTGCTGCCGCCCGGCTTTGGCGATGCGCCCCAGGCGCCTGCGCCCGCCGCTCCGCAGCCTGGGCGGCCAGCGGCTCCCGCAGCGCCGGTGCCGATGGTGCAGCCGCTGCCGCCCCCGGCCGCCTTGCCGGAGGAGAATGCGGCGGCCAATGCGGCCGGGGAAGACGCGCTGTCCGAAGAAGAGATTGCGGCGCAGAAGGCCAGATATGACCTGCCGGAGGGCGCGCATCGATCGCTCGACCGGATTGGCGTACTGACGCCCGGCCGGCTGGGTTTTGCGCCCGACGATTTCGGCAATCAGCCGGGACAGTTTCTGGCGGCGCTGATGAAGGAGACGCGCGCGCCGGTCACGTCGCGCTGGGCGTCGATCCTGCTGCGGCGGGCGCTGCTGTCGGAGACGGATACGCCGCGCGGCATCAATGGCGCCGACTGGGTGGCGGAGCGCGCCTGGCTGCTGCTGCGCATGGGGGAGGCGGACAGCGCCCGGCTGCTGGTGCAAAGCGTCGATTCGGATCGCTTCACCCCCCGCCTCTATGCCGTGGCAATGCAGACCTATCTGGCGACCGCCGACCCGGCTGGGCTGTGCCCGCTGTCCGCAGGCGCGCTTCGCACCAGCAAGGAGCCGGGATGGGACATGACGCGCGCGATCTGCCCGGCGCTGTCGGGGGATCAGGGATCGGCGAGCGGCGCGCTCAATCAGGCGCAGCGGCGCGGCGTGGTGCGCGGCATCGATTACCGGCTGGCGGAAAAGGTGGTGGGGACAGGGTTCAACGCCCGCCGATCGGTGAAGATCGAGTGGGATGGGGTCGACCGGCTGACTGCCTGGCGTTTCGGCCTTGCGACCGCGCTCAATGTCGAGATTCCCGATGCGCTCTACGCCACGGCGGGGCAGCATGTGCGGGCGTGGGAGGCGCGGGCCCCGGCCTTGAGCGCCGCGCGCCGTCTGCCGGGGGCCGAAGTGGCGGCGCGGCTGGGCGTCTTTTCGAACAAGGCGCTGGTCGGCTTCTACAGCCAGCTGGGCGCTGATGGCGACGCGGAAGGGGAGGTCGCCGACCGGATCGAGGCGCTGCGCACTGCCTATACCGCGGGAAGCGTTGGCGACCGTGTTCGGGCGATGCGCACCCTGTGGCGGGACAATGGCCGGCCTGATTATGTCGGCCTGATCGCGACGGCCAGAGCGGCGGCGGCGCTGCCGGTGACGCAGGTGGATGCGCGCGACGCGGCCAATCTGGTCGCCGCCATGCTGACCGCCGGATATGACCGCAGCACGCTGCGCTGGACGTCGGTGGCGCGGCAGGCGGATGGCGATGGCGCGGGCATCCTGTGGGCATTGCTGGCCGCCGGAGCGCCCACGGTCGCCGTCGACATCAGCGACAGCCGCCTGTCCAGCTTCATCGATGAGGAAGGGGAAGCGAAGGGCAGGATGCTGATCGCCGCGCTGGCGGGTTTGTCGCGCATGGACGCGCAAAAGGCGGCGGCGCTGGCGCAGGACAATGGGTTTCAGCTTGCCCCCGCCAGCCGCTGGGCCCGCGCGATCGGGCAGGCCGCCGCGCGGGGCGAGAAGGGCAGCGTCGCCCTGCTGGCCGCAGTCGGCATGCAGACGGCGGAATGGAGCCGGCTGCCCCCCGGCCATCTGTACCACATCATCGCCGCCCTGCATCGCGTCGGCCTGGACCCCGAAGCGCGTATGATCGCGGCGGAGGCGATCACGCGAGCCTGACGCTTATGAGTGACGACGCGGCGCTGATCGATCGCTTTCTGGAGATGATGGCCGCCGAAAGGGGTGCGTCGCGCAACACGCTGCTCGCCTATCGCACCGACCTGATGTCCGCGGCGGAGATCATGGGGGGCTTGTCCAGAGCGGGCATGGACAGCATCGGCGCGCTGGCGGGCGCGTGGGGAACGCTGGCGGCCTCGACCGTCGCGCGCAAGGCTTCGGCGCTGCGGGCCTTCTACGCTTTTCTGGAGGAAGAGGGGCTGCGCGCCGATAATCCGGCGGCCGCGCTGCCGCGCCCTGCGACGCGTCGGCCGCTGCCCAAGATCCTGTCAGCGGCGGAAGTGGACCTGCTTTTCGGGGTTATCGAGGCGAAGATCGCCGCCGGGCATCCCGCGCCGCTCGACCTGCGGCTGTCGGCCCTGATCGAACTGCTTTACGGGTCGGGCCTGCGCGCGACCGAGCTGGTGTCTTTGCCCCGCCGTGCGCTTGCCGTGGACAAGCCGTTACTGATCCTGAAGGGGAAGGGCGCGCGCGAAAGGCTGGTGCCGATTTCCGACCGGGCGCGGGCCGCCGTTGCGGCATGGTTGCCCCATGTGCCGGTGGACAGTCCCTGGCTTTTCCCGTCCGGCAAGAGCCATGTGAGCCGCATCCGCCTCTATCAGATGGTGAAGGCCCTGGCGGCGGCCGCGGGTATCGCGCCCGAACGGGTGAGCCCGCATGTGCTGCGCCACGCCTTTGCCACGCATCTACTGGAAGGCGGGGCGGACCTGCGCGCGCTCCAGTCTATGCTGGGGCATGCGGACATCGGAACGACCCAGATCTACACGCATGTGGACAGCCGCAGGCTGGTGGAATTGGTCAACAGCCGCCATCCGCTCGCGACGATGGGTCATCGCCTCGTTGACGGCGGGACATCTGCGCCCTAACGCCGTCGCCCATGGTTAGCTTTCTGGAATTTGAAAAGCCCATCGCTGAACTGGAGGCGCGCGTCATCGAATTGCGCGCCACGGCCAGCGCCGGGGATATCGACATTGGCGGCGAGATCGAGAAGCTGGAGCAGCGCGCCGCCAAGATGCTGGTCGACACCTATGCCAAGCTGACGCCATGGCAGAAGACGCAGGTGGCGCGCCACCCTGATCGCCCCCACTTCAAGGATTATGTGGCGGGCATGTTCGACAATTATATGCCGCTGGCGGGTGACCGGGCCTTTGCCGACGATCAGGCGATATTGGGCGGCTTCGCAACGCTGGGCGAGCGGCGGGTGATGGTCATCGGCCATGAAAAGGGCGACGATACCGCCAGCCGGGTGCGACACAATTTCGGCATGGCCAAGCCGGAGGGCTATCGCAAGGCGATCCGTTTGATGCAGCTTGCCGACCGGTTCGGATTGCCGGTGGTGACGCTGGTGGACACATCCGGGGCTTTTCCGGGCGTGCAGGCGGAGGAGCGCGGGCAGGCGGAAGCGATCGCGCGATCGACCGAGCAGTGCCTGGCGCTGGGCGTGCCGATGGTCGCCGCCGTGGTGGGCGAAGGCGGATCGGGCGGCGCGGTGGCGCTGGCGGCCGCGAACCGCGTGCTGATGTTCGAACATGCCATCTATTCGGTGATCTCGCCCGAAGGCTGCGCCTCCATCCTATGGCGGACGGCCGACCGCGCGAGCGATGCGGCGACCGCCATGCAGGTGACGGCGCAGCATCTGAAATCGCTGGGCGTCATCGATCGCATCGTGCCTGAACCGGCGGGTGGTGCGCATCGCCAGCCAGTGCAGGCGATCGCGCAGCTTGGCGCGGCGATCGGCGAGGAACTGGACGCGCTTTCGGGCATGAGCGCATCGGACCTGCGCACCGACCGGGCGGACAAGTTCCTGGCGATCGGGGCCTGATCTTCCGCTCTGGAACATGACGTCCGCAGGCTCGTTACGTCGCAGTAACAGCTATGTGGGAGGAAGCGTGAAACGCGCGAAGATATGGGCATGTGTGACGGCTGGCACGGCGGCGGCTCTGGTCGCGCCTTCGGTCGTCGGGCAGCAAAGGGCCATCCGAACCGTCTCGTCCATCAGCCCGCAGGACAAGGCTGCGGGCGCGAAGCAGCATCCGCAGTTGCTGAATGAGTTTGGCGGAGCCTATGCGGGACCGCAGGCCAAATATGTGGAGACGGTGGGGCGGCGGGTCGCCGTGCAGTCCGGCCTGTCGGACGCGCAGAGCGACTTTACGGTCACGCTGCTCAATTCGCCGGTCAATAACGCCTTCGCCATTCCGGGCGGCTATGTCTATGTCACGCGCCAGTTGATGGCGCTGATGAATGACGAGGCGGAGCTTGCGGGCGTGCTGGGGCATGAGGTCGGCCATGTCGCGGCTCAGCATGGCCAAAGGCGCCAGCAGACAGCACAGCGCAATGCCATCGGCGGCACCTTGCTACAGGTGCTGACCGGCGCGCTCTTGGGCGATTCGGCCTTGGCCGGGCTGGTCCAGAGGGGAATCGGAACGGGTAGCCAGCTGCTGACGCTTAAATTTTCACGGTCGCAGGAATATGAGGCGGACGATCTTGGCATCCGCTACCTTGCGTCGGGCGGCTATGATCCCAGAGCGCTGTCCACCATGCTGGCATCGCTTGCCGCGCAGAGCAGCCTGGATGCGCGCCTGACCGGCAATGCGCGCTCGGTGCCCGAATGGGCGAGCACGCACCCCGATCCCGGCTCACGCGTCGACCGTGCCGCGCGCAACGCCGTCCGGGCGGGGACGTCTACGGCGCGGAACAGGGATGCTTTTCTCTCCGCGCTGGACGGCGTGTTATATGGCGATGATCCGAAACAGGGCGTGATCGACGGCACCCGCTTCCGTCATCCCGACCTTCGCCTGAGTTTCGTCGCGCCATCGGGCTTTGGCATGGAAAATTCCACCGATGCGGTGTCGATCACGGGATCGGGCGGACAGGCGCAGTTCGGCGCTGCTCCCTATTCGGGGAATCTGGACGCCTATGTGGAGTCCGTTTTCGCCAAATTGGGCGGCAGTGGAAGCGTGCCGGAGGGCGAGGTGCGCCGCACGACCGTCAACGGACTGCCCGCTGCCTGGCGCACCGTGCGGGCGCGGACGCAGTCGAGCCAGGTGGACGCAACCGTCTTTGCTTATGATTTCGGGGGTGGCAAGGCCTATCACTTCCTGCTGCTGACCCCGGCAGGGCAGGGGATCGGACCGTTCACGCCGATGGTCCAGTCAGTCCAGCGCTTGTCCGCGCAGGACGCCGCCGCCATCAAGCCGCGCCGCGTCAGTGTGGTCACGGTCAAGGCTGGCGATACGGTGCAATCGCTTAGCCGCAGGATGGCCTATCCGGATTATCAGCTGGAGCGCTTCCTGACGATCAATGCGCTGACGGCGCAGAGTGTGCTGAAGGCTGGGCAGAAGGTGAAGATTGTCGTTTGATCAATAATGTGCTGGAATCAAAAAAGGCGGCGGAATTGCTTCCGCCGCCCTTTTCACGGGTTCGAACCTGATCTTAGAGCTTGTTCGAAACGTTGTTGAAGGTGTTGTTCAACTTGGTGCCGATCGTCGTCATGGCGCCGATAGCCGCGACAGCGATCAGGGCAGCGATCAGGCCATATTCGATCGCGGTCGCACCCTTTTCATTCTTCAGCATCTTACGGATGAACTGCATTGCAAATCTCCTTGACTAAAATTCCAGTTCAACTTCCCCGCCGCCCCGCTCGAAATTAGGTCAGCTACGGATGTTTTAACTTTGGAGGGTTGATAAAGATTTAACGACATTTGCCATTCAAGCGGAATGATGGTTAATTATTCACTACTTCCATGGCGACATTGTTCCACATATTGATAGTCTTGTTGGCGACGCTTGTGATTGACGAGATAATCGCCAATGCAATAAGGGCGAGGATCAGGCCATATTCGATAGCAGTTGCGCCGCGTTCACAACGCAGCAACGCCATCGGCGACAGGTTTCCAATCAGTCTGCTCATGCCATCCCCTGATTATTGCAGACAGGCCCGGATAGCCTTGTAAAAGGGCCGGGTTAACAAACCCCTTTCGCTGGACTGACATGACGACAATCCTGCCTTTGCTGGTCGTGGCCGTGGCGCTGGTTGATGCGGATGGGCGCGTGCTGTTGCAGCAGCGTCCGCCGGGAAAGGCGATGGCGGGGCTTTGGGAATTTCCGGGGGGGAAGGTCGAAAGCGGAGAAACGCCTGAGGCGGCGCTGATCCGGGAACTGGAGGAGGAACTGGGAATTCGCACGCATGCCAGCTGCCTTGCCCCCGCATCCTTCGCCAGCGAAGCATTGGGGGACAGGCACCTGTTGCTGCTGCTCTATGTCTGCCGCAAGTGGCAGGGCCTGCCCGAAGCGCGTCATGCGACCGCGCTGCAATGGGTCAGGCCGAACCAGATGTATGCGCTGGAGATGCCGCCAGCGGATTTGCCGCTGATCGGGTTGCTGGATGCGCTGATCTAGAGAGTGAAAGGCAGGGCAGATCGCTGCCGGAGGCGCTGCCCTGCCCGAGGCGTCATTCTTCCGCTGCTTTGCTTTGCAGCTGGATATAGTTCTGGATGCCCATGCGTTCGATCATTTCGAACTGGGTTTCCAGCGTATCGACATGCTCTTCCTCGCTTTCGAGGATGTACTGGAACAAGTCGCGGCTGACGAAGTCGCGGACCGTTTCGCAATAGGCGATCGCATCCTTCAACACCGGGAGCGCTTCATATTCCAGTTCGAGGTCGGCCTTCAGTATCTCCTCAACCGTCTCGCCGATCTTCAAGCGGCCGAGCAGCTGGAAGTTGGGGAGGCCGTCGAGAAACAGGATGCGCTCCGCCACCTTGTCGGCGTGCTTCATCTCGTCGATCGATTCCTCATATTCGAACTTGGCGAGCTTTTCGATGCCCCAATGGTTGAGCATGCGATAGTGGAGGAAATATTGATTGATCGCGGTCAGCTCATTTTTGAGGACCTCGTTGAGATAGTCGATGACCTTGGGATCGCCCTTCATGGCGGTTTGCTCCGGCTGTTTGTACAGGCGGCGGATTATAAGGTCATGGCGCGCGATTGTTAATGGAAAAGCTCAGAAAATCCGCTGATTTTACAGACGGATATTGCGAGATACTCGCGCTTTATATCAGTCAATTGATGCGGATGATTATCAGTCGTCAGACAGAGGCGCGCTCGGTCGCTATGATGGTGCGGGCGAAAGGGACGCATTGCCCGCATTTCGGGCGGCGGCCAAGACGGGCATAAGCGCTGCACGGCGTATCCGCGCCGCCACGCACGGCTTCCTTCAGATCCTTTTCCCGAATGGCATTGCAGACACAGACAACCATCGACTTCTCCTGATTCGGAGATAGCGCACATGATAATTGCTCGCAATAGTGGATCAGCTGCTTTTGCGAATCTTTTGCGGCTTTCCATGAGCGAGGCTGCGCCAGAGCCATTCGGCCGGTCCCATCGCGAATCGGGATAGCCACGGCTTCGACCATAGCAGGATGACGGCCCAGACGCAGAGCACCACCAGCGGCAATTGCGCGGGGCGCAGTTGGGCGAACAGGCCCAACCCCCATCCGTAGAAAAGCGCGCACATGGCAAGGCTGGTGCCGAGATAATTGCTGAGCGCCAGGCGCCCCGCCGCGGCGATGCGCTGCACCAGCGCGCTGTCCTGATGACGGACGATCAGCCACAATATCAACGCGGCCCAGCCGACCGACAGGGGAATGCGGAAGGGGAAGGACCAGGCAAGCGCCGCCCCGAAGGCCGGCAGCACCGGGAAACCGCCGGTGATCAGCCACGCGGCCAGACCGGCCATGGGGGGCAGCCCGATCAGGAAGCAATGAACGGCGGTGCGGCGATATTGTCCGGCATCCCACCGGCCGGTCAGGAAGCCGCCCTTCAGCATGGCCATGCCCAGCAGCATGAAGCCCAGCGTATCCAGCCCGGTGAACAGCAGGCTGTTCGGCCATTCATTGGCGAAGAGGTGGAGATGATGGCGCAGGATCGTGCCGAAGCCGCTGCGGTAGGTCAGTATTTCCGACTGGATCGCGGAATGGTTGGGATCAGTGAAGGAGGCGGCGAAAGCGGCGAAACCGTCCCGCGCCGCCGATGCGGCCCCCGGTTCAACCGCCGATCCGGCCCATCCGTAGAGGCCAAGGACGAAGAGGGTGCAGACAAGAAAATGCGCCAGGAAGAAGAGGAAGGCCCATTTGACCAGCGAAAGCGGCTCCTTCCCGATGAAGGGCAGGGCGGCGATCCCGACGAGCGCGTAGATCGTCAATATGTCGCCCCACCAGAGCAGCAGATAATGGGCAAGGCCGATCAGGAACAGCCATGCGGCGCGGATCATCTGCGCCCTGCGCCCGTTGCGGCCCGCCAGTTCCTCCCGGTCGACGAGCAGCAGCATCGACGCCCCGAACAGCATGGAGAAAAGCGCGCGCATCTTGCCGTCGAAAAGGAGGAAGCTGACCAGCCAGAACAGCGTGTCTCCGGCGGACAATGGGCCTGTCACGCGCGGGTTGAAATAGGCCGCCTGGGGAAAAGCAAAGGCGGTGATGTTCATCCACAAAATGCCCATGACGGCACAGCCGCGCAGCACGTCCATGGCGGGAATGCGGAAGGATGGGGCGCTCATGCGGCGAGAATTCCTTGGAAAGACACTGGCAAATGGGACTTGCCTCTGCCATGCGACTAGCCATGAACAGCGGCCGCAAGCAACGGATAAGCGACGCATTCGGCGCTGCGGCCGACCATTATGACGATCATGCCGGGCCGCAGCGCGCCGCCGCCGCGCTGGTCGCCGATCTGGCGCACAGGCAGATGCCCGGCCCGGTCGAGCGCATATTGGAGATTGGCTGCGGCACGGGCATTTTGACCCGCGATATCCAGCGCCGCTGGCCCGCCGCCGAACTGGTGGTGACGGACCTGTCGCCCGAAATGCTGGCGAAGGCGGCAAAGTGGGGGCTGGTCGCAGGCAGGTTCCTCCCCATGGATGGGGAAGCGCCAGTGTTCGAGGGGGAATGGTTCGACCTTATCCTGTCGAACCTAGCCTTCCAATGGTTCGACCGGCTGGAGGACGCCATCGCCCGGCTGACGAAGCTGCTGCGGCCGGGGGGGAGCCTGATCTTTTCGACCATGGGGGCAGGGAGCTTCGCCCGCTGGCGCGCCGCGCATGAGGCTTGCGGGCTGACGGCGGGCGTGCCGGATTATCCGCGCCTGGATGACCTTCGCGCGATGCTGGGGGCTTATGAGGACGCCTTCGCCTTTGACGAGGATTATATGTTGTCCTGCGGCGGGGCGCGGGGGCTGATCGCGCATCTGAAAGGGATTGGCGCTGTGGTTCCGTCCGATGGCAGGAAGCCGCTGCCGCCAAGGGAATTGCGGCGCGTGATGGAGGCGTTCGACCGGAGCGGCGGGGATGACGCCTATCAGTTGCTGTTCGGGCGGGTTACGCGGGTTGTTTTGGCGGGCGGGTAGGGCTTCGCACGAATAGCGATATCAGGAGTGGCATGGCGGTGGTTAGCCAAGGCACCAAGCCAGATGATCGTGTGTTCTTCATCTCCGTCGTCGTTCCCGCGTAGGCGGCAACCCGTCTCGTCTTACGGCACTCCAGTTGCCTGACGAGAGTTGGGTCCCCGCCTGCACTACGGAGGGGGTTAGAGTTCGCTGTCCATGAGGGCGGGGAAGAAGCCTTCGTGGGCGGTGCGCAGATCGTCGAGCGCTACTCCCGCGACCGTGTTGCCGCCAGTGGCGCCGATGCGGAGGGCGCCTGCAATCTCCACGCCTTGCGGCGCGGCGACGATGTAGCGGCCCTGATCCTCGCCGAAGGCGGCGGCGGTGGAGAGCGAAACGTCAAGCTGCGCGCCGATGCCGCCCGCCAGCGCCATTTCGGCGATCGCGACCAGCAGGCCGCCATCGGAAATGTCATGGACGGCATTGACCTTGCCCTGGGCGATCAGGGTGCGGACCAGTTCCGCATTGGCGCGCTCGGCGGCGAGATCGACCTTTGGCGCTTCGCCAGCTTCGCGGCCTGCAATCTCGCGCAGCCAGATGGACTGGCCCAGATGCGATCCTTCGCCGCCGATCAGCCAGATGGCGTCGCCTTCCTGCTTGAAGGCCACCGTCGCCATGACGCCGACGTCCTGCAACAGGCCGATGCCGCCGATCGCGGGCGTGGGCAGGATCGCCGATCCGCCGCCGGTCGCCTTTGATTCATTATAGAGGCTGACATTGCCCGACACGATCGGGAAGTCGAGCGCGCGGCAGGCGTCGCCCATGCCGTCGAGGCAGCCGGTCAGCTGCGCCATGATCTCCGGCCGCTGCGGATTGGCGAAGTTCAGGCAGTTGGTGACCGCCAGCGGCGCCGCGCCGACCGCGCTGATGTTGCGATAGCATTCGGCGATTGCCTGCTTGCCGCCCTCATAGGGATCGGCATAGCAATAACGCGGCGTGCAGTCGGTGCTGATCGCGATGCCCTTTTGCGAGCCGTGAACGCGCACCACCGCCGCGTCGCCGCCGGGGCGCTGCACCGTGTCGGCGCCGACCATATGGTCATATTGCTCCCAGATCCAGCGGCGGCTGGCGATGTCGGGCGATCCCATCAGCTTCACGAGATCCGCGCCAATGTCCGCGCTTTCGGTCACGTCGCCCAGCGGCTGGACCTTCGCCCAGACCTTATATTCGTCGCGTGGCATGGAGGGGCGATCGTAAAGCGGCGCGTCGTCGGCCAGCGGCGCGAGCGGAATGTCGCACACCGTCTCGCCCTTGTGCACGAGGACCATGCGCCCGGTGTCGGTCACTTCGCCGATGACGGCGAAGTCCAGTTCCCACTTGCGGAAGATCGCTTCGGCGAAGGCTTCCTTGCCGGGCTGGAGCACCATCAGCATGCGCTCCTGGCTTTCCGACAGCATCATCTCATAGGCCGTCATGCCGGTTTCGCGCTGTGGCACCTTGTCCATGTCCAGCCGGATGCCGACGCCGCCCTTGGACGCCATTTCGACGGAGGAGGAGGTGAGGCCGGCCGCGCCCATATCCTGGATCGCGACGATCGCGTCGGACGCCATCAGTTCAAGGCACGCTTCGATCAGCAGCTTTTCGGTAAAGGGATCGCCAACCTGGACGGTGGGGCGCTTCTCTTCCGAATCCTCGCCGAAGTCGGCGGAGGCCATGGTCGCGCCGTGGATGCCGTCGCGGCCGGTCTTAGACCCCACATAGACGATCGGATTGCCGACCCCCGATGCCGCCGAATAGAAGATCTTGTCGGTTTCGGCGACGCCCACGGTCATGGCGTTGACCAGGATATTGCCGTCATAGGCGGGGTGGAAATTCACCTCTCCGCCCACGGTCGGAACGCCCACGCAATTGCCGTAGCCGCCGATGCCGTGGACCACGCCGCTGATGAGATGCTTCATCTTGGGATGATCGGGACGGCCGAAGCGCAGCGCGTTCATGTTCGCCACCGGCCGCGCGCCCATGGTGAACACGTCGCGCAGGATGCCGCCCACGCCCGTCGCCGCGCCCTGATAGGGTTCGATATAGGAGGGGTGGTTGTGGCTCTCCATCTTGAAGATCGCCGCCTGCCCGTCGCCTATGTCGATGACGCCCGCATTCTCGCCGGGGCCGCAAATCACCTGGGGCCCCTCGGTCGGCAGCTTCTTCAAATGGATGCGGCTGGACTTGTAGGAGCAATGTTCGGACCACATGACGGAGAATATGCCCAGTTCCGTCAGGTTCGGCTCCCGGCCGAGGGCGTTCAGGACGCGGTCATATTCTTCCGGCGAAAGGCCATGTTCGGCGACGATTTCCGGGGTGATCTGAGTGGCTGCGGTCGACATGAGCGCGCCTTTAGCCGGGGCGCGGCGGATAGACAATCCTTGCGCGCCGCCGCCGGACAAAACATGCTAGCAAAGAGCAGTCGGTCTGGCCGGGAGAGTGCAGATGGAATGGATGCTGTTGCCGTTGCGCCGCTATGCCAAATTTTCCGGGCGATCGCGGCCGAAGGAATATTGGATGTTCATCCTGTTCCTGATCCTGTGCTTCACGGCCATCGCGATCATAGAAGGGGCGCTGGGCATCAGCACGACCGAACATTGGGCGCAGAGCGGGCAGTGGGGGTTCGACACGGGCTATCGCACGCGGGGCGGGCCGCTGACCGCGCTGTTCGGCCTTGCGGTGCTGATCCCGTGGATCGCGGTGGCGGTGCGGCGGCTGCATGACAGCGACAGGAGCGGTTTCTGGCTGCTGATCCTGTTCTTTCCGATCATCGGCAGCCTGGTGCTGCTGGTCTTCTTCATCATGAGCGGGACGCGCGGGCCGAACCGTTTCGGACCGGACCCGGTCGAGGCGGGCGAGCCGGAGCTGGCGAAGGGCTGACATGAAAAAGGCCGGGCTCCGATGGGGAGGCCCGGCCTTGGGAAAAAAGGGGAGCTGAAACCCTCAGGCCTTGCAGCTGAGCGCGCTCTTGCCCGGAAGGGTGGCGGTGATCTGCTTGCCGGTGCCTTCGACCGAATAGCCTTCGGCGGTGAAGGGCTTGCCCGGTTCGGACGCCACCAGCTTGGTGGGGGAGCCGTCCTTTTCGGTGCGCAGGTTCACGGTCTTGTCGTCGCTCAGGAAATCGACGAACAACAGGCTGTTGTCCTTGCAGCGATATTGATGGCTGACCTTCACCGAGGGGGGCAGTTCGACCGGCGCGGCGTTGGCGAGTTGCTGGGCCATGGGATCGGCGGGGCCGCCCACGACTTCGGGTTCGTCATTCTGGTTGCAGGCGGACAGCAGGCTGACCGCGGCTGCGGTGATCAGGGGGAGATGATATTTCATAGCGATCCTTCTATGTGCATCTGCGACACGGAGCGTCAACGCAAAACTGCCAAAAAACCGCCAGCGCCGTGGCGTGGCGTCATGACGCCTTGATGACAGGGGGCGCTAAAAGGCGGGCAGGGCCGCTGCGGGCTTGACCGGGCGCACGGGGCCGGTCAATGCAGGAGACATGGCCGAAGAGAGCATGACCCAGGGGGACGATACGTCTCAATTGTCGTTCGAGGATGCGCTGCGCGCGCTTGAGTCGATCGTTCGCCGGCTGGAAAGCGGCGACGTGCCGCTCGATGAGTCCATCTCGCTCTATGCGCGGGGGGAAGAGTTGCGCAAGCGCTGCCTGGAACGGTTGCAGGCGGCCGAGGCGCGCATCCAGAAACTGACCATCGATCCCAGCGGGGCCGTGACGGGCGCCCAGCCGTTCGGCGCGGATTGAGCGTGCTGGCGATGGAGGGAGCGACCTCCGGCAAGGCGCTGATCGCCAGCCGCTCCGCCGCCCTCGCCGCAGAGGTGGACCGGGCGTTCGATGCGCTGCTGACCGTTCCCGCCGATCCGCGATCCCGCCTGTATGAGGCGATGCGCCACGCGGCGATCGGCGGCGGCAAGAGGCTGCGCCCGCTGCTGGTGCAGGCGGCGAGCGACCTGTTCAACATTTCGCGTGAATCAGCGTTGCGGGTGGGCCTGGCCGTCGAGTGCATCCATGTCTATTCGCTGATCCACGACGATCTGCCCGCGATGGACGATGACGACCTGCGCCGGGGCAAGCCGACCATCCACAAGGCGTTTGACGAGGCGACAGCCATCCTGGCGGGCGATTGCCTGCATGACCTGGCGTTCCAGTTGCTGGCCGACGAGGAGACCCATCCCGATCCGTTCGTGCGCGTGGAACTGGTGAAGGCGCTCGCCATCGCCAGCGGCCCGGCGGGAATGGCGGGCGGCCAGATGATGGACCTGGAAGCGGAAAGGGCGAGCTTCGACCTGGCGACCGTCACCCGGCTGCAACAGCTCAAGACGGGCGCGCTCATCGCCTTCTGCGTCGATGCCGCCGCCATCATGGCGCGGATCCCGGCGGAGGGGCGCACCAGCCTGCACGGCTATGCCCGCGACATCGGCCTTGCCTTTCAGATCGCCGACGACCTGCTGGACGTGGAAGGCGATGCGGCCGCCGCGGGCAAGGCGCTGGGCAAGGACGAGGCGGCGGGCAAGGAAACCTTCGTTTCCCTGCTGGGCGTCGAACGGGCGCGGGAACAGGCGCAGCTTCTGGTGCAGCAGGCGAAGGCGCATCTGCACGCGCATGGCGCGCGGGCGGACCTGCTGCGCGCGATCGCCGACTATATCGTGGAAAGGGACCGTTAGGATGAGCAGGCAGAGGGTAGGCGTATATCCCGGCACCTTCGATCCGATCACGCTTGGCCACATGGACATCATCCGGCGCGGGGCGAAGCTGGTCGACAAGCTGGTCATCGGCGTCACCACCAACATCGCCAAGTCGCCGATGTTTTCCGACGAGGAACGGCTGGAGATGGTGCGGCGGGAATGCGCGGGCATCGATACGGAGATCGTCGTCACCGGATTCAATTCGCTGCTGATGGACTTTGCCGAATCGCAGGGGGCCAGCGTCATCATCCGGGGCCTGCGCGCCGTGGCTGACTTCGAATATGAATATCAGATGGCGGGCATGAACCAGCAGATCAATTCGCGGGTCGAGACGGTCTTCCTGATGGCCGATGTTTCGTTGCAGCCGATCGCGTCGCGGCTGGTCAAGGAAATCGCGCTTTATGGCGGCCCGATCCACAAGTTCGTCAGCCCGCGCGTGGGCGAAGAGGTTGTTGCGCGGGTCGGCGTGATCGGCCGCAAGGGGACCAGCTAAAGGCGGCGCTCAGCCTTCGTTCAGTTGCCAATCGCGAAGAGCGCGTTATCAGGGCGTCTTCGCCTCATCAGGCACTTGTCAGGGAATGCTTATCCATGCGGTTTACGTCTGCGCTCAAGACGGTGGCGATCGGTTTCGCTCTCTACGCTTCCAGCGGCGCCGCGCTGGCGCAGGGGGGCGGGCAGGGCAATGCGGAGGCCACGAAGAAAGCCGAAGCCGCCGCGCGCGCCGAGCAGAACGCCAAGGTCATGGGGCAGGACCCGGCGCTCAAGCTGCCCCCCGCGACCGTGCCCGCAGACCCTGAGAATATCTGGGACCTGGACCTGTCGAGCGGCGGACGCGTGCGCATCCAGCTACGCCCGGACATCGCGCCGAACCATGTCGAGCGGATCAAGCAGCTGACCCGGCAGGGCTTCTACAATGGCCTGAAATTCCACCGCGTCATCCCCGGTTTCATGGCGCAGGGGGGCGATCCCAAGGGCGACGGCACGGGCGGGTCGGCGCTGCCCGACCTGGCGGCCGAATTCAACCCGATGCCGCACCTGCGCGGCACCGTGTCGATGGCGCGCGCGCAGGATGAAAACAGCGCCAACAGCCAGTTTTTCATCGTGCTGCTGCCGCGCATGCAGCTCGACAAGAAATATACCGTCTTCGGCCGCGTGATCGAGGGCATGCAATATGTCGACGCGATCACGCCGGGCGAGCCGCCCGCCAATCCCACCGTCATCCTGCAAGCGTCGATCGAAAGCGACGGCAAGCCGCCGGTAACCGCGCTGCCGGCGCCCCCTGCGCCTTCGATCATTGCCCCGGCTCCAGCGCCCAGGAAGGCGGCTGCGGGCAAGAAGAAATAAGGCAGCGGCAGACCCGGCCGTACTCCTGCGAAGGCAGGAGCACGGTGCGCAACTGCCAGAGCGTTTCACCATGCGCGTAGATCTGTTCGACTTCGACCTGCCGCCGGAGAGCATCGCGCTGAGGCCCGCCTCTCCACGCGATTCCGCGCGTCTGCTGCTGGTCGCTGGTGACGCGCCATTCGAGGACAGGGTCGTCCGCGACCTGCCTTCCATGCTGCGTCCCGGCGACGTGCTGGTCTTCAATGACACCAAGGTGATCCCCGCCCAGCTTGAGGGGATGCGGGGAGAGGCCAGGGTCGGCGCGACGCTGCACAAGCGGCTGGGGCTGCGCCAATGGCAGGCCTTTCTGCGCAATGCCAAGCGGGTGCGGGACGGGGACCGGATCGATTTCGGCGCGGGCGTCACCGCCATCGCCGGGCCGCGCGACGAGGATGGCGGCGTGACGCTGCGCTTTGAGGGCGAGGAGCCCGTCGAACTGCTGCTGGAGCGGGCGGGGCGCATGCCGCTGCCGCCCTATATCGCCAGCAAGCGGCCCACCGATGCGCGCGATCGCAGCGATTACCAGACCATGTTCGCCCGCGAGGACGGCGCTGTGGCCGCGCCCACGGCGGCGCTGCACTTCACGCTCGAATTGATGGCGGCGCTTGGTAAGGCCGGGGTGCAGGCGGAGACGCTGACCCTGCATGTCGGCGCTGGCACATTCCTGCCGGTGAAGGCCGATGACACGGACGATCACCGCATGCATGCCGAATGGGGCAGGATCGAGCAGGATACCGCGGACCGGCTGAATGCGGCGCGGGCGCGCGGCGGGCGCTTGATCGCGGTCGGCACGACAAGCCTGCGCCTGCTGGAAAGCGCGGCGGACGAAGAAGGCCGCATCCACCCCTTCGCCGATGAAACGCGCATCTTCATCACGCCGGGCTATCGTTTCCGCGCGGTCGACGGGCTGATGACCAATTTCCACCTGCCCAAATCGACATTGTTCATGCTGGTGAGCGCGCTGATGGGACGCGAGCGGATGCAGGCGGCCTATGCCCATGCGATCGCGCAGGGCTATCGCTTCTATTCCTACGGGGATTCCTCACTGCTGCTGCCGTGAGGCAGGGCGGCCTAGGACCGGCCCGCGAACAGGAAGGCCACCGCCGCGATGATGCACAGGAAGGCGGCGAAATGGCGCCAGTGCAGCGGCTCGCCCAGCACGGTCACCATGAAGCCGCCGAAGACGATCAGCGCGATCGCTTCCTGCGCGATCTTCAATTGCCCCGCGCTCCAGCCATGGGCGAAGCCGATGCGGTTGGCGGGCACGGCGAAACAATATTCGACGAAGGCGATCGCCCAGCTGATCAGGATGACGATCAGCAGCGGTTTGTGCATCCCGCCCTTCAAATGCCAATACCAGGCCACCGTCATGAAGATGTTGGAAATGACGAGCAGCAGGATGGTTGGCATGCGCGGCCTCGATAACAGGAAGAGGCCGCTTTCTCATGCGCGCGCGGGCCGCGCAAGCGAAGAGGCCCAGCCTTGCGGCCGGGCCTCCCTGACTGGCGTTGCCGCCGCGTCCGCTGTTCAGCGATAGCGGCTGGTCTGGCCCTGCGCATTGCTGCTGCCGGTAGAACCCTGCTGGTCCCAGCTGCTGCGGCTGTCGCGATCGCCGAACATGGCGTTCTGTTCCCGTTCGGTGCGCCATGCGTGCTGGGCTTCGTCGGCCGTCTTTTCGATCGTCACCTTCTGCGCGTCCACGGAGCGAATCCAGGACGAGGGGATGGAGTGGTGCACGCCGCCCGCATCCTGATCCGTCTTGGTCAGGATGATGCGGTCGCCGCTCAGCTTGTCGACGGTGCCGACATGCTCGCCATCGCTGCCGACGACTTCCATATGTTCGCGCACCTGCTGGATCGCCTGGCGCTGTTCGCCGCGCCGCGTCCGCCAGCTGCCGAATTCCTGGTTGAAGCGGTCGCGATGTTCCCGCTGATATTCGGCATAGTCGCGGTCAAGCTCATCGATCCGCTGCTGCCGCCATGCATGATAGTTGGCGTCATGATGTTCGCCATAATCATGCGCCGGGCCATAGGAGCGGACGCGGTTGCCATGATCCTCGCTGCCAAAGCCGCTGCGTTCGCCGGTATAGGGCGCGTAGCCGCGATTGGGGAGATACTGGTTGCTGCGCGAGGCGGAGGCATAGCCGATGCGGCTGCTTTCATCGCGGGGATCGCCATAGGGGCGGTTGTAATATTCGTCATATTCGCGACGGCGCTCCGCCTCTTCATCGCCGAACCAGCTACGGATTTCATCGCCCGCCCGGTCGAAGAAGCCGCGTTCGTCGGGGTCATAGCCTTCCGGCCCGTGCCGGTAGTCCGATCCGCCAAACTGTCCGCGCGTTCCGTAACGGCTGCGGTCGTCACGCCAGTCACGCTGGCCCCGATACCGGTCCGATCCGCGATCCCAGTCACCCCGGCTGCGATCATATTCGCCATAGCGGCGTCCGCCTTGATAGCCCATCATCTTTCTCCTTAACCTGGAATTCGCCTCCGTTGCCGAAGGAGCCATTGCAGCACTAATGTACGTTAGGGCGCATCGTTCCGCCTGTTACGCGGCGGTAACGTCCATGCTTTGGACCGTTTCATCGAATGGCGGCGGTGGGGCGCGAAGGGGGAAAGCTTCCTGCTTCTTCATCATAAAAAGACCGTTGCAAGCCTTGGGACGCTCGCTTATAGGCAGCGCTCCTTTGGGGCCGTAGCTCAGCTGGGAGAGCGCGTCGTTCGCAATGACGAGGTCAGGGGTTCGATCCCCCTCGGCTCCACCATTCCCCCTTTTCACCGGAAGGGGTGGAAGACTTTACCGCAGGCGCATTGCTGACCTAAGGCGGTTCTCATGTCTGAAAATATTGGTAATGGACGTCCTGCGGCCACGGTGGTGATCGTACGCGACATGCCCGCTGCGCCGCCGCACATCCTGATGATGGAGCGGGCGGCGAGCATGGTCTTTGCCTCCGGCGCGCTGGTCTTTCCGGGCGGCGCTGTCGATCCCGCCGACCGGGCGCTGGCGGAGGCGCTGGGGCTGGACGGGGATGTGGACGACATCGCGGCCCGGATCGCGGCGATCCGCGAGACGCTGGAGGAAAGCGGGCTTGGCATCGGCTTCGACAATGTCCTGGGTGAAGCGCAACTGACGGACATGCGCGCGGCGCTGGCGGACGGGGCGAGCCTGGCGGAGGTCGTGCGGGCGCATAAGCTGCGGCTTGCGCTCGATCGGCTGGTGCCTTTCAGCCGCTGGCACCCGGCCGTCGCGGAGCATGTGACGCGGATCTTCGACACGCGCTTCTACCTTGCGCGCGCGCCTTCGGGTCAGGACGCGAGCGTGGATGCGACCGAAAATGTGCGGCTGTTCTGGAGCGCGGCGCAGGATACCATCCGCCGCTGCGATGCGGGGGACGGGCGGATCATCTTTCCGACGCGGCGCAACCTTGAGCGGCTGGCGCTGTTCGGCAGTTTCGAGGCGATGGCGGCGCATGCGGCCTCCATCCCGGTGGAAATGGTGCGGCCCTGGATCGAGGAACGGGCGGGGGAGCGCTATCTGTGCATCCCCGATCATCTGGGTTATCCGGTGACTTCGGAACCGTTGGGCCGTGTGCGGCGTGGTTAGGCCATGCGCCGCATTCATGTCATCGCTCGCCGGATCGTCGCTTTGGCCATCATCCTGTCGCTGCTGTTCGGCGGCTATGCCTATTTGAGGAAACGGCCGCAGGACCTTCCCTGGACGCAGATCGATCTGGCGCAGCCGGTGGGATTGTTCACCGGGCGGAAGCTGGCGGCGCTGGGCCAGTCGCCTGACCAGTGCCGCGCGCTGCTGGATCGGGCGGGGGTCGCCTATGTGGCGCTGCCGCCGGGCGGGAGTGGGCAGTGCCGCTATGACGATGCCGTCCGGTTGGAGGGGGGAGAGGACGCGATACGGCTGTCGCCTGCTTCGGTGGGGCCGTCCTGCCCCGTGGCTGCGGCGCTGAAGCTATGGGAATGGCATGTGGTGCAGCCCGCCGCCCAGCGCCATTTCGGCCAGGCGGTCAGGAGCATGTCGCATTTCGGCTCCTTCAGTTGCCGCCGCATATATGGCCGGTCGGAGGGCGATTTCAGCGAGCATGCGACCGCCGACGCCATCGACATAGCGGGCTTCACGCTGGAGGATGGAAGGCGCGTCACGGTCGTGGGCGGCTGGAAGGGCGAGGACAAGGATGCCGCTTTCCTGCGCGAGGTGCGGGACGGCGCATGTCCGTTATTTTCAACGGTGTTGTCACCCGACTATAATGCGGCGCATCGCGACCATTTTCACCTGGACCAGGCGGATCGCGGCGCGTTCGGCTGGCGGGCGTGCCGTTGAGGGGAGACGCCCAATCCCATTGACAGACCGGCCCTGATACGGGGCAGGCGCTTGGAAAGTGGGGCTTACTGGCCGAAGCCTGCTTCGCGGGCGATCTTCACCGACTCGCGCGCCGCCGCGAGCAGTGCGCCGCTTTTCGCCTCGCATTCCCGCTGCTCATATTCGGGCGTGGAGTCGGCGACGATGCCCGCCCCGGCCTGCACATGCATCACGCCATCCTTGAGCACGGCCGTGCGCAGGACGATGCAGCTGTCCATATTGCCGTCCGGTCCGAAATAGCCGACGCCGCCCGCATAGGCGCCCCTGGTTTCCGGCTCCAGTTCGGCGATGATCTCGCACGCCCGCACTTTCGGCGCGCCTGACACGGTCCCGGCGGGGAAGCCAGCGAACAGGGCGTCGAGCGCATCCTTGCCGGGCGCGAGGCGGCCGACCACGTTCGACACGATGTGCATCACATGGCTGTAGAATTCGACCGTATAGCTGTCCGTCACCGTCACCGTTCCGGCGGCCGCGACACGGCCGACATCGTTGCGGCCAAGGTCGAGCAGCATCAGATGTTCGGCACGTTCCTTGGGATCGGTGAGCAGGCTTTCACGGTTCGCCGCGTCCTCGACGGCGGTCTTGCCACGGGGGCGAGTGCCCGCGATCGGCCGGATCGTCACCTCCCCATCGCGGGTGCGCACCAATATTTCGGGGCTCGACCCGATCAGGGCAAAGCCGGGCAGGTCGAGATAATAGAGAAAGGGCGACGGATTGATCCGCCGCAGCGCGCGGTACAGGGCGATGGGCGGCAGGGTGAAGGGACTGCTGAACCGCTGGGCCAGCACCACCTGAAAGATGTCGCCCGCGACGATATAATCCTTCGCCCGCTCCACCATCGCGGCATAGCGGCCCGGTTCGAGCGCTGGCGTCACCTCTATGTCCGCGATATCGGCAGGAGGGCTGACGGCGGGGAGCGGCGCTGCGAGGCGGGCGGCGGTGGCGTCGATCCGGTCCAGCGCCTCGCTTATGGCGGCACCGGCGTCGCGGAAGCTGCCCTTCCACACAGGGGCGACGAGAAAGAGCGCGTCGGCCAGCCGGTCGAAAACCAGAATGACGGTCGGCCGTACGAACAGCATGTCCGGCACGTCGAGCGGATTGGGGGCAGGACGGGGCAGCTTTTCCACCAGCCCGACCGTCTCATAACCGAAATAGCCGACGAGGCAGGCAAGGGCGGGCGGGAGCGCCGCATCCAGATCGGCCCGGCATTCCGCCACCAGCGCGCGCAACGCATCGAGCGTGCCAGCAGGTTCGGCGGTGAAGGCGTCGCGGTCCGTCGCCCATTGGCGGTTGATTTCCGCCTGTTCGCCATTCGCGCGGAAGACAAGATCCGGGGCAAGGCCGATCAGGCTGTAGCGCCCGCGAACAGCGCCGCCTTCCACCGATTCCAGCAGGAAGTCGCCGCGATCGGGCTCGAACAGCTTGAGCGCGGCGGAAATCGGCGTGTCGGTGTCGGCGATCTGCCGCCGCCACACCAGCGCCGACTTGCCCGCCGCCAGCGCGGCGCGCGCGCTTTGAATGCCGTCGCTGCCCGGAACATCCCCCGCCGCGCTCATATCATTGAGCGCCGCTATTGGTGCTGCTGAGCGCGCGCTGGACCTGCGCGACGGCCGAAGGGTTACGTTCCACGCCCAGTTCCTTTTCGACGGCGTGGACGAACTGCTGCGCATATTCCTGGCCGACGACATCACCAAGCTGGCTGCGCACCTGATTGAGCAGCGCGGGCTGCCCTCCCGCATCGCCGCGCTTTATGCCGTTCAGCTGGACGACGAAATAGCCGCGATCCTGACCGATGGGCATCGTCTTCACGCTGTTCGCCGCCATGGAAAAGAGGATCATCACCTCTGCGGGCGGCCGCTGTTCGCCGCGCAATATGTCGGCGCGGCGGCCGCCCACGACCTGCGGCGCGGGGAGCTGGACGCCAGCCGAGGCGACCGCGTCGGCCAGCTTCATGCCCTTGGCCACCTTCGCGCGGATCTGTTCGGCCAGCGCCTTGGCCTTCTCATTGCCCTTGGCGAGCTTGTACTGCATCGCCACCAGCGACTTCACCTTTTCCAGCGGCGGCGGAGCGGCGGCCTGGATCTGGGCGGGCGCGGCCAGCGCATAGCGCTTGTCCTGCGTGATCGGGATCAGTTGCGCATCGTCATCCTGGCTCATCTGGAAAACGGGCGCGAGCAGGGGCTGCACGTCGGCGGGGGCCTGATAGGCCTGATCCTCCACCTGCTTGCCGGTCGCCAGCAGGAAGGGCGTGGTTTCCAGTTTCAGGCCGTTATCCTTCACCACTTCCTCGAAGCTGCCGCCATCGGCGATCTGATCCTCGATCTTGCCGGTGAACTCGGTCAGCAGCCGCTTTTCCTTCTGCTCTCGCAGGGTCGAGGCGATCTCATCCTTCACGGCGGCAAGGGGGCGGGCGGGGATGGTCTTGACCGATGTCACGCGCAGCAGCAGCCAGCCGAGCGGCCCGCGAACCGGACCAACCAGCTCCCCCTCCTTGGCGCGGAAGCCCGCATCGGCAACGGCGGCGGAAGAGGCGGAGGCCAGCGCCTGGCGGCTCTGGCCGTTCAGCGTGGACACGGCAAATCCCGCACCCTGCGCGGCGGCGGACAGCGGCTTGCCGCCCCTGACCTCAGCGGCGATCGCCTTAGCCCCGGCTTCGGTCGGCAGGATCAGCTGTTCGAAGCTGCGGCTTTCCTTCGCGGCGTAGGCGGCCTTGTTCTGGTTGTAATAAGCGGCGATTTCCTGATCGCTGGGCTGGGCCGCCTGGGCAAAGCGCTGGCCGTCGATCACGGCGTAGCGGATGCGGCGCTGTTCGGGGATGGTGTAGCGCGCGGCGTTCGAACGGTAATATTCCGCCAGCTGCGCCTCGGTCGGGTCCTTGATATCCTTGAACGCCATGGACGGGATGGCGGCGATCGTGCCCTGCCGCGCTTCCAGCAGCAGGGAGGCGTAAGGCAGGATCAGGCTGTCGGACAGCTTCACGCCCAGGCCCAGCGGCGCGAGCATCTGCCGCTCCAGAATCTCGCGGCTGATATCGTCGCGCAGCGCCTGTTCGGTGATGCGTTCGCGCAGCAGCAACTGGCGGAAATTATCCTGGCTGAAATTGCCCGCCGCATCCTGGAATGCGGGGATTTGCGCGATCTGCGCATCGACAAGCCGCTTGGAGATATGGACGCCCTGATCCTGCGCATATTCCTTCAGCGTCATGGCCGCGACAAGCTGGTCGAAAATCTGGCGCGCCGCGCCTTGCCCCAGAAACTCGCTGATTTGCAGTCCGGGATTGGCGCGCCGCGCGTTTTCGAACACGCGCTGCACCCGCTCCTGAAACTCGGTCAGCGTCAGCCGGGACCCGCCAGCCTTGGCCACGGTCGCGCCGCCGCCGATCGACGGGCCGAACTTGCCGCTGCTGATGTCCCCCAGGATGAAGGCCGCCGCGATGACGCCCAGGAACAGCAGCGCGAAAAGCGCGCCGAATTTGGAATGGATGAGGCGGCGGAACGTTGAAAGCATGACGGAAAGTCCAGACGCTAGGGCTTTGTGGCGGCCCGCTTTAAGGGCGGATCGCCGCTGCGGCAAGTGCGCCATGGCCGGGCAGGCTGGACAAATGACGAAGCGCCGTCCATCGCCATCGGCGTGCAGCAATAATCATGAAGAGGTATCGGATCGATGGGCAGGCGAAAGCTGGTTGTCGGCAATTGGAAGATGAACGGCATGCGGAGCCACCTGGCGGAGGTCGAGGCGATCGGCCGCATCGCCGCCGAGCGGCCCGTGGTGGAAGTGGGGCTGTGCGTGCCCGCCACGCTGATCATGGCGGCGGCGGAGCGGAAGGGCGGCGCGTTTATCGGCGCGCAGGATTGCCATATGAACGCCAGCGGCGCGCATACCGGATGCCTTTCGGCCCAGATGCTGGCCGAAGCGGGGGCGGAATATATCATCGTGGGCCATAGCGAACGGCGCGAGGCGCAGGGCGAAAGCGACGCCGATGTCGCGGCCAAGGCGGCGGCGGCGCGGGCCGCCGGGCTCAAGGTGATATTGTGCGTCGGCGAAAGCCTGGACGTGCGGGACGCGGGCAATGCCGAAGCGGTCGTTTCGGCGCAACTGCTCGCTTCCCTGCCCGAAGGCGCTGCGGCCGATTGGCTGGCCATCGCCTATGAACCCATCTGGGCGATCGGCACCGGGCGAATCCCGGCGATGGAGGCGGTCGCATCCATGCACGCGGCGCTGCGCGCGGCGCTCGCCAGCCGCATCGGCGCGGACGAGGCGCAGAAGATGCGCATCCTCTATGGCGGGTCGATGAGCGGGGACAATGCGGCCGACCTGATGGCGATCGCGGATGTCGATGGCGGCCTGGTCGGCGGCGCGAGCCTGACGGCGGAGAAGTTCGCGCCGGTGATCGCTGCGGCGGGCTGAACGATCGAACCATCCCCTCCCTCGCGCGGGAGGGGAGTTTAGCCCGGTTGCCCCCGCCGCCCTTCGCCGCTATGGGCTCCCCAACGCACCCACTGGGACAGATTCCTCGCATGTTCACTTTCATCCTCGTCGTGCAGGCCATTGTGGCGGCCCTGCTTGTCACCGTCATTCTGATGCAGAAGTCGGAAGGCGGCGGGCTGGGCGTGGGCGGCAGCCCGGCGGGGCTGATGTCGGCGCGGGGCGCGGCGGACTTTCTGACCCGTTCGACGACCGTGCTCGCCAGCATTTTCGTGCTGCTGTCGATCGTGCTGGCGGTGATCGCGTCGGTGCAGCATGCGCCCAGCGACATCGACACGTCGCTGGTGAAGCAGGCGCCCGCGGCGCCCGCGGCCCCGGCTCCCGCGGCGGGCAATGCCGATCCGCTCGCCGGTGCGGCAGGCGCGGCGGGCGAAGGTCAGGCCGGCGGCAACGCCAATGGCGGCGCGGTCCCGCTCGCCAACTGATCTTTCTTTCCCATTTCCGATCTTTTTTGCTCGCGCGTGGATTCGCGTGCTTGCCCAACTCGTTTGTAAAAGGCTAAGCCTCTCCTCCCATGGCGCGGTATATTTTCATCACCGGCGGCGTGGTCTCCTCGCTTGGCAAGGGCCTGATGGCCGCTTCGCTTGCAGCTCTGTTGCAGGCGCGAGGGTTCCGTGTGCGCATTCGGAAGTTCGACCCCTATCTCAACGTCGATCCGGGCACGATGAGCCCGTATCAGCATGGCGAAGTCTATGTGACCGACGACGGGGCGGAAACCGACCTTGACCTTGGTCATTATGAGCGTTTCACGGGCGTTTCGGCGCGCCAGTCCGACAATGTGACGCAGGGCCGCGTCTATCAGACGATCATCCAGCGCGAGCGGCGCGGCGATTATCTGGGCGCGACGGTGCAGGTGATCCCCCACGTCACGGACGAGATCAAGGCCTTCGCCACCGCCGACACCGACGATCTGGACTTCGTGCTGTGCGAGATTGGCGGCACGGTGGGCGACATCGAATCGCTGCCCTTCATGGAAGCGATTCGCCAGTTGCATAATGATCTGGATCGCGGCCAGTCGATCTTCGTCCATGTGACGCTGGTCCCCTATATCGCCGCCGCGGGCGAGTTGAAGACCAAGCCGACGCAGCATAGCGTGCGGGAATTGACGTCGCTGGGCATCCAGCCGGACATATTGCTGTGCCGCTGCGAACATCCTCTGCCCGACAGCGAGCGCGCGAAGATCGCGCTGTTCTGCAATGTCCGCAAGGAAGCGGTGATTCCGGCGCTGGACGCCAGCAGCATCTATGCCGTGCCCGCGCAATATCATGCCGAAGGGCTGGATGAGGAAGTGCTGCGCGCCTTCGGGATTGAGGGCGCGCCCAAGCCGTCGCTCGACCGCTGGATCGACATCATGGATCGCCAGCAGAATCCCGAAGGCGAAGTGACGATCGGCGTCGTCGGCAAATATGTCGGCCTGCCGGACGCGTACAAGTCGCTCTACGAAGCGCTGACCCATGGCGGCTTCGCCAACCGGGTGAAGGTGAACATCAAGTGGATCGACGCGGAACTGTTTGAAAAGGGCGATGACGTCGCCGCCAGCCTGGAGCCGATGCACGGCATCCTGGTGCCCGGCGGCTTTGGCGTGCGCGGGTCGGAAGGGAAGATCGCCAGCGTCCGCTTCGCGCGCGAACGCAACGTGCCTTTCTTCGGCATCTGCCTTGGCATGCAGATGGCCTGCATCGAAGGCGCGCGGAACACGGCAGGCATTGCCGATGCGTCCACCACTGAATTTGGCGAAACGTCGGAGCCCGTCGTCGGTCTCATCACCGAATGGATGAGCAGCGAGGGGCTCCAGAAGCGCACGGCCGAGACCGATCTGGGCGGCACGATGCGGCTGGGCGCTTATCCGGCCAAGCTGACCGGCAACAGTGTCGTCGCGGGCATCTATGGCGTGGAAGAGATTAGCGAGCGCCACCGCCACCGTTACGAGGTGAATGCGGGCTATCGCGACGCGCTTGAAAAGGGCGGCCTGATCTTTTCCGGCATGTCGCCTGACGGCACTCTGCCCGAAATTGTCGAGCGGCCTGACCATCCGTGGTTCGTGGGCGTGCAGTTCCACCCGGAGTTGAAGTCCAAACCCTTCGACCCGCATCCGCTGTTCGCCAGCTTCATCGAGGCGGCGGTGAAGCAGAGCCGGCTGGTTTAAGGCTGGTACGCGCCGCTTCCAGCATGTCTTCGTCGTCCCGCGCGGGCGGGAACCCGGGTTTCATCCAGCTATAAGGCGGCAAGTGGGTCCGCGCCCTCGCGGGGATGACGATTAATGCCTCCATTCGTTTCGAGCGAAGTCGAGAAAACGATGGGGATGCGCTTTCCATTTCTCGACGTCGCTCGAAACCAACGGAGGTGAGGCTGGTCAACTGGCAGGCGTCAGCTTGAGCAGCCGCCCCTGCGACCCCTGACCACCATCCTCCAGCAGCCAGAGCGCGCCGTCCGGTCCTTGTTCCACCTCGCGGATGCGCGCGCCCATGTCCCACTGATCCGCCTTCGCCGCATTCTCTCCGTCCAGCTTCACGCGCACCAGCGACTGGCTCGACAGGCCGCCGATGAAGAGGGAATTTTTCCACTGCGGGAACAGGTCGCCTGAATAATAAAGCAGGCCAGCGGGCGAAATCACCGGGGTCCACCAGACTTTCGGCGCTTCGAAGCCGTCACCCGCGCTGTGATCGGGGATCGGCTTGCCGTCATAATGGTCGCCATTGGACACTTTGGGATAGCCATAGTTGAGCCCCGGCTTGATGAGATTGACCTCATCCCCGCCCTTGGGCCCCATCTCCTGCTCCCACAGCCGCCCGTCCTTGTCGAAGGCGATGCCCAGCAGGTTGCGGTGGCCATAGGACCAGACGGCAGGATGAAAGCCCTTCGCCGCGAGCGGGTTTCCGGCGGCAGGCGTGCCGTCGAGGTTCAGGCGCAGCACCTTGCCAAGCGTGGCCTTCGGGTCCTGCGCCGGATCGAACTTCTGCCGCTCGCCATTGGTGAAGAAGAGATATTTCCCGTCCGGTGAAAAGGCGATGCGGCCGGAATAATGGCCGTTGCCATCGACATAGGGCGTGGCGCGGAAGATGGTCTTCACGCCGTCCAGTTTCGTGGTGCCGTCGCTCGCCTGGTTGAAGGTGCCGGTCGCCAGCGCGACGCCCTTGCCGCCGGGCCCGGCCTCCGAAAAGCTGAAATAGACTTTCCTGTCGCGCGCGAAGCCGGGGGAAAGGACCACGTCCATCAGCGCGCCCTGGCCCGCGCTGTCGGCTTTCGGGATGCCCGCGACCGGAATCTTCGCCCCGTTCTTCGGGTCGAACAGGATCATCTCGCCCGCCTTTTCGGTGATGAGCGCGCGGCCGTCGGGCAGGAACGTCATGGCCCAGGGCGAATCGAAATCGGCGATGACGGATGTCTTGAACGGTTTGTCCGCCACGCCGCTGCTATTCTGTCCCGTGGCGTTGTCCGCCGAGCAGGCGATGAGGATGAGGGGCAGGGCTGTGATGAGTGCGCGGTCCATTCCAATCTCCATTCGTCCTGAGCCTTTCGCGCCGGAGGCGGCGTTTTCTACTTCTGCAAGAAAGCGAAGGGCTTCGGCAAGCTCAGCCCGAACGGATGAAATGGGCCAGGATTAATTTTGTTGCAGATTTTCCACACGCCCCTTATATCGCCCTTGCTTCCTTACATCGTCAAACATGTCGGGGTCGCGGGCGGAAAGCCTGCGGCGGGGAAGGCGCATATATTTTGCTGGAGACTGCATGGCGGACATCGCCGAACTGACCGCGCTGATCGAACCGGAGGTGAAGGCCCTGGGCTTCGACCTCGTGCGCGTGAAGCTGTTCGGGTCGGGTGACGAATATACGTTGCAGGTCATGGCGGAAAATCCCGCGACCAAGCAGCTCGTCATCGAAGATTGCGCCACCATCTCGCGCCGCCTGTCCGATGTGCTGGACGAGGCTGATCCGATCGAGGAAGCCTACCGGCTGGAGGTCAGCTCGCCCGGCATCGACCGGCCGCTGACCCGCCTCCACGACTATATGGAATGGGCCGGGCATGAGGCGAAGATCGCCACGGCGGAGGCTGTCGCGGGGCGCAAGAGCTTCCGGGGCACGCTGAACGGCGTCGAGGGTGGGAACATCCAGTTCAAGGACAATAAGGCCGGGGATGTCTCCATCCCCTTCGCGCTGGTCGGCGATGCCAAGCTGATACTGACCGACGCGCTCATTTCTGCTAGCATGCCGCTCTCATCCGATGGGGCGGACGAGTTCGAAACCGAAGAGTAAGGGTTCACGACCATGGCCAACGCCATTTCCGCCAACAAGGCCGAGCTGCTCGCCATCGCGAACAGCGTCGCCAGCGAGAAGATGATCGACAAGGCGATCGTCATCGAGGCGATGGAAGACGCGATCCAGCGCGCCGCCCGCGCGCGCTATGGTGCGGAAAACGACATCCGCGCGAAGCTGGACCCCGATAGCGGCGACCTGCGCCTGTGGCGCGTCGTCGAAGTGGTCGAGGCCGTGGACGATTATTTCAAGCAGGTAGACCTCAAGCAGGCGCAGAAGCTGAAGAAGGATGCCGTCATCGGCGACTTCATCGTCGATCCGCTGCCCCCGATCGACCTTGGCCGCATCGATGCCCAGTCGGCCAAGCAGGTGATCTTCCAGAAGGTCCGCGACGCCGAGCGCGAGCGTCAATATGAGGAATTCAAGGACCGCGTGGGTGAGATCATCACCGGCGTCGTCAAGTCCGTCGAGTTCGGCCATGTCGTCGTGAACCTGGGCCGGGCCGAGGGCGTCATCCGCCGCGACCAGCAGATCCCGCGCGAGGTCGTCCGCGTCGGCGACCGCATCCGGTCGGTGATCCTGAACGTGCGCCGCGAAAATCGCGGGCCGCAGATTTTCCTGTCCCGCGCGCATCCCGAATTCATGAAGAAGCTGTTCGCGCAGGAAGTGCCCGAAATCTATGACGGCGTGATCGAGATCAAGGCCGCCGCCCGTGATCCGGGCTCGCGCGCCAAGATCGGCGTGATCAGCCGCGACGGCAGCATCGATCCGGTCGGCGCCTGCGTCGGCATGAAGGGCAGCCGCGTGCAGGCGGTCGTGCAGGAAATGCAGGGGGAAAAGATCGACATCATCCCCTGGTCGGAAGACACGGCGACCTTTGTCGTCAACGCGCTCCAGCCCGCGCAGGTCGCCCGCGTCGTCATCGACGAGGAGGAGGAGCGTATCGAAGTCGTCGTTCCCGACGATCAGCTCTCGCTCGCCATCGGCCGCCGTGGTCAGAATGTCCGCCTCGCCAGCCAGCTGACCGGCAAGGCCATCGACATCATGACCGAGGCTGATGCCTCCGAAAAGCGCCAGAAGGAATTCGTTGCCCGCTCCGAAATGTTCCAGAACGAACTGGACGTGGACGAAACGCTGTCGCAGCTGCTGGTGGCGGAAGGCTTTGGCGAGCTGGAAGAAGTCGCCTATGTCGAGGTGGACGAGCTGGCCTCGATCGAAGGGTTCGACGAGGAACTGGCCGCCGAGTTGCAGAGCCGCGCGCAGGAAGCGCTGGAGCGCCGCGAAGCCGCTGCCCGCGACGAACGCCGCGCGCTGGGCGTCGAGGATGCGTTGGCCGACATGCCGCACCTCACCGAAGCCATGCTGGTGACGCTGGGCAAGGCGGGCGTGAAGACGCTTGACGATCTCGCCGACCTTGCGACCGATGAACTGATCGCGAAGAAGCGCGTCGATCAGCGCCGCCGCCGTAATGAGGGCAGTGAGGACAAGGGCGGCATCCTTGCCGAATATGGCCTGACCGAAGAACAGGGCAATGAGATCATCATGGCCGCCCGCGCGCATTGGTTCGAAGGCGAGGAGGCGTAAGGCTCATGCCGTTCATCGATATCCGTCTGGCCGGAAGCGCCACCCGCGAACAGAAATCGGCCATCGTCGCCGACATCACCAGGTCGATGGTAGAGCGGCTGGGCAAGCCCGCTGCCGCCGTGCAGGTGGTGATTTCGGAGATTTCGACGGAAAATTACGGGACGAACGGCATATTGATTGCCGATCGTCCGCCCGCGCCCAAGCCTGGGGAGGACGCCAATGCTGCGGTTACTCCCCAATGAGAGGCTAAGACCGGCATATAGCGCTGCTCTATCCGCGCCTTTCCATTTCAGGGGAAGGGCCGGGGGTGGGTGCGATTGGGTGGCAATCGCCAGCTACCAGGAAAGGGTGAGGGCGGATGCGCTTTGCGCGACCCACCCTCATCCAGAGTCACGTGCCTCTGGGCGGCCCTCCCTTGAAAGGGAGGGGCTGATCCTGTGACCGAACGCAAGTGCATCCTCTCCGGCGATCGCGCTGATCCCGAAGGGCTCGTGCGGCTGGCCATCGGACCGGCTGGTGAGGTGCTGCCCGATATCCGCGCAAAGGCGCCCGGCCGTGGCGCATGGATCGGTGTGCCGCGCGCCGAGCTGGAGCAGGCGCTAACCAGGGGCAAGCTCAAGGGCGCGCTGTCCCGCGCTTTCAAGACCGGCGATCTGCACATTCCCGATGCGCTGCCGGACCTCATAGAGGAGGGGCTGCGCAAGGCGCTGCTCGACCGGCTGGGGCTGGAGGCGCGGGCGTCCATGGTCCTCACCGGCTCTGAAAAGATCGACGTGGCCTGCCGTCAGGGCAAGGTCGAACTGCTGCTCCACGCCAGCGATGCGGCGGCGGACGGCAATCGCAAGCTGGACCAGGCCCTGCGCGTCGGGCAGGAGGCGGAAGGCACGGATTTGGCAGGCATCGTCTTGCCTGTGGACCGACACGCCCTATCTATGGCAATGGGGCGGGACAATGTCGTCCATATCGCAGTGACCGACTCGCGTGCCGCGTCGCGTCTGCGTACGGCCATCGGCCGCTTGGAAAGCTATCTGGGTTGCGCTACCGAGGCGCCCGCGCATGGGGAGCAGGACTCCGCCGGTGCGCAGGGCGTCTAGGCTGCATGGAATGAAGGCGCCGGCGGGCCTTACCAGCCGGGTTGAAGTGAAGGGTATAGTTCAGTCGTATGAGTGACAGCAAGGAAGACAAGCCGGTTCTGGGCCGCAAGCCGCTGGGCATCAAGCGGACCGTCGAATCCGGCCAGGTGCAGCAGCAGTTCAGCCATGGCCGCAAGAATACGGTCGTGGTTGAGGTGAAGCGGCGCCGCATCCTGGGCAAGCCGGGCGAAGCCGGTGCGCCCGCTTCTGCGCCGCAGGCTGATCCGACCCCGGCGCCCGCCGCCGCAGCGCCCGCGCCGCAGCAGCCCCAGGCGCGCGCGCCGCAGCCTGCCGCCCCCGCAAGGCCCGCTCCGCCGCAGAGCCTGATGTCGCGTCAGGAATTGCAGGCCAAGCTGCTGCGCGAGGCTGAGGAAGCGCGGATGAACGCGCTGGAAGAAGCGCGCCGCCGCGAAGATGCGCAGCGCCTTGCCGCGACCGAAGAAGAGAAGCGCCGCGCCGAGGAAAACCGTCTGGCCGCCGAAGCTGCCGAGGCAGAAGCCGCGCGCCGTGCGGAGGAAGAGGCCAGGGCTCCTGCCGCGGCTCCGGCCGTCGAGCCTGCGCCTGCTCCCGCTCCCGCGGAGGAACAGCCCGCCGCGCAAGCGCCCGAACAGCGCCCCGCCGCCGCCTCGCCTGCCGCCACCACGCCACCGCCGCGCCGCTTCACGCCGGTCACTCCGATCAAGCGTCCCGAACCGGCCAAGCCGGACCGGACCAAGCGTGCCGACGACAATCGCCGCCAGTCGGGCAAGCTGACCGTCACCCGTGCCCTCGCGGATGATGACAGCGCCCGCGCCCGCAGCCTCGCCGCGCTCAAGCGCGCCCGGGAGAAGGAGCGCCGCGCTCATTATTCGGGCGGCGCGCAGCAGCGTGAAAAGCAGGTCCGCGACGTTGTCGTGCCGGAAAGCATCACCGTTCAGGAACTCGCCAACCGCATGGCCGAAAAGGGCGCGGATCTGGTGAAGGCCCTGTTCAAGATGGGCACCGCCGTCACGCTCAACCAGCCGATCGATCAGGATACGGCGGAGCTGCTGGTCGAGGAATTCGGCCACCGTATCCAGCGCGTGTCCGACGCTGACGTCGAAATCGGCATGGAAGGCGAGGTTGACGCGCCCGAAACGTTGAAGCCGCGTCCGCCTGTCGTCACGATCATGGGCCATGTCGATCACGGCAAGACGTCGCTGCTCGACGCTTTGCGCGGCACCAATGTGGTGTCGGGCGAAAGCGGCGGCATCACCCAGCATATCGGCGCCTATCAGATCAAGACCAAGGGCGGTGACACCATCACCTTCCTCGACACGCCGGGCCACGAAGCCTTTTCGGAAATGCGCGCGCGTGGCGCGAACGTCACGGACATCGTCATCCTGGTGGTGGCGGCCGATGACGGGCTGATGCCGCAGACGATCGAGGCGATCAACCATACCAAGGCCGCTGGCGTGCCGATGATCGTCGCGATCAACAAGATCGACAAGCCCGAAGCCAATCCCCAGCGCGTGCGCGAGCGCCTGCTGGAGCATGAGGTGATCGTCGAGGACATGGGCGGCGAAACGCAGGACGTCGAAGTTTCGGCGCTCAAGGGCACCGGCCTCGACACGCTGATCGAGAAGATCCTGCTCCAGGCCGAACTGATGGAGCTGACCGCTAACCCCGACCGCCCGGCCGAAGGCAATGTGGTCGAGGCGCAGTTGGACAAGGGCCGTGGCGCGGTTGCGACCGTGCTGGTCCGCAAGGGCACACTCAAGGTCGGCGACACCTTCGTCATCGGTGCGGAAAGCGGCAAGGTCCGCGCTCTCATCAACGACAAGGGCCAGAATGTGAAGGTCGCAGGGCCGTCCACTCCGGTCGAAGTGCTGGGTCTGTCGGGCGTTCCGCTCGCCGGTGATCAGCTGACCGTGGTCGAGAATGAAGCGCGCGCCCGCGAAGTCGCCGCCTACCGTCAGGAACAGGCGACGAAGAAGCGGACCACGGCGGCTCCGACCAGCTTCGAACATATGTTCTCGGCGCTCAACACCAAGGTCATCGAATATCCGGTGGTGGTGAAGGGCGATGTGCAGGGTTCGGTCGAAGCGATCGTGTCGTCGCTCAACCGCATCTCGACCGACGAGATCAAGGTGCGCATCCTGCATTCGGGTGTCGGCGCGATCACGGAAAGCGACGTCACGCTGGCCGCCGCCAGCCGCGCGCCGCTGATCGGCTTCAACGTCCGTCCCAACGCCAAGGCGCGTCAGCTGGCGGAGCGCGAGAAGATCTCGCTGCGCTATTATGACGTGATCTACGACCTGCTTGAGGAAGTTCGCGGCGAAATGGCGGGCCAGCTGGCTCCAGAGCGCATCGAAACCATCGTCGGCCGCGCCGAGGTGTTGCAGGTCTTCCCCGCGGGCAAGAAGGACAAGGCCGCTGGTCTGCTCGTCCTCGACGGCATCATCCGCAAGGGGCTGGCCGCGCGCCTCACCCGCGACGATGTCATCGTGTCGCGCACCCACATCGCCTCGCTCCGCCGCTTCAAGGACGATGTGTCCGAAGTCCGGGCGGGCATGGAGTGCGGTGCGGTGTTGCAGGACACGAACGACATCAAGGCTGGCGATACGCTGGAACTGTTCGAGGTCGAAGAACGCGCCCGGACGCTGTGATCCGTGCTCCCCTCGGCCTCGCCCTCTCCTGAATTGCAACGGCCGATGGGAAGAGCCCACCCCCGGCCCCTCCCGTTCACGGGAGGGGAGGATTTATGTCCAATCAACCCGAAGGCCCCTCCGTCCGCCTCCTTCGCGTGGGCGAGCAGGTGCGCCATGTCCTGTCCGGCATCCTCCAGCGCGGCGACGTGCATGACGATGTTCTCGCCAGGCATGTCGTCAGCGTAACCGAAGTACGCATGTCCCCGGACCTGCGCCACGCGACCGTGTTCGTGAAATCGCTGCTGGGGCAGGATGAAGACGCGGTGTTGAAGGCGCTGCGCACCAACACCGCTTATCTCCAGCGTGAGGTCGCCCATCGCGTACGCCTCAAATATGCGGCGAAGCTCAAATTCCTCGCCGATGAGAGCTTCGATGAGGGCAGCCATATCGACAAGTTGCTGCGCGACCCCAAGGTGGCGCGCGATCTTGAGCAGCCGGGCGGCGAGGACTGACGCGCCGCGTCGATTTGCATGCACGGCTGGATCATCCTCGACAAACCGCATGGGCTCGGCTCCACGCAGGCGGTGAGCGCCGTCAAGCGCGCGCTGAGGCAGAGCGGGGCGGGCAAGTTGAAGGTCGGCCATGGCGGAACGCTCGATCCGCTGGCGACGGGCGTGCTGCCGGTTGCGGTGGGTGAGGCGACCAAGCTTGCCGGGCGGATGCTCGACAGCGACAAGATTTATGACTTCACCATAGCGTTCGGGGCGCAGACCGACACGCTCGACCTGGAAGGGAAGGTGATCGCCAGCAGCGATGCCCGGCCCACACTTGCCGAAGTCGAGGCGGTGCTGCCCAGCTTCACCGGCCCGATCGAGCAGGCGCCGCCTGCTTATTCCGCCATCCTGATCGACGGCCAGCGCGCCTACGACCTCGCGCGCGCGGGGCAGGACGTGGAAATGAAGACGCGCCAGGTCACCATATATTCCCTCCGCGTCTCCGCGTCTCCGCGCGAGGAAAATCAGTTCACGCGGAGACGCGGAGACGCGGAGGAAGTGGGAAGCGTCACCCTCACCGCCCATGTCTCCAAGGGCACCTATATCCGCTCCCTCGCGCGCGACATCGCCATTGCCCTTGGCACCGTCGGCCATGTCACCATGCTCCGGCGCATCAAGGCAGGCCCGTTCACCCTGGAATCCGCGATTTCGCTGGACAAATTGGACGAAGCTGCTAGGGGCGGCGGCTTCGGCGGTCTGATGCTGCCGTTGACCGCAGGGCTGGACGACATCCCGGCTCTCGCAGTCTCTCCCGATGACGCATTGGCTCTCCGGCAGGGGAAGGTGCTCGTGGGGAAACCGCATACCGGCCTGATGCTGGCGATGGAGGGCGATGTGCCCGTCGCGCTGGTCGAAGCCAGTGGCCCGGAAATCCGGGTGGTGCGCGGCTTCAATCTCTAGATGTTATGAAAGGAAGCCGATGTCGATTACTGCTGAGCGCAAGGAAGCGCTGATCAAGGAACATGCCCGCGCGGAAGGCGATACCGGTTCGCCGGAAGTCCAGGTCGCGATCCTTTCGGAACGCATTTCCAACCTGACCGAGCATTTCAAGGGTCATCACAAGGATAACCACAGCCGTCGCGGCCTGCTGATGCTGGTCAACAAGCGCCGTTCGCTGCTGGATTACCTCAAGAAAAAGGATGCGGGCCGTTATAACGACCTCATCGCAAAGCTGGGCTTGCGTAAGTAAGTCTGCTAAAGAAGGAGCGGCCCCCGATCGGGGCCGTTTCCGATTCTGACAACATGGCTCCGGGCAATCCGGCACGGCGCCATGACGGGGGAACCTCCCCCAACCGTTCGGGCTGAGCTTGTCGAAGCCCTCCACTGAGCGAAGGCGAAGTGCCTTCGCTACGCTCAGCTGGACCCTTCGACTTCGCTCAGGGCGAACGGAGGAGAGGTAAAGCTCTCCATCTTGGGCCATCAGGCCCATCAAAGGCCCCGCCCGGCAATAGGGCCCGGCGGGCGAAGGAAAACATTATGTTCGATGTAAAGAAGGTATCAATCGAGCTGGGCGGAAAGACCCTCACGCTCGAAACCGGCCGCATTGCGCGTCAGGCTGACGCCGCCGTGCTGGCGACCTATGGCGAAACCGTGGTGCTGTGCGCCGTGACCGCCGCCAAGTCGGTGAAGGAAGGGCAGGACTTCTTCCCGCTGACCGTCCACTATCAGGAAAAATATTCCGCGGCCGGCCGCATCCCCGGCGGCTTCTTCAAGCGTGAGCGTGGCGCGACCGAAAAGGAAACGCTGACCAGCCGCCTGATCGACCGCCCGGTCCGCCCGCTGTTTCCCGAAGGTTTCTACAACGAAATCAACGTCATCGCTCAGGTTCTGAGCTTCGATGGCGAGAGCGAGCCCGATATCGTGGCGATGATCGCCGCTTCGGCCGCGCTGACCCTGTCGGGCGTGCCCTTCCTCGGCCCGATCGGCGCTGCCCGCGTCGGCTACAAGGATGGCGAATATCAGCTGAACCCGTCGATGGACGAGGTGAAGACCGGCGAACTCGACCTGGTCGTCGCCGCCACCCAGGACGCGGTGATGATGGTCGAATCCGAAGCCAAGGAGCTTTCGGAAGACGTCATGCTCGGCGCCGTCCTGTTCGCTCATGAAGCGAGCAAGAAGGTCGTCGGCGCGATCATCGAGCTGGCTGAAAAGGCTGCGAAGGAGCCGTGGGAAGTCGCAAAGGGCGACGACCTGGATGACCTCAAGAAGAAGCTCAAGAAGCTGATCGGCAAGGACATCGCGGCCGCCTACAAGCTGACCAGCAAGTCGGCCCGTTCGGATGCGATCAACGCCGCCCGCGACAAGGCGAAGGCTTTCTTCGCGGAAGAGGGTCTGGACGCGCAGGCCGTCATGGCCGGCATCAAGCTGACCAAGAAGCTGGAATCGGAAATCGTCCGCACCGCCATCATCAAGGATGGCAAGCGCATCGACGGCCGCACCACCACGCAGATCCGCCCGATCGAAGCGATGGTCGGCTTCCTGCCGCGCACCCACGGTTCGGCGCTGTTCACCCGCGGCGAAACGCAGGCGATCTGCACCACCACGCTCGGCACCAAGGACGCCGAGCAGATGATCGACGGCCTGACCGGCGTTCATTATGAAAGCTTCATGCTGCACTATAACTTCCCGCCCTATTCGGTCGGTGAAGTCGGCCGCTTCGGCGCGCCGGGCCGCCGCGAGGTCGGCCATGGCAAGCTGGCATGGCGCGCCCTGCACCCCGTGCTGCCCAGCAAGGAAGAATTCCCCTACACCATCCGCGTCCTGTCCGACATCACCGAGTCCAACGGCTCGTCCTCGATGGCGACGGTCTGCGGCGGTTCGCTGTCGATGATGGACGCGGGCGTTCCGCTCAAGCGTCCGGTGTCGGGCATCGCCATGGGCCTGATCCTCGACGGCAAGGATTTCGCGGTTCTCAGCGACATCCTGGGCGACGAAGATCATCTGGGCGACATGGACTTCAAGGTGGCGGGCACCGAACAGGGCATCACCACCATGCAGATGGACATCAAGGTTGCCGGCATCACGCAGGAAATCTTCGAAGTCGCGCTGCGTCAGGCGAAGGAAGGCCGCGCCCACATCCTGGCTGAGATGAACAAGGCCCTGTCCTCGACCCGGACCGAGCTGTCGGCGCATGCCCCGCGCATCGAGACGATCCAGATCGACAAGTCGAAGATCCGCGACGTCATCGGCACCGGCGGCAAGGTCATCCGCGAAATCGTCGCGGAAACCGGCGCGAAGGTCGATATCGACGACGAAGGCATCATCAAGATCAGCTCGTCCGACATCGACCAGATCGAAGCCGCAAAGAAGTGGATCCTCGGCATCGTCGAGGAAGCGGAAGTCGGCAAGATCTACAACGGCAAGGTCGTCAACATCGTCGACTTCGGCGCTTTCGTGAACTTCATGGGCGGCAAGGACGGTCTCGTCCACGTGTCCGAAATGAAGAATGAGCGCGTCGAAAAGCCGACCGACGTCGTGTCGGAAGGCCAGGAAGTGAAGGTCAAGGTCCTGGAGATCGATCCGCGCGGCAAGGTTCGCCTGTCGATGCGCGTCGTCGATCAGGAAACCGGCGAGGAACTGGAAGACACCCGTCCTCCGCGCGAACCTCGCGAGCCCCGTGGTGATCGCGGCGACCGTGGCGATCGTGGCCGTGGCCCGCGCCGCGACGGCGGTGATCGTGGCGGTCGCGGTGGTGACCGTGGCGGCGATCGCGGCCCGCGCCGTGACCGCGGTGGTGATCGGGGCCCGCGTGGCGAAGGCCGTGGCGGCAATGGCGGCGGAGACGATGACGGCTCCAACGCCGGTCTGCCGGACTTCCTGACGCAGGACTGATTGTTCCTGCTTCTGATGAATAGGAAAGGGGTGTCCTTCGGGGCGCCCCTTTTTTTGTCATTGACGCCATGTGCCTGATATCCATCAATTGGCGCTGCGGATTCTTCTGATATTGTGCCGCCCGTTACCGGGGGGAAGTTGATGCAGCGCACCAATGAACGGTTCGTCGAGCGCCTGCCGCTCGTTCTTCCTCATCCCGCTTATGCCTATCTGATCAGCGCGCTGCTTTGCGGCGTTGCCTTCGGCCTTCGCCTGCTGGCGGAGAGTTTCCTGCCGATCGGCTATCCCTTCGTCGCCTTCTTTCCGGTGATCATCCTGACGGCTTTTCTGTTCGGCGTGCGGCCCGGCACGTTCGCGGCGATCTTGTGCGGCCTTGTTTCCTGGTACGCCTTCATCCCGCCGCGCATGGCCTTCACGATGAATCCCGGCGTGGCGCTCGCGCTATGCTTCTATGGATTTGTCGCCGCCGTCGACATTGCGCTGATCCATTTCCTGCAACGGGCGAATGTCAATCTGGCGCTGGAGCGGGAGCGCAGCCGCGCGCTCGCCGAAAACCGCGAGCTGCTGTTCCACGAATTGCAGCATCGCGTGTCCAACAATTTGCAGGTGGTGGCCGCGATGCTGGCGCTGCGGAAGAACCATGTGGACCATGAGCAGGCGCGGGCCGCGCTGGACGACGCGGCCGGCCGCCTCGCCCTGATCGGGCGGATCAGCCGCACCCTGTACGATCCGGCCGATGAAGGGCAGGATATTCAGGGCTTCCTCACGCGCCTGACGCAGGATGTCGTGACCGCCAGCGGGCGCGAGGATATCAGCGTCAGCGTGGAAGCGCCGCCGGGCCTGACGCTGCAATCCCGCGTCGCCGTGCCGCTCGCCATCATCGTGGCCGAAGCGGTCAGTAATGCGATCGAACATGGCCTGCCGGACCGGGGCGGCTCCATCGCCGTGACGCTGGAAGACAGCAGCGGCGCATTGTCGTTGAAGATCGCCGATGACGGGGCAGGGCTGGCGCCCGGCTTCGAACTTGGCCATGGCCCCTCGATCGGGCTCAAGATCGCGACGGCGCTGGCCGCCCAGCTCAAGGGCCGTTTCGCGCTCGATCACCGGCCCGAAGGCGGCGTGATCGCCCGGCTCGACCTGCCTGCGGGAGCGCACTGAACGCCGCATGGGCCTGCCTGCCCATTCTGCCGCTTGGCGAGCGCCATTCGCTCCGCTATGACCCGGCCATGCTGACGAAAACAATGACGCGCATCGGCGCGGCCACCGCTCCGGTCCTGCTCGCCGCCCTCGCGCTTTCGGGCTGTGCGACGTCCAAGAACAAGGCCGACACCCAATATGTCGCGCGGGACGTGTCCACCCTCTACAATGCGGGCAAATACCGGCTGGATCGGGGCCAGTACAAGCTCGCCGCCGCCCTGTTCGACGAGGTGGAACGCCAGCATCCCTATTCCCCCTGGGCCCGCCGCGCGCAGCTCATGTCCGCGTTCAGCTATTATATGAACCGGGACTATAACGAGGCGATCGGCGCGGCGCAGCGTTTCCTGTCGATCCATACCGGCAACAAGGACGCGCCCTACGCTTATTATCTCATCGCGCTTTGCTATTATGAGCAGATCGCCGATGTCACCCGCGACCAGAAGATCACGCAGCAGTCGCTGGACGCGCTGGGCGAACTCATCCGCCGCTATCCCGACACGCGATACGCCGCCGATGCGCGGTTGAAGCTGGACCTGGTGAACGATCACCTGGCGGGCAAGGAAATGGAAGTCGGCCGCTTCTATCAGCGGCGCGGCCAGTGGCTGGCGGCGACACTGCGTTTCCGCACGGTCATCGACAAATATCAGACGACCACCCACACGCCCGAAGCGCTGGAGCGCCTGGTCGAAAGCTACCTCTCGCTCGGCATCCGGGAAGAGGCGCAGAAGGCGGCCGCCGTGCTGGGCCGGAACTATCCCGGTTCCAAATGGTATGAGCGTTCCTTCAAGCTCATGCGGGAACATGGCGGAAAGGCGTAACGGAATATAGCCCCTCCCATTCAGGGGAAGGGGCCGGGGTGGGTGCGAGCGCAGCGAGCGTCCGGCCTCTCGGATACAGGTGCCGCTTGGGACGGCACACCCACCCCCGGCCCCTCCCTAGAAAGGGAGGGGGGAGATTGTCAGGTGCTGACCACCCTCTCCATCCGCAATGTCGTCCTGATCGAGGCGCTGGACCTGGAATTCGGCGCAGGCCTTGGCGTGCTGACGGGGGAAACGGGCGCGGGCAAGTCGATCCTGCTTGATTCGCTGGGCCTGGCGCTTGGCGCGCGCGCCGACAGCGGGCTGGTGCGCAGCGGAGAGGCGCAGGCAAGCGTATCCGCGACCTTCGAGTCTCCGGCCCCTGATCACCGCGCCGCCCGGCTGCTGGCGGACAATGGCATCGACATCGAACCGGGCGAACCGCTGATCATCCGCCGGACATTGAAGGCGGACGGGGGCAGCCGCGCCTTTGTGAACGATCAGGCCTGCTCCGCCGCGTTGCTGCGGGAACTGGGCGGGGCGCTGGTTGAAATCCATGGGCAGCATGACGATCGCGGCCTGCTCAACCCGCGCGGCCACCGCAGCCTGCTCGACAGCTATGGCCGCTGCGATACGGGGGCGGTGGCCAGCGCCCATGCCGCATGGCGGGCTGCGGCGGACAAGCTGGCGGAAAGCCGCGAAGCGGTGGAGATCGCCGCGCGCGACCGCGACTATCTGACCCATGCGGTGGAGGAACTGTCCCGCTTCGCGCCGGAGCCGGGGGAGGAAGCGGCGTTGGCGGAGGAACGCGCGACGATGCAGAAGGGCGCGCGCCTAGCCGATGACCTGTCCGCCGTCACAGACTGCCTGACCGGATCGGACGGCGGCCTTGCCCAGTTGCGGCAGGCGGCGCGGCGGCTGGACCGGATCGTGTCCGAATATGAACCGCTCGCCGATGTGCTGGCGGCGCTCGACCGCGCGGTGATCGAGGCGGGGGAGGCGGAGGACCGGCTGGCGGGCGCGGCCGAGGCGTTGAGCTTCGATCCGGCGCGGCTGGACGCCATCGAAACCCGGCTGTTCGACCTGCGCGGCCTTGCGCGCAAGCATCAGGTGCAGCCTGACGATCTGGCCGCCCTGCGCGACGACATGGCGGCGAAGCTGGCCGCGATCGAGGGCGGGGAGGAGCATCTCGCCGCGCTGGAGGCAGAAGTCGCGGCGCGGGCAGAGGATTATGCGCGGGCGGCGCAGGCTTTGTCCGCCGCGCGCAAGGATGCGGCGGCCCGGCTGGACGCGGCGGTTGCGGGCGAACTCGCGCCGCTCAAGCTGGACGCCGCGCGCTTCCGCACCGTGGTCGCGCCGCTGGAGGAAGGGCAGTGGAGCGCCCATGGCATGGATCGGGTGGAGTTCGAGATTTCCACCAATCCCGGCGCGCCCTTCGCCCCCTTGGTGAAGATCGCCAGCGGCGGCGAATTGTCGCGCTTCATCCTGGCGCTCAAGGTCGCTTTGGCGGAGCAGGGCGGGGCGGACACGCTGATCTTCGATGAGATCGACCGGGGCGTGGGCGGCGCGGTGGCTTCGGCGATCGGGGAGCGGCTGGCGCGGCTGGCGCGGACCAACCAGATACTGGTCGTCACCCACAGCCCGCAGGTCGCCGCGCGGGGAGCGGGCCATATGCTGATCGCAAAGTCCAGCGACGGCACTGTTACCCGCACCGGCGTCCATGCCCTCACCGATGGCGAACGGCGCGAGGAAATCGCGCGCATGCTGTCGGGCGCCGAGATCACCGTGGAAGCGCGCGCGCAGGCGGAGCGGCTGCTGGAGGTTTGACACGTTCCGTTCGGTTCGAGCTTGTCGAGAAGCAGGCAGCGCAACAGTTCTCGACAAGCTCGAACCGAACGGGGATGGAGCAGATATGAATGACTCAGTCACCCCCGCCCAGCTGACAGAAGCCGAAGCCGCCAACCGCCTCATGCGCCTCGCCAGGGAGATCGCGCGGCATAACCGGCTCTACCATGACCAGGACCAGCCGGAGATCACGGACGCCGAATATGACGCCCTGATGCGCGAGAATAACGCGCTGGAGGCAGCCTTCCCGCAGCTTGTCCGCGCGGATTCGCCCAATGCGCAGGTCGGCGCGGCCCCGACATCGGGCCTGAAAAAGGTCCAGCATGCCGTCCGCATGATGAGCCTGGACAACGGCTTTTCCGACGAGGACATCGCTGAATTCATTGCCCGCGTCCGGCGCTTCCTTGCCTTGCCGGACGACGCGCCGGTCGCGCTGACGGCGGAGCCCAAGATTGATGGCCTGTCCTGCTCGCTGCGCTATGAGGAGGGGGAGCTGCGGCTGGCGGCGACGCGCGGCGACGGGACGACCGGCGAGGATGTAACCGCCAACGTCCGCACCATCGGCGACATTCCCCAGACGCTCACCGGCGCTGACGTCCCCGGCCTGTTCGAGGTGCGGGGCGAGGTCTACATGGCGAAGGACGATTTCGCCGCCCTCAACGAAAGGCTGCTGGCCGAAGCGGAGGACCCGGCCAAGGCGCGCCAGTTCGCCAATCCACGCAATGCCGCCGCCGGATCTCTGCGGCAAAAGGACCCCGGCGTCACCGCCAGCCGCCCGCTGCGATTTCTGGCGCATGGCTGGGGCGAGGTCAGCGCCTTCCCCGCCGAAACGCAGCTTGGCGTCATGCAGGCGATCGCCAGTTGGGGCCTGCCCGTGTCGGACCGGTTGGCCTGCGTCGATACGCTGGATGCGCTCATCGCCCATTATCGCGATATCGAAGCGGCGCGGGCGGACCTGCCCTTCGACATCGATGGCGTGGTCTACAAGGTGGACCGGCTCGATTGGCAGCAGCGTCTGGGTTTCGTCGCCAAGGCTCCCCGCTGGGCGATCGCGCATAAATTCCCGGCGGAGCGCGCGCAAACCACGCTGGAGGCGATCGACATCCAGGTCGGGCGGACGGGCAAGCTGACCCCGGTCGGGCGGCTGACCCCGGTGACGGTCGGCGGCGTCGTCGTGTCCAACGTCACGCTGCACAATGCCGATGAGATTGCGCGCCTGGGCGTCCGTCCGGGCGATCGCATCGTCGTGCAGCGGGCGGGTGACGTCATTCCGCAGGTGGTGGACAACCTCACCCGTGGCGAAGCGCGGCCGCCCTTCGTCTTTCCCGCCTCTTGCCCCGTCTGCGGGTCCGAAGCGGTGCGCGAAGAGGGGGAGGTGGATGTCCGCTGCACTGGCGGCCTCATCTGCGCGGCGCAGCGCTTCGAACGGCTGCGCCATTTCGTCAGCCGGGGGGCATTGGACATTGAAGGACTGGGCGAAAAGACGATCGAGGAATTCATCGCGCTTGGCTGGATCGCGGAGCCTGCCGACATATTCCGGCTGAAGACGCACAGGGCCGAGTTGCTGGGCCGGGAAGGGTGGAAGGACAAGTCCGTCGACAATCTGCTGGCGGCGATTGAGGCGAAGCGCAGCCCCGACGCCGCCCGCCTGCTCTTTGGCCTGGGCATCCGCCATATCGGCGCGGTGACCGCGCGCGACCTGCTCAAGCGCTACGAAACGCTCCCCGCGATCCGTGCCCTGGCGGAGCAGATCATCGAACTGCGGGACAGTTTCCCCATGGGTGAAGGGGAGGAGGAGGCCAGGCGCGCCAATCGCCTGAACAAGGCGATCGCGGAGATGATCGGCGTCGAAAATGCGGGCTCCGCTGTCGGCCACGCGCTGGCCGACTTCTTCCATGAACCGCATAACCGGGAAGCATGGGAAGACCTGCTGTCGGAAGTGTCGCCGCCGCCCTATGTCGTGGAAACCACCGCCAGCGCGGTGACGGGCAAGACGGTCGTGTTCACCGGCAAGCTGGAGACGATGAGCCGCGACGAGGCAAAGGCGCAGGCGGAACGGCTGGGGGCCAAGGCCGCCGGGTCGGTGAGCGCCAAGACCGACCTGCTCGTCGCGGGACCCGGTGCCGGATCGAAGCTGAAACAGGCCGCTGCCCTGGGCATCCAGGTCATAGACGAAGCCGCCTGGGCCGAGATCGTGAAAGCGGCGGGCTAGATCAATCGCTTCTGCGCAGGCAGGAATCAGTTCAAGGCCCGAACGGACTCCTACCTGCAACGGCAGATCGGATTTAAGCCGCGTCTTCTACCTTGTCCTGCGTCTTCGTTTCGAAGTCGCTGGTGTCATGGCGCTCGTGCAATTGCTCCTCCGGCGGGCCGAAAGCGCGATTGACGATGCGGCCGCGCTTAACGGCGGGGCGGGCGTCGACCTGCTTCGCCCACCGTTGGAGATTGCTGTAGCTCTCCGCATCCAGAAATTCCGCGGCCCGTTCATAGCTCCGGCCCAGCGCCACCCCGCCATACCAGGGCCAGATGGCGATATCGGCGATCGTATATTCATCGCCCGCGACAAATTCATGCTCCGCCAGCCGCCGGTCGAGCACATCCATCTGCCGCTTCACTTCCATGGTGTAGCGGTTGATCGGATATTCCAACTTTTCCGGCGCATAGGCGAAGAAATGGCCGAACCCGCCGCCCAGCAGAGGCGCGCTGCCCATCTGCCAGAACAGCCAGCTCAGCGCCTCCGTCCGCTTGGCGGGATCGGCGGGCAGGAATGCGCCGAACTTTTCGGCAAGGTAGAGGAGGATCGATCCCGATTCGAACACGCGCTGCGGCGGGGACACGCTATGGTCCATCAGGGCCGGGATCTTGCTGTTGGGATTGACCGAGACAAAGCCGCTGCCGAACTGGTCGCCTTCGTTGATGCGGATCATCCAGGCGTCATATTCCGCACCCTGATGCCCCGCCGCCAGCAGCTCCTCCAGCATGATGGTCACCTTCTGCCCATTGGGCGTGCCCAGCGAATAGAGTTGCAGCGGATTCTTGCCGACCGGCAGTTCCTTGTCATGGGTCGGACCGGCGATGGGCCGGTTGATATTGGCGAAGGCGCCTCCATTTCCCGGTTCCCAGGTCCAGACGCGCGGCGGTGTGTAAGGCTGTTTCTCTGTCATTCCGGTTTCCCCAAGGCACTTGATGACGATGGAAGACGAAGGCAGCACCCCCGCTTTCCGCCGCAAGGTAGGAAGCGGCCGGGCCGGGCAAAAGCCGTACAAGCAAAAATATGCTTGGGGCAGGGCATTGCCAGCACCGCTCGCCACGTCTCGTTTCCTGCACGGCGGGCCAGTCAAAGCCCCGCCGTGCATGGCTGAGCGAGGCAAATCGGGGTAGGCGGACATGGACGGCGGATGAACAAAATTTTCTGCCTGCCTCTTGACGATGATTTCCCGCCGTCCATATGAAACGGCGCTGGCACTCCCCAACCGGGAGTGCTAACAGAACCAGGTTCATCGGGAGAAGGAGCGACGGGCGCAGGCTTTCAGGGGATGTGTTTCCTTTGCCGGCCGCCCTTCCAGATCCCATCAACGTCGTAAGAGGGAAAGGTACTCAACATGGCATTTCGTCCGTTGCACGACCGCGTTCTCGTCCGCCGCGTAGAGGCGGAAGAGAAGACTGCCGGTGGCATCATCATCCCCGACACCGCCAAGGAAAAGCCGCAGGAAGGCGAAATCGTCTCCGTCGGCACCGGCTCGAAGGCCGAAGATGGCAAGGTGACTCCGCTGGACGTCAAGGCTGGTGACCGCATCCTGTTCGGCAAGTGGTCGGGCACCGAGGTGAAGGTCGACGGCGAAGACCTGCTCATCATGAAGGAAAGCGACATTCTGGGCGTTATCGCCTGACAGTGATCAGCTTTTCCTCCGTTCGTCCTGAGTTCGAACGGAGACCGGCAATTTCCCAATAGTCAAAAAAGCAGAGGTTTTTACCCATGGCTGCAAAAGACGTAAAATTCTCCCGCGACGCCCGTGAGCGCATCCTGCGCGGCGTCGACATCCTGGCCGACGCGGTCAAGGTGACCCTGGGCCCCAAGGGCCGCAACGTCGTCATCGACAAGAGCTTCGGCGCGCCCCGCATCACCAAGGACGGCGTTTCGGTCGCCAAGGAAATCGAACTGAAGGACAAGTTCGAGAATATGGGCGCCCAGATGGTCCGCGAAGTCGCTTCGAAGACCAACGACATCGCTGGTGACGGCACCACCACCGCGACCGTCCTTGCTCAGGCGATCGTCCGCGAAGGCATGAAGTCGGTTGCCGCCGGCATGAACCCGATGGACCTCAAGCGTGGCATCGACCTCGCCGTCACCAAGGTCGTCGAAGACATCAAGACCCGTTCCAAGCCGGTTGCCGGTTCGAACGAAGTCGCGCAGGTCGGCATCATTTCGGCCAATGGCGACGTCGAAGTCGGCCAGAAGATCGCCGAAGCGATGGAAAAGGTCGGCAAGGAAGGCGTCATCACCGTGGAAGAGGCCAAGGGCCTCGACTTCGAACTGGACGTCGTGGAAGGCATGCAGTTCGACCGCGGCTACCTGTCGCCCTACTTCATCACCAACCCGGAAAAGATGCAGGTCGAACTGGCTGACCCCTACATCCTGATCCACGAAAAGAAGCTGTCGAACCTCCAGTCGATCCTGCCGATCCTCGAAGCCGTGGTGCAGTCGGGCCGTCCGCTCCTGATCATCGCGGAAGACATCGAAGGCGAAGCGCTGGCGACCCTGGTCGTCAACAAGCTGCGCGGCGGCCTGAAGGTCGCTGCGGTCAAGGCGCCCGGCTTCGGCGACCGCCGCAAGGCCATGCTGGAAGACATCGCCGTCCTGACCAAGGGCGAAGTCATCTCCGAAGACCTCGGCATCAAGCTTGAGAACGTCACGCTCGGCATGCTCGGCACCGCCAAGCGCGTCACCATCGACAAGGACAACACCACCATCGTCGATGGCGCCGGTGACGCTGAATCGATCAAGGCCCGCACCGAGCAGATCCGCGCCCAGATCGAGACGACCACGTCCGACTATGACCGTGAGAAGCTTCAGGAGCGTCTCGCCAAGCTGGCTGGCGGCGTTGCCGTCATCAAGGTCGGCGGCGCGACCGAAGTCGAGGTGAAGGAGCGCAAGGATCGCGTCGATGACGCGCTGCATGCGACGCGCGCCGCTGTTGAAGAAGGCATCGTTCCCGGCGGCGGCACGGCTCTGCTGTACGCGACCAAGGCCCTCAAGGACCTCAAGGGCGCGAACGACGACCAGACCCGTGGCATCGACATCATCCGCAAGGCGATCGAAGCGCCGCTGCGCCAGATCGCCACGAACGCGGGCGTTGACGGTGCGGTCGTCGCTGGCAACCTGCTGCGCGAAAATGACGAGACCAAGGGCTTCAATGCCGCGACCGACACCTATGAAAATCTGGTCGCCGCTGGCGTCATCGACCCGACCAAGGTCGTCCGCGCTGCCTTGCAGGACGCGGCATCGGTTGCCGGTCTGCTGATCACCACCGAAGCCACCATCGCCGAACTGCCGGAAGACAAGTCCGCTGCTCCCGCGATGCCGGGCGGCATGGGTGGCATGGGTGGCATGGACTTCTAAAGCGATCGCAGCAGCGGGCGGACCACACTCCGCCCGCTGCCTGGATCGCGGCAGAGGACCAGTCCTTCGCTCACGCGAAAAGGAAGAAGCCGGTGGAGCGATCCGCCGGCTTTTTTCGTGGCCTTGCCTGCCGGCGGCTTTCCGGGCCGCTTTCAAATGTTAACCGAAAAATGCAGCGCAACCTACATTTTGCAGGCGTTTCGTTCCGATCAGGACAATAGCGTTAACGAAAAAATAAAGGGATGATGCGATCAGCGGGTTGGGAAGCGGAGACCCGCAATTTGCACGTTCTGACTACATTGTTGCAGAGGCTTGGGCTCCACCCCTCGGGCCAGGATGCAGACGTGCGCCGCAGCCTGGTGGAATCGCTTTACGCGTCCCCGGCATCCCTGACCATCGGTGCAGTCACCGGCGTCGCCGTGGGGCTTGTCAACTGCACCTTGTCGCCTTCCGGCCCGGTTCGGATCGTCGTGGCGCTGCTGTGCCTGGTGGCGACGCTGCGTGTCGTCTCCGCCATTTTCTTCCATCGTCAACTGGTGCGCGGCACCGCCGTGGCGTCGCGAAGCTGGGAAGTGGCCTATGAGCTGGGGGCCTGGTGCTATTCCGGGCTGCTGGGGCTCATGGCGTTCGTCACGCTCACCGGATCGCCCAATCCGGTCACGCATATGCTCAGCGTCTCCATGGCGACCGGCTATGCGGGCGGCATTTCTGGCCGCAACGCGGGCCGGGTTCAAATCGCCATCGGTCAGGTGTGCCTGACGCTGCTGCCCACCGCGCTTGGCCTGTGGTTGCAGGGTTCGACCGGCTACCGGGTGCTCGCGGTCGCCATGATCATGATGGTGCTGGGCCTCGCGGAAATCAGCTCGACCATCCACCGGATCGTGCTTCAGGCGCTGATCGGCAAAAGGGAAAAGTCCCTGCTTGCCGAAAAATTCAAGCGCCTTGCCCGTTTCGACAGCCTCACCGGGCTTGAAAACCGGATGGCGATGCAGATGCGCCTGCGGGAAATCTTCGAACATAATCACAAGAGGAACGATGCGGTGACCATCCTGTGGATGGACATCGACCGGTTCAAGGAAATCAACGATTCGCTGGGCCACATCATCGGCGATCAACTGCTGCGCAATGTCGCGGAGCGGTTGAACGAGGTCGTTCAGGATCGCGGGCGCATCGCCCGGTTCGGCGGGGACGAGTTCGTCATCATCTGCCCCGATATGGATCGTCTGACGGCGGCGGGCCTCGCGCAGGAAATCATCTCCTATTTCTCCCACGCCTTCGACCTTGGCGACAATCAATTGCAGGTCACTGCATCCATCGGCTACGCGGTCGCGCCGCAGGACGGCCGCGACATGGACGAGTTGATGCAGCATGCCGACCTGGCCTTGTATGAGGCGAAGCGTGGCGGCCGCAATCGCGCGACCAGCTTCAACTGGTCGTTCAAGGAACGTTTCAATCGCCTCCACGAAATTGAAACGGGCCTGCGGCGTGCGCTGGATTGCGGCGAATTGAAGCTGCTGTTCCAGCCGATCATCGATCTGGAAAGCGGACGGATCAGCGCTTGCGAGGCGTTGCTGCGCTGGGATCATCCCATATTGGGCCCAGTGCCGCCGTCCGAGTTCATCCCCATCGCCGAAGGCATGGGGATGATCGAGTCGATCACGGCCTGGGTGCTGCGTCAGGCCTGTCTTGCCGCGGCCTCCTGGCCGGACGATGTCCGCATCGCCGTGAACATCTCGCCCGCCTCGCTCAAGTCCGCCGAACTGCCCGCGAATATCATCGCCGTGCTGTTGGAGACGGGGCTTCCGGCCCGACGCCTGGAACTGGAAGTGACCGAGTCAATCTTCCTGGACGATAGCGGGCAAACCAACGCCATTCTGCGCGACCTGCAAAGGATCGGGCTGCGTCTGGCGCTGGATGATTTCGGCACCGGCTATTCGTCCCTGGCCTATTTGCGTTCCTACCGGTTCGACACGCTGAAAATCGATCAGAGCTTCATGGCGGGGGTGAGCGCAAATGCGGAAGACCGCGCGATCGTGAGGGCGATCGGCAGCCTGGCCCGTGAGCTTGCGATGGATACGGTGGCCGAAGGGATCGAAACGGCGGATCAACTCCACCACGCGCAGGAGGCGGGTTTCACGGACGTTCAAGGCTATCTGTTCAGCCGTCCCATCCCGCTCGACAAAATCACGGGCCTTATCGCCGCTGGTCCGTTGCAACTGGGCGAACATCAATGGCCGGGCAGGCCGGTGCGCAGCCGGATCGTCTGAACCCGGCGTCAGGCATCGCCATTCAGCGCAATCGCGTCTGTGCCGATGCCAGCCGCCGCATCATCCGCAAATCCCGTGACGGCAGCGACATGGCCGTGTCGGTCCATGCTTCCACGATATCCGTCAGTTCGGTGAGCGTAAGCGGATTGACCCGCCGTCCGGCCCGGTTGATCCCCACATAACCGGCATGATGGGAGATATGGTCCTTGATCCAGCGGACCGTTGCCGCTTCGCCTTCGCCTTCCTCCACCACCTGGGTGACGATCCCCATCTCGTACATTTCTTCGGCGGTGTAGACCTGGCCCTCCATTATCATCCGCCGCGCCAGCAGCGGCCCGACCCTTCGGGACAGGACGGAAAAAGCGCCCATACCGGGGAACAGGCCGAACAGCACCTCAGGCAGGCCGAAGCGCGCCTGCCGTTCCGCAATGATGACGTCGAAGCAGAGCAGGGCTTCCAGACCTCCGCCCAGCGCGTCGCCCTGCGCCAGCCCGATATTGATGATGTTCATGTCGTTGCTGTGCCAGATGCGATCGACGATCTCGCAGCAGGCCACGCCATAGCGCAGCAGAGTGTCGCGGTCGCGGCGCTCTATGCATTCGGCGAACATCTCCAGGTCGCCGCCCAGGTTGAAGACGCCGGGAAAGCGCGATCCCAGCACCATGAATTTCAGCATGCCAGCCTGATCGGCGAACAACTCGCGGCTTTCATGCAGCCATGCCCGCGTATCGCGAATCAAGGCGAGATTGGAGTTGGGCCGTTCAAGAGGCGTCATGAACGCCCAGAGCGTGCTTAGTTCCGGTTCCCAGCGCACGTCGATCTGTCCCAGGTCGAACAGTTTCGATCGTCCCAGCATGCCGGGAATGGAGGGTTCCGTAGCGGCGATCTGATGAATTTCGTCATCATGCGGCAGATCGCTCATGGACAGATCGTCAGCCTCGTCGCGTGCTGGGCTAAACCGCGCGGAATCAATCATCTGTGCCCCCGAATTTCGATCCGTCGTGAAGAAAACAGTCTTGATGACCGGAGGCAACCGCCCATGCTGCAAACGCCGCCGCGTTAACCCTTTTTATCGGGAACTGTTGCGCATAAGCTGCCGAAATCGCCCGATCATCAAGGTTAACGTTGTATTAATGCAACAAGGTGGCAACTCATACAAGTGTAAAAATATGGCGTCAGGGCTTTGTTAACCATTATTAATTAGAGGCTGGATGCATGGAACAGCATCGCACCGGCCGACAGATCGTGACGCTCCTGCTACATGATGAGGAGGGGGCGTCCTGGCGCCTCAGCCTCGCTGCGGACTGCCTCTGCTTCATCGGCAACTATCGCCGCGTCGAAGGTTTCAACATCGATGCGATCGTCGCCTTCGACGGAGTCCGCCGGAACGGCTGACGCTCAGGTCTTGGGCGGGGGCGGCTCGCGGTAAGCCTTTGCCGCTCGTGCCGCGCGAAAAAAGCCGTTCCCACTTTCGCGCGCGATGCTTTAGAGCGCGGCGGGTGACCCAGAACCGTTTTTCCTTCACCATCGCCGCCACCGACGGCAAGGCCCGCACCGGATCGATCCAGATGCGCCGGGGCGACATCCGCACGCCCGCCTTCATGCCCGTCGGCACGGCCGCCACGGTCAAGGCGATGCGGCCGACCGAAGTCCGCGCGGCGGGCGCGGACATCATCCTTGGCAACACCTATCATCTCATGCTCCGCCCCGGCGCGGAGCGCGTGGCGCGGCTTGGCGGCCTGCACGGGTTCATGGGATGGGACCGGCCGATCCTGACCGACAGCGGCGGCTATCAGGTGATGAGCCTGTCGGCGCTGACGAAGATGAGCGAGGAGGGCGTCGCCTTCGCCAGCCATATCGACGGGTCGCGGCACATGCTGACGCCGGAACGTTCGATGGAAATCCAGCGCCTGCTGGACAGCGACATCGTCATGGCCTTCGACGAATGCACCAGGAATGGCTGCACGCATGAAGAGGCGGCGCACAGCATGGAACGGTCCATGCGCTGGGCCAAACGGTCCCGCGACGCCTTCGACCAGGGCGGCGATCATACGGAACGGGCCGCGCTGTTCGGCATTCAGCAGGGATCGTTGAACGAGGATCTGCGCCGCGTTTCAGCGGAAAAGCTGATCGAGATAGGCTTTGACGGCTATGCCGTGGGCGGCCTCGCGGTGGGAGAGGGACAGGAAGCGATGTTCGCCTGCCTCGACTATGCGCCCGGCATGCTGCCCGCCGGCAAGCCGCGCTACCTGATGGGGGTCGGGAAACCGGACGATATCGTCGGCGCGGTGGAGCGCGGCATCGATATGTTCGATTGCGTGCTGCCGACGCGCAGCGGGCGCAACGGGCAGGCCTTTACCTGGGCCGGGCCGCTCAATATCCGCAATGCCCGCTTCGCCGAGGATCTCTCGCCGCTCGATCCGCGCTGTGGCTGTCCGGTCTGCGCCACCTGGAGCCGCGCCTATCTGCATCATCTGGTGAAGGCAGGGGAAATGCTGGGCGCCATGCTGATGACGCAGCATAATATCTCCTTCTACCAGGCGCTGATGCAGGCCATCCGCGACAGCATCGCGCAGGGGCGTTTCGCGGCCTTTGCAGCGGAATTCCGTGAAGGCTACCGCCGCGCCTGACCTTCAGGGGAGGACAGTGAACGCAATCGCATAATCGCCCGCCTCAGGATCATGCGCCAGAGGCGAACGAAGCTGCCGTGACAATCCGGTCAGCACCCGCCCGTAACGCTCGTCCACCTGCGCGCTCATCGTTTCGGAACCGCGCAGGGCGGGGGAACTGACATGCAGGATCGCCCGGTCCGCCTGCTCGCTGTCGAGATGCGCGGAAATCCGCATGCCCGCGCGCGGATCGCATATCATCGCCAGTTCCACCAGTTCGGTAAGCAGGAAGGCTATGGGCACGGCCACATCCTGGCTGATGTGCAGGTTGTCGCTGTCGATCTGGATGCCGAACCGCCGCGCTTCGGCCGGGGCGGTGCCGCGCAGGCTGGCGGAAAGCTCGCTGATCAGCGACCGGACGCCGACGCCGCGATTTTCCTCCAGTTCGGCATAATGGTTCCGGTGGACGACCGACAGCGCGTCGACCCGGCGCTGGATCGACGCATAGGCTTCCACCGCTTCGGGATCATGCGCGGACCGGGCATGCAGGCTGATCAGGCTGGCGATGATCTGAAGGTTGTTCTTGACCCGGTGATGCACCTCGCGCGTCAGCTTGCGCTGGGTCTCCAGTCCCTCCGCCATTTCGGCCTCGTGGGTGGCGACATCCTCGCTGATCTCGCGGAAGGTTTCGCCCAGCGCCACGATTTCCTGCGCGGGCGTGCGGATGCGGCGCATGGGCTCCAGCACTTCGCCGGGATGATAGGCGGCCACCGTCCGGCGCAGCACCACCAGCGGCTTGATGAGCAGGCGGTTCACCACCAGCCAGCCGATCGCCGCCGCCGCGAACCACATCACCAGCGGCAGGAACAGCGACAGCATGCGCGCCAGCGTCACCGGCGGGTCGCGCAGGGTCATGGTCAACAGTATGTCGGGCGGGTCGAGCCGCGCGGACAGGCTGGTGCTATGGCCGCCCGGATGCCGGGAGGGGCGGCTGACGACCAGCGTCTTCTCGCCCTGCCGCAGGCTGAGCTGCCGGTTCTGCAAAGCCGTGGCCGGGTTGGCGATGCTTTCCAGATAGCCGCGCGAATAATAAGCGAGCGCCACGATCCGGCCGTTGCCGCTTTGCGCGCGGCTGACCAGAAATCCCGATTGCGGCAGCAGTTCGAACGGCGGCCTGGCAAAGCGCGTTTCGCCGGTGAGCCCCGCAGGCTCCGGCTGGGGCGACCCGCACAGGCGGCGTCCCGCGCGATCATAGATATAGAAGCGCGCGCCTTCACGATCATGGGATGTCAGGAACACCGACAGGCGGCGGCACATGCCGGTGTCGGCATCGCCGTTCGCCAGCGCATTGGCCGTCAGCATCAGCGCGGTACGGTCCGACGCGAGATCCGCGGTCAGCTTGCGCGCGCTCTGCGTCACCGCCACGCGCAGCAGCGCCTCCTTTTCCAGATCAGCGGTGCGGATCGCCTGCAAGGAGGCGATGAGCGCGATCAGGCCCAACGGCAGCAGCGCCAGCGTCAGGATGAGGAACATCTTGACGCCCGTGGAATGGATGATGCTGTTCAATTTGAGCATGAGCAAAAGGTTCGCCGGATGGGGCGGCTCCCGATCATGCGATCGTCAGGGCCATTCGAACTTCAGCAAGAGCGGTTGCGCGCTTGCCTTGCATGGCAAACGGCGATTGCGGTCTTCCGGTTTCAAAATGCAAGGCCACCCCCTCCGCTCGCATCGATTCAGAAGGCGGCCGTGGCCGCTATGCGGCTGCCTAGTCCAGCTTGCGCAGCAGGTCGAGCATTTCAGAGGGAATATCTTCGTCCACGGCGCGCTGATAGACCGAGCGCAAAGCGTTGGAGACCTGATTTTCTTCCTTATGCGGGGCGGAGCGGCGCTTGCGCGCGGCTTCCCCCTTCACGCCCGAAGCGGGGGTGTTGGCGCCGACATCTTTCTTGTCCCCTCCCTTCACATCCCGTTCCGTCGTTGAAGCAACCAAAACCATGCCCCTCTGAAACAATAAGCCGTAATGCCCGTTCTTTTCGCGGCTTTCGCGGATGACGTCAATCGATCGTCATGCGAGTGCGAAACGAATTGGCAGCATTGATGAAAAAACCGAACGGCTGTGAAACAAATCCGCCGCTCGTTGGTTCCCTGTGCCGAAGCATTTTTTGCGACTGGTTCGCCGGTGGCGGAAAAAGGGGCGGGGGCTTGCCACATCGGCGTCAGCGATCCATCCTTCCCCCTTTGCAAATGTTTTTGAACAACGCGCCTTCGGGCTGGGAGAAGACCTACAGATGTCGCTAGGACAGCAACTGCACCCCCACCTTCCATTCCTGCGCCGCTATGCCCGCGCCCTGACGGGCAGTCAGGCGCATGGCGACGCCTATGTCCGCGCGACCCTGGAAGCGATCGTCGCGGCGCCGGAGGAATTTCCGGCCGATGTCGATCCGCGCCTTGGCCTCTACAAGATCTTCCACGCCATCTGGTCGTCTTCCCATCTGGAGGATGGGCCGGTGCTGACCGGCGCGGACGGGCATGAAGCGGTGGCGCAGGCACGGCTTGCCCGGCTGACGCCGCTGCCGCGCCAGGCGCTTCTGCTGACCGCGCTGGAAGGCTTCACCGTCGATGACGTGGCCTATCTCATCGGGCTGGAGCCCGCCGATGTCGAGGCGCTGGTCGAAGAAGCGCTGAGCGAGATCGAGGCGCAGACGCGCGCCAAGGTGCTGATCATCGAGGATGAGCCGATCATCGCGATGGACATCGAAACCATCGTGCGCGACCTGGGGCATGAGGTCACGGCGATCGCCGTCACCCGCGAGGATGCCGTGCGGGAGGCGATGGCGGAACGTCCCGGCCTGGTGCTCGCCGACATCCAGCTCGCCGACGATTCCAGCGGTATCGACGCGGTGAAGGACATTCTGGCCGAATTCTCCGTCCCAGTGATCTTCATCACCGCCTTCCCCGAAAGGCTGCTGACCGGCGAGCGCCCCGAACCGACCTTCCTCATCACCAAGCCGTTCCAGCGGTCGACGGTCAAGGCGGCGATTTCGCAGGCGCTGTTCTTTGACGAGGCGACCGCGCCGGCCTGAGTCGCGCCAGGCACTTTGGCGAAAGAGTGGATGGCGGGCGGAACCGGTGCTGCCACCCCGCGTTATTTATGCGTAACGATCGGGAGATGAAGCAATGGCGGACGAAGAACAGCATGTCGTTACCGATGACGCGCGTTCAGGTTCCACCCCGCACATCGTCCGTTACATCCTGGGCATTTCCTTGCCTTTGGTGGTTATTGGAATGCTGATCGTGCTTTGGGCATATTATAAAGGGTGAAGGTCTTTGGCTGCCGGAAGCAATGGGTATAGGATGCGGACGCATTTATGGCTTTGACGACTTCGATTCATGCGGCGAGGGCGACAGCCAGTGAGAGGGTTGTTCCCATGAGCGAAGGGCTGAGCCAGCAAGGGGAGCAGCAGGAACCTGTACGCGAATCCCTGTCGGATTCCGATTTCAAGCGGGAACTGGCGGCGGTCATTCCGCACCTGCGCGCCTTCGGCCGCTCTCTGTCGGGCAATCGCGACGTCGCGGACGATCTGGTCCAGGAAACGCTGTTGAAGGCATGGGCCGCGCGTGGGCGGTTCCAGGCCGGGACCAACATGCGCGCCTGGACCTTTATCATCCTGCGCAACCATTATCTCTCCCAGATGCGGCGCTCCCGCTTCCGGGGCGATTGGGACGACCTGACGGCAGACCGGCTGCTGGCCGCGCCCGCGGGTCAGGACAAGCATGTGGAGCTTTCCGACATGCAGCGCGCGCTGCTCCAGCTGCCCCAGCCGCAGCGCGAGGCATTGATCCTGGTCGGCGCGGGCGGTTTCGCCTATGAAGAAGCGGCGGAAATTTGCGGCGTGGCCGTGGGCACGATCAAAAGCCGTGTCGCGCGGGGCCGCGCCGCGCTGGAACAGATATTGGACAATGGCGACCTGCCTTCGCGGCGGAGCCAGGAAGCCACGGATACGGCGGTGCTCGACGAGATTATGGATGATGTCGACCGGTTGAGCCGGGGACGGGAAAAGAAGGAAGATGAAACCGGCCCCGATGCGGATTAAACCCTGCAATCCGTCTTGAAAGGAGAGGCGGATATGGGAGAGGGCGCATGGTGGGAAATGGAGAAGGCCTGCCGGACGACGAGCCTGGGGCGCCACGCGCCACGGACCCTGCGATGACGCGCGGCAGCGGTCTGATCTTCATCCTGATCGCCATCGCCCTTGTCCTTGCAATCGGCTTTTTCTACCTGACCAAAGATCGCGAAAGCGGCCCGGAGCGCGCCGTGACGGACGCGGCCAACTCCGCCGACAGCGCCGTCCGCCTCGTCGGCGACGCTGCACAGAATGCGGCGGACCAGATCGGCAATCGCCGTTAGCTGATCATTCGATGATCATCGCCACCTCTTGCCCCCTTCGGGCTGAGCTTGCCACATCCTCCTCCTGATCGCCTGCTGCTGGTCAAAGGATCTCGCCTTTTTGTAATGGATGGAGCGCTTCGCCACCCGGCCTCCATCCTCATCTTCAGAGAATCTTTGCGAATTTCGTGCAAGGGTCCGGTCATTGTCGGATCGTCTTGCAGCGCCAGGCCGGTCCGATGCCATGGGCTCGCTTCTGTGCGGGCAGCGTCGGGATATATGCGCGAACGATGATCAGGCTTTTCAAACATTATGTGCCGCATGCGGTGCTGCTGCTGGGATTGCTGGACTTCGTTCTGCTGCTGTGCGCCGCCGAAGCGGGGTGGATCATCCGTGCCAGCCAGATCGGCATGGAGGTGGACCATGTGATGACCCGCATCGGCCCGCTGCTAAGCTTTGCCCTGTCGATCCAGACCGGCATGATCGCGGTCGGCGTTTACGGGACGGAGGCGCTGCAATCCCTTCGCTTTGCAATGGCCCGGCTGCTGGTCGCGATATCGCTGGGCGTCATTTTCCTGTCGGTCATGCATTTCCTGCTGCCCGACCTGACCTTGTGGCGGTCCAACTCGCTTTACGCCATGGGCCTGTCGGTCGTCCTGCTTCTCGCCATCCGGCTGCTGCTGGGATCGATGCTGGGCGGCGAAGCCTTCAAGCGGCGGCTGGTCGTGCTGGGCGCGGGACAGCGCGCTGACCGCATCCGCCAGTTGGAGCAGCGCAAGGGATCGGGCTTCCTCGTCGTCGGCTATATCGCCATGAATGACGGCGCGCAGGTCATTCCCGAAGCCATCAACCGCAACGCCATCTACAATCTGGCCGATTTCGTCGTCCGGCTTGGCGCGAGCGAGGTCGTGCTGGCGCTGGAGGAACGGCGCAACGCCCTGCCATTGTCCGACCTGCTGCGGATCAAGACGACCGGCGTCCACGTCAACGAAATCTCGACATTTCTGGAGCGGGAGACCGGCCGCGTCGATCTGGACAGCGTCAATCCGAGCTGGCTGATCTTTTCCGACGGCTTTTCCGCGGGCCGCCGCCTGTCGAGCATCGCCAAGCGCCTGTTCGACATCATCGCCAGTTCGCTGCTCCTGCTGCTCACCGGCCCGGTCATCCTGATCGCGGCGCTGCTGGTGAAGCTCGACAGCAAGGGTCCCGCCTTCTACCGCCAGCAGCGCGTCGGCCTGTTCGGCGAGGAATTCTGGATCGTGAAGCTGCGCACCATGCGCCAGGATGCGGAGGTCAGCGGGCAGGCGGTCTGGGCGGAAAAGGATGACCCGCGCATCACCCGCCTCGGCTATTGGCTGCGCAAGCTGCGCATCGATGAACTGCCCCAGACATGGACGGTGCTGAAGGGGGAGATGAGCTTCGTCGGCCCCCGCCCCGAACGGCGCCAGTTCGTCGACGATCTGGAACAGCATCTGCGCTATTATGCCGAACGCCATATGGTGAAGCCCGGCATCACCGGTTGGGCGCAGATCAACTATCCCTATGGCGCATCGATCGAGGATGCCCGGCACAAGCTGGAATATGACCTTTATTACGCCAAGAACTACACGCCCTTCCTGGATTTCCTGATCCTGATCCAGACGGTGCGAGTCATCCTGTGGCCCGAAGGGGCGCGCTGAGGCGACGCTGATGAGCCGCGCCCGTTTCCTGCTGCTGGCCGCGATCGTGGCGGCGCTGCTGTCGGCCGCCGCGCTGTGGCAATGGCACAGGGGCGCGGCGGACGCGGCCCTGTCGCGCGGCATCGCGGCGCTGGCGAAGGGCGATGCCCGCACCGCGCGGGTCGAATTGATGAACGCCGTGCGCGCGCACCCCAATTCGATTCCCGCGCGCATTGCCCAGGCGCGGGCACTGCTGGACCTGCGGGATGGCGAAGCCGCGCGCATCCAGATCGAACGGGCCCGCCAGCTCAGCGGCAGCGCGGCGGCGACGCGCCACCTGATGGCCGAAGCCTTGCTGCTCCAGGGCGATCCTGATGGCGCGTTGCAGGAGGCGGGGATGGGGGACGTGCCCGCCAGTTCGCGCGCCATCGCCGCGCGCGTGGTGGGGCAGGCATGGCTGGCGAAGGGCGACCTTCCATCGGCGGCGGCCGCCCTCGACCGCGCGCTCAAGCTGGACGCTTCCGATGCGCAGGCATGGGTCGCGCTGTCGCGGCTGCGCATGGCTGCGGGGGATCAGGCGGGGGCGATCCTTGCCGCCGATCGTGCCTTGCAGATCGCGCCGGGCAGCGTCCGGGCGCTGACCGCGCGTGGCGAACTGGTGCGCGATCAATATGGCCTGACCGCCGCGCTCCCCTGGTTCGAGCGGGCGCTGGAACGCGACCCCCATGACGTGCCCGCTCTGGAGCAATATGGCGCGACGCTGGCGGACAGCGGCGAGGCGCGGCGGATGCTGGGCGTGTCCCGGCGGCTGCTGGCGATCGATCCGGGCAATGCGCGCGCCTGGTTCATGCAGGCCGTCATGGCGGCACGGGCGGGCAGGGCGGACCTCGCCCGGACCCTGCTCGCGCGCACCGGCGGCAGGCTGGACGCGGAACCCGCGACGATGCTGCTGCGCGGCGTGCTGCTGATCGAGGGCGGCAAGGCGGCGCAGGCGGCGCAGACGCTCGCGCCGCTCGCCGCCAGCCAGCCGGACAATGACGTCGCCCGCACTTTGCTTGGCCGCGCGCTTTTCGAGGCGGGGGATCATGTGGCGGCGGCCAATGCGCTCGCGCCCATGGTCGCGCAGAGGGACGCCGATCCCTATGTGCTGACGCTTGCCGCCCGCGTGCAGGAGGCGATGGGGCAAAGCGCCATGGCGCAGGACATGCTCGCCCGCGCTGCCTGGCCCGCGCGCCCGGCCGCCGTGCCCTTCGCCAGCCCGCAGGACGCGGCCATCGCAGCCGGTCCCGCGCCCGCCGATGCCCGCTTCGCGCAGGACAATATTCCCTATATCCGCGCCCTGCTGAACAGCGGCAAGGCTGGTCTGGCGGTGGAGCGCGCCCGATTGCTGAGCCGCGCCAATCCCGGCGCTCCGGCGGCGTGGCTGGTGCTGGGCGACTCGCTGGATGCCGCAGGGCGGATGCGGGAGGCCGTGCGCGCCTATGAAGCGGGCGCGAAGATCGGCAATTCGCGCGAAGCGGCGCTGCGGCTAGCGGCGGCGTGGCGCAAGCTCGGTGATCCCGGCCAGTCCGCCCGGATCGTCAGTGCCTTGCTGGCGCAGAACCCCAATGATGTGGACGCCATGCGGCTGTCGGCGGCGCAAGCGATGCAGCGCAGCGACTGGCGCGGGGCGCTCCGCCTGCTGCGCGGGGTGCAGGCGCGCATCGGCAGCAATGACGCGCTGCTGATGGCCGACCTCGCCCGCGCGGCGCTGGAGACCGGCGACTTGCCCGCCGCCCGCAGCTATGCCGCCCATGCCTATCGCCTGCTGCCCGGCAGTCCGGTGGCGGCGGACGCCTATGGCTGGGTCCTGCTCGCGAACGGAGAGCGCCAGCCCGCGATCGACCTGCTGGAAAAGGCCGTGGCGCTCGCCCCCGCGCACCCCGTCCTGCGCGCTCATCTGGCGCAGGCCTATGCCGCGAAAGGCGCGAAACTGGCGGCGCGCTAGAGCCTGCGTTCAGGCTCCATCATGTTCAGGATCAAACGCGCTGCAAGTCCAGATCTTCGGCCGATATGCCAAGCCGCCTGATCTGGTCGGCGACCGGGGGCCACACGGTGTCCAGAAACCGCCGCCGTTCCGCTTCGCGCAGGCGGCGGCTCGCGCCTTCCGCCACGAACATGCCCACGCCGCGCTTCACCACGACCAGCCCGTCATCCTGAAAACATTGATAGGCCTTCGCCACCGTCAGCGGGTTCGCCCCCTCTTGCGCAGCCAGAGCCCGGACCGAAGGCAGCATGTCGCCATCGCCATAAGTGCCGTCCAATATGGAGGCCGCGATGATGTCCCTCAGGCGCAGATAGACAGGCTTGGAATCTTCGACCATCACTGCATCAGTGCCATAATACAGCCATGCAGGTCAAGGAAGGGCGGAACGCCGCCCATCGCTTCCGCGCAACTATCTGTCCCAGAAGGACACTTTTTCGTCATATAGCGGTCGGGGCCGTTCTTCCTGCGGACGGCTGGGCGTGCCGATGAAGACGAACCCGGCGATGCGCTCCCCATCTCCCGCAAAGGCGGCGCGCACATCCTCATTATAGGCGGGCCAGCCGGTCAGCCATCCTGCCGCGAACCCCAGCGCATGGGCGGCGTGAAGCAGGTTCATGATCGCCGCGCCGGACGACAATTCCTGTTCCCACAAAGGTATCTTGCTGCCCGCCACAGGCGCGGAGAGCGCCACGACCAGCGCGGGCGCCTGATGCGCGAACTGGTGCATCGCCTCCAGTTCCAGCCGCCCGGCATCCGGCTTTTCCGCCCGGTAAGCCTGTTCCAGCAGCGCCGCGAGCGCGTCGCGCCTGTCCTGCGGCACGATGACGAAGCGCCAGGGGGCCAGCTTGCCATGATCGGGCGTGCGCAGCGCGATTTCCAGCATCTGGCGCAACTGCCCGTCATCCGGTCCGGGCGCGGCCAGATCGCGCGGCTTGCCCGACCGGCGCGTGCGAAGGAGTGACAGGGGCGTGCTGAGATCGTTGAACATGCGGTTCCAAATGGCGCGGCATCCTCGCCAGCGCAAGTATGCGCGCCTCTTTGACACTTGTATGATTTCCGCTCTACGCTTCTGCATCGCCCCGTTGGGGACAGCATGCAGGGAAGTGGATGGCGACCTCAACATCGATCGCGGCCGGAACGGGAAAGACCTGGCTCGGCCATCCGCGCGGGCTGTTCCTCCTGTTCTTCGTGGAAATGTGGGAGCGCTTTTCCTTCTACGGCATGCGCGCGCTGCTGATCTTCTACCTGACGCAGCATTTCCTCTTTTCCGATCGCGACGCCGCCTATGCTTATGGCGCCTATATGTCGCTGATCTACATTTCCCCGCTGATGGGCGGCTACCTTGCCGACCGCTATCTGGGCCAGCGCAAGGCCGTTCTGTTCGGCGGCGTCGTCATCGCCATCGGGCACATCATCCTCGGCCTGGAAGGGGGCGTGGCGTCCAGCGGCATGGGCGTGGGGCTGTTCTGGCTGGGCCTTGCGACCGTCATCACCGGCACGGGCTTCCTCAAGTCCAGCGTGTCGGCGCTGGTGGGGCAGCTTTACCCGCGCGCCGACATGCGCAGGGACCCGGCCTATACGATCTTCTACATGGGCATCAATGTGGGCGCGACCATCGGGCCGCTGATCTGCGGCTATCTGGGGCAGCGCTGGGGCTGGCATTGGGGCTTCGGCGCGGCGTCGGTGGGGATGATCGCGGGCGTGATCGGCTTCGTCTGGTGCAAGCCGCTGTTGCAGGGCGGGGGCGAGCCGCCCGATCCGGCGGGCCTTGCGCAGCGGGTGGGCGGACTGATCAGCCGGGAATGGCTGGTCTATCTGTCCAGCCTGCTTTCGATCCTGCTCTGCTGGTTCCTGATCCAGCAGCATGCGATCGTCGGATGGATGCTGGCCGCGGCCAGCGCGCTGGTCGTGCTCTATATCCTCTGGGAAGCGTTCGGCCGGATGGAGCGGGTGGGGCGCGACCGGATGCTGGCGGCGCTGTTCCTGCTGGTCGTCAATCCGATTTTCTGGGGCCTGTACGAACAGACCGGCTCCTCGCTCGCTTTGTTCACCGATCGCTATACCGACCGAACGATCCTGGGCTTCAACGTGCCCGCTCCCATGTTCCAGTCGGTCAACGCCGCCTATATCCTGCTGTTCGGGCCGGTCATCGCCGCGCTGTGGATATGGCTCGCCAGGCGCGGGTGGGAGCCGTCGACTCCGGCCAAGTTCGGCCTGGCGCTGGCGCTCGTCGGCGCGGGTTTCCTCGTCCTCGTCGCAGGCAGCGGCGCGCCGGGCACGCTGACGCCGCTGCTGTTCATTTTCCTCCTCTATCTCTGCCACACGCTGGGCGAACTGTGCCTGTCGCCGGTCGGCCTTTCCGCCATGTCGAAGCTTGCGCCCTCGCGAATGATTGGCCTGATGATGGGCATTTGGTTCCTCGCCATGGCGCTGGGCGAATATGCGGCGGGCATGATCGCGGCGGCGGCCGGCGGCGAAGAAGGCGCGGCTTCGCGCGAAGGGGTGCTGGCGGTCTACGGCCGGATCGGCTGGTGGTCGATCGGCATCGGCGTGGCGGTGATGGCCATCGCGCCATGGGTGAAGCGGCTGATGCACCTAGACCGGCTGGACGATGTTGATGTGTTCGGGAATGCTCCCGCTGACGGCTATGCTGTGCGGGACGACATGGCCGGTAAACCAGACCGGCTTGGATGATCCTAAGGGTTGGGACGGGCATGGACTGGCATGCCGCTGGCCCGGCTAACCGAAGGCTCTTGCTCTTGCCCTTTCCACGCAGGCCTGGACGGACCCAGCCTGGATCAGGGGGTCAGCCGCGATCGTGATCCGGCGCTCTATTGCGTCGCGCCCCAGACATCCGTGGCCCGCACAAAGCCCTTTTGACCTTTTACGTCGAATTGGCACCATCCGTTGCTGCACGAAGCCAGCCGGCCCACCACGCCTTTTTCGGCGCGATATACGGTCCGGGCGCCGTCGTCGGCGGACGCGCGCATCGGCGCCGTGCGGGCGGTGACGATCGCCGTCGCGGTATCGCTCAGCAGGCGCACGTGCATCCAGCCCTGCGTGCCGTCCGGGTCCTCGACCTTGCGCCACAGGCCCAGCACCTGCACGACCTTCACCGGCAGGTCGCGGCGGCGGTAGACCCAGTTGGACGGATAATCCAGGCTGGGCCCGACGCGCATCCGCGCCTCGTCCTGGCTGATGGACGCCCAGTAAGGGACCGGCCTGGCCGGGGATGCCCCCGATGCTCCCGCAATGCACAGCGCCGCGATGGCTCCCGCGCCGAGCAGATACCCCTTCATGCCTGACCTGTTCCCTTCACCGTCCTGGTCATGACCATAGCCTCTGCCCGCCATTGCGGGCAACTGCCGACTTGCCGATGGGGCATAAGCGCTTGACCAGCGCCCGAACGGGGAATAGCGGCCTTGCATGGCCCATAAACCGCGCCCCGCCAAGCCGCGCGTCATCGTCACGCGCCGTTTGCCTCCCAATGTCGAGGCGCGCATGGCCGAATTGTTCGATGCGGTCTTCAACGTGGGCGACACGCCGATGGACCGCACCGCGCTGACCCGCGCCATGGCGCAATGCGACGTGCTGGTGCCCTCCGTCACGGACCAGATCGACGCCGCCCTGATCGAAGGCGCGCCGGACCGGCTGCAACTGATCGCCAGCTTCGGCAGCGGGGTCGACCATATCGATCTGGCAGCGGCGCGGCGCAGGGGCGTGATCGTCACCAACACGCCCGGCGTGCTGACCGAAGACACGGCGGACATGACCATGGCGCTCATCCTGTCCGTGCCCCGGCGTCTGGCGGAGGGGGAAAAGCTGGTGCGGTCGGGCCGCTGGACCGGATGGAGCCCGTCCGGCATGCTGGGACATCGCATCGGCGGCAAGCGGCTGGGCATCATCGGCATGGGGCGCATCGGCCGCGCCGTCGCCCGCCGCGCTGCCGCTTTCGGCCTGACCGTCGCCTATCACAACCGCCATCGCCTGCCTTTCGAGGTGGAACAGGAACTCGCCGCCACCTGGCATGCCGATGCCGACTCCCTGCTGGCAGACAGCGACATCGTGTCGATCAACTGCCCGCTCAACAGCGACAGCCGGGGCATGATCGACGCGCGGCGTATCGCGCTGATGCGGCCGGACGCCTATCTCATCAACACCTCCCGCGCGGAGATCACGGACGAACCGGCGCTGATCGCCGCGCTCGCCGAAGGGCGGATCGCTGGCGCGGGGCTGGACGTCTATGCCCATGAACCGGCCGTTGATGCCCGGCTGCTCGCCTTGTCCAACGTGGTGCTGCTGCCGCATATGGGCTCTGCGACCTTCGAAGGGCGCGACGCCACCGGCGCGCGGGTGATCGCCAATATCCGCAGCTGGGCCGATGGCCACCGCCCGCCCAACCAGGTTCTGGAAGGATGGGTGTAAGGCCCGTCCGCAATGACTGAGCCCCTCGATCACGACATTACCCGCCGTAGCCTTCTCATGGGCGCAGCCGGTCTGGCCGGTCTCGCCGGAGTGGGCGGCGCGTTCCCCGCCTGGGCGCGCAGCGGAACGCCGGGCCTCCTCCCCTCTGCCGGGGTGTTGAGCGGAGAAGCCATCGCGCTGACTGTTGGGGAAAGCCATTTTTCGACCGGCGGCCGCTCCGCGCATGCGGTGACGGTCAACGGCACGCTGCCAGCGCCGCTCATCCGCCTGAAGGAAGGGCAGAATGTCCGCATCGCCGTCACCAACCGGCTGAAGGAGGACACGTCGATCCACTGGCATGGCCTGATCGTGCCGTTCCAGATGGATGGCGTTCCGGGCGTCAGCTTCCCCGGCATCCGCCCCGGCGAAACCTTCACCTATGATTTCCCCGTCCGCCAGTCGGGCACCTATTGGTATCACAGCCATTCCGGCATGCAGGAAGCGATCGGCCATTATGGCCCGATCGTCATCGATCCCGCCGCGCCGGACCCGGTGCAGGCCACGCGCGAGCATGTGATCGTGCTGTCGGACTGGAGCCCCATTCATCCGCATCTGCTGCTGCGGCGGCTCAAGCAGAATGGCGGCTATTTCAACATGCAGCGGCAGACTCTGGCCGGGCTGCTCGCGGGCAGGGACCAAGGCATCCAGGAACGCCTGCAATGGGGCGCGATGCGGATGGACCCCACGGACATTTCGGACGTCACCGGATCGACCTACAGCTTCCTCGTCAACGGCCATGGCACGGCGGAGAACTGGACCGGCCTCTTCACCCCTGGCGAGCGGGTGCGGCTGCGCATCATCAACGCGTCGGCGATGACGAACTTCAACGTCCGCCTGCCCGGTCTGTCCATGACCGTCGTGCAATGCGACGGTCAGGATGTGCAGCCGGTCGAAACCGATGAATTCCAGATCGGAATCGCGGAAACCTACGACGTCTTGGTGCAGCCTCCCGAGGACCAAGCCTATGCCCTGATCGCCGAAGCCATAGACCGTTCCGGCCAGGTCCGCGCCACGCTGGCGCCGCGCATCGGCATGGCCGCCCGAGTGCCGCCCCTGCGCGCCCGTCCGCTGCTGGGCATGAAGGACATGGGCATGGACATGGCCGGCATGGACCATGGGGACATGGCGGGCCACGCCATGAAGATGCGCGATCCCTCCGTCGCGCCGCAGGTCGCCATGGGGCCGGGCGTCGCCACCCTGTCGCCGATGCCCGCCGATCGCACCGCCGGCCGCCCCACCGGCCTTGAGCATGAAAGCCATCGGGTGCTGACCTATGCCGACCTCAAGGCGCTGACACCCAACAAGGACCAGCGCCAGCCCAGCCGGACGCTGGACATCCATCTCACCGCCAATATGGAACGCTATATGTGGTCCTTCGACGGGGTGAAGCTGTCGGATGGAGCAGCGCCGATCGCCTTCCGCCATATGGAGCGGGTGCGCGTGAACCTCATCAACGACACGATGATGCCGCACCCGATCCATCTGCACGGCCATTTCTTCGAACTGGTGACCGGGGCAGGGCCGCATAATCCGCGCAAGCATACGGTGAACGTGCTGCCCGGCGGCAAGGTCAGTTTCGACCTTACCGCCGATGCGCTGGGCGACTGGGCCTTCCACTGCCACATGCTGCTGCACATGCATTCGGGCATGATGCGCGTCGTCACCGTGCGGCATGAAGGGGAGGGCGCATGAAGACGCTCGCCGCCGCCGCGATGCTGGCGCTCGCGCCGCTGCCCGCCATGGCGCAGGACCATCAGCATATGGATCATGGCGCAATGCCGCCAGCCGATCCCCATGCAGGTCATGAAGCGGCGGGCGAGGATCACTCCACCCATCAGCAGCATGACGCGGCAGCCACGCCCGCCCCAGATCCGCACGCCGCTCACGCCCGGCCCACGCCTGGCGCCGCCATTCCCCAGGGCACGGCGCCGCCTCCTCCGGCAGATCACGCCGCAGACGCCTTCTACGATCCCGCCGCGATGGCCCGCTCACGCGATCTTATGCGGCGCGAAAATGGCGGCATGACCTTCTCGCGCTGGATGCTCGACCGCCTCGAATATCGCACGGTGCGCGGCGCTGACGGCTATCATTGGGAAGGCGAAGGCTGGATCGGCGGCGACATCAACCGCCTCGCGGTCAAGACGGGAGGGGAGGGCGATCTGGGCGGCCCGCTGGAAAGCGCGGAGATCCAGGCGCTGTTCAGCCGCGCGATCGGGCCCTGGTTCAACCTGGAGGCAGGCGTCCGCCACGACATCCGCCCGCGCCCGCAGCGCAGCTACGCCGTGATCGGCATCGATGGCCTCGCGCCTTATTTCTTCGAAGTCAGCGCCCAGGCGTTCCTGTCGGACAAGGGCGACGCGCATCTGCGGCTGGAGGGCAGCTATGACCAGCGCATCACCCAGCGCCTGATCCTGCAACCCGCCGCAGAGGCGAACATCGCCGCGCAGGACGTGCCGGAACTCGGCATCGGGTCCGGCCTGTCGGATATCGAACTCGGCCTCAGGCTGCGCTATGAACTGGCGCGCGAATTCGCGCCCTATGTGGGCTTCAATTGGGAACGCAAGCTGGGCGGCACGGCCCGGCTGGCGCGCGCGGCGGGGGAAGATGCGTCGGTGACAAGCTTCGTCGCGGGCCTGCGCTTCTGGTTCTGACGCGCAACGCCTGATGGCCAGGCCGGTAGGGGGCAAACGGAACTGCCGCGCCCATCGCTCGTTCCATCCCTGTTATCTTGCAACAAAGGATGGTCCGATGATCCGCCTGGCTATTATCTCGCTCGTGATCGCGGCCGTGCTCGCCATATTGGGTTTTGGCGGCGCGGCTGGCACGTTCGTTGGCATCGCGAAGATTCTCTTCTTCATCGCGATTGCGCTGTTCGTTCTGTTCCTCGTGCTCGGCCTGCTGGCTGGCAAGGGTATCAAGAACGCTATAGACTAATTTTATGACAGACATCGGCGCTGGAGTAGATGAGACGGGCAGGCTCGTCCGGGACGGGTCCGGTTTTCTGCTCCAGCGTGATGTTGGCGGCACGTTCCGCCTGGTGCTGTTGCGCGTGCCCGTCGATCATGTCGAAAAACGGGTGCGCGTGCAGGGATATTATGCCGGGAACGGCATTGTCGAGGTGGAAGGCGTCGCCGCCGCCTGAACTTCCGGGCGGCAGCTACGGCTTTTCAGGCGGTGATCGGCCCTGCCTGATCAAAGGGTGAAACGCCGCTATTCGTCTGGACGAAGCGGGCGCAGGCGCCGACGCCACGATTATTTTCCAGCGGCAGCGCGGTTTCGCAATAGGCGCATTCCGCCATCAACCGGCCGACCATCCACTGGCTGCGGCCGCAACTGGGGCAATGGTTCGCTTCCCCCGGATGGTAATGGATAATGTAACCCCTTGTTGCCGGGTCGAAAGACTTGCCGGCGGCAAAGTTGGAAATTGGGCGCATCGTCTCTTCCTCCTCAGACAATTATCTTCGGGCATCGATGACGGTGTTTTGTTCATGCCGCCGTGATGCAACGACTAAAAGCCAGAGCGCGCGACCATCCTTTGGTTCTACGAAGCCGCTCCAATGAATCAGAACGCGGCTGGTCATCAATGTATCCCCTGCGCGAATGGTGCGTCGATAAGAAAGATTCTCCGGCTGTCCCATTTCGCGCCTCCATTGACTTGGCGGGTGCAGGCGCTATGGCGGCGCCCATCAAGGGACATTACCCGCTTCGGCCATCGGTTGGGGCGCATCCCGCCACCTTGCCGGCCTGTATCTCGATGCTCGCCAGCGGGTTACTGGTGGAATGTCGTTATCCTCCTAGCCCCTTGGCCGGGCACTGCGAGGAGACGCACGACTCATGACCGCCATTGGACAGGACACTCTCGGCACGCGCGACACGATGAAGGTCGGCGGCAAGGACATTGCCTATTACTCCCTGAAGAAGGCGGCGGCGAAGCTGGGCGACGTTTCGCGCCTGCCCTTCTCCATGAAGGTGCTGCTGGAAAACCTGCTCCGCTTCGAAGATGGCGTGACCGTCACCACCACCGACATCCAGGCGATCGTCGATTGGCAGAAGGACAAGGGCAAGTCGGAACGGGAAATCCAGTATCGCCCCGCGCGCGTGCTGATGCAGGATTTCACCGGCGTTCCCTGCGTGGTCGACCTTGCCGCCATGCGCGACGCGATGAACGCGCTGGGCGCTGACGCTGCCAAGATCAATCCGCAGGTGCCGGTCCACCTGGTCATCGACCACTCGGTCATGGTTGACGAATTCGGCACCCCGACCGCGTTCGAGGACAATGTCGAGCTGGAATATCAGCGGAACATGGAACGCTACGACTTCCTGAAATGGGGCTCCAAGTCGCTCAACAATTTCAAGGTCGTGCCCCCCGGCACCGGCATCTGCCATCAGGTGAACCTTGAAAATATCGCACAGGCCGTCTGGTCGTCTCAGGATGACAGCGGCGCGACCGTCGCCTATCCCGACACCTGCGTCGGCACCGACAGCCACACCACCATGATCAACGGCCTGGGCGTGCTTGGCTGGGGCGTCGGCGGTATCGAGGCCGAGGCCGCGATGCTGGGCCAGCCCGTCTCCATGCTCATCCCGGAAGTCGTCGGTTTCAAGCTGACCGGCGCGCTCAAGGAAGGCATCACCGCCACCGACCTGGTGCTCACCTGCACCCAGATGCTGCGCGCCAAGGGCGTGGTCGGCCGCTTCGTTGAATATTTCGGCCCCGGCCTTGCCTCGCTGTCGCTGGCCGACCGCGCGACGCTCGCCAACATGGCGCCGGAATATGGCGCGACCTGCGGCTTCTTCGGCATTGATGACAAGACGCTGGACTATATGCGCCTCACCGGCCGCAGCGAAGAGAATATCGCGCTGGTCGAAGCCTATGCGAAGGAGCAGGGCTTCTGGCTCGATCCGTCGGCCGAGCCGGTCTTCACCGATGTGCTGGAACTCGACATGGGCACTGTCGAACCCTCGCTCGCCGGTCCCAAGCGCCCGCAGGACAAGGTCGTCCTCAGCGAAGTCGATGACGTGTTCAACGCCGATCTGGAAAAGGTCTACAAGAAGGGCGCGCCCGCCCGCTGCGCCGTGGAGGGCAAGGATCATGACATTGGCGACGGCGACGTTGTCATCGCCGCGATCACCAGCTGCACCAACACGTCCAACCCCGGCGTTCTGGTCGCCGCTGGCCTCGTCGCCAAGAAAGCGGTTGAAAAGGGCCTGAAGCCCAAGCCCTGGGTCAAGACCTCGCTCGCTCCGGGGTCGCAGGTCGTGACCGACTATCTGAACAAGGCGGGCCTCCAGTCCTATCTCGATCAGGTCGGCTTCAACCTTGTCGGCTATGGCTGCACCACCTGCATCGGCAATTCCGGTCCGCTGGCGGAGCCGATTTCGAAGGCGATCAACAGCAACGACATCGTCGCTGCCTCGGTCCTGTCGGGCAACCGCAACTTCGAAGGCCGCGTGTCGCCTGACGTGCGCGCCAACTTCCTCGCCTCGCCGCCGCTGGTCGTCGCCTATGCGTTGAAGGGCACCGTGACGGAAGATTTCGTCACCACCCCGATCGGGCAGGGCAGCGACGGGCAGGACGTGTACCTCAAGGACATCTGGCCTTCGAACGACGAAGTCCGTTCCGTCATGGACGGCGCGCTGACCCGCGATATGTTCGAAAGCCGCTACGCCACCGTCTTCACCGGCGATGCGCGCTGGCAGGCGATCGATGTCGCCGGTTCGGACACCTATAGCTGGCGCGCCGGTTCCACCTATGTCGCCAACCCGCCCTATTTCGAAGGGCTGACCATGACGCCCGCGCCGGTCACCGACATTGTCGAGGCCAAGCCGCTGGCGATCTTCGGCGACTCGATCACCACCGATCACATTTCGCCCGCCGGTTCGATCAAGGCGACCTCCCCTGCGGGCAAGTGGCTGTCCGAACATCAGGTCGCGCAGGCCGATTACAACAGCTACGGCGCGCGCCGCGGCCATCATGAAGTGATGATGCGCGGCACCTTCGCCAACATCCGCATCAAAAATCTGATGCTGGACGGCGTCGAAGGCGGCATGACCCGCTATGAAGGCGAAGTGATGCCGATCTACGACGCGGCGATGAAGCACAAGGCGGACGGCACGCCGCTGGTCGTCATCGGCGGCAAGGAATATGGCACCGGCTCCTCGCGCGACTGGGCGGCCAAGGGCACCAGCCTGCTCGGCGTCCGCGCCGTCATCGTCGAAAGCTTCGAGCGTATCCACCGTTCGAACCTGGTCGGCATGGGCGTGCTGCCGCTCCAGTTCAAGAATGGCGAAAGCAAGGACACGCTGGGCTTCACCGGCGATGAAAGCTTCACCATCCAGAATGTCGCCGGGTTGAAGCCGCGCCAGGACGTGGACGTGATCGTGAAGCGCGCCGATGGCTCGACCTTCACCTTCACCGCGCTGTGCCGCATCGATACCGTCAATGAACTGGACTATTTCATGAACGGCGGCATCCTCCAGTACGTGCTGCGCAAGCTCGCCGCCTGACCGGCCGGGTTATCGCTGAAAGAAAGGGCTCCCTCCGCAAGGGGGGAGCCCTTTCGCGTAACGTTCCCGCCCCCTTCGTCATGATGAACTTGTTTCAGCATCCATTGTGCCTCAGACTTCGCCGATCCGGTTAAACGCCTCCTGCAACAGGTTCAGGATGACGGATCGGAAAGGAGCGGGCGCCGGCATGACGATCTTCATCGAAGTCCTTGGCTGGCTGGGCGCGCTTCTCGTCCTTGGCGCTTATGTCCTCGTCTCGACCGGCCGGTTGCTGGGTAATTCCGCTGCCTTCCAGTGGATGAACGCGCTGGGCGCCGCTCTCTTCGTGCTCAACACCTGGTGGCATGGGGCCATCCCGTCGATGGTGCTCAACATCATCTGGAGCTGCATCGGCTTCGCGGCCCTCTGGCGCATCCGGCGCGGCAAGGCCGCCCGGGGCCGATAGGAGGAGTATCGCCTTCGCAAGAAAGGCTGGCTGGCGGGCGCGGCAGGGATGGATTATCCGTCCATCCAGCAATGAAGAAAGCACTGATCGTCCGTCATGTGCCGCGCGAGGGAGCGGCGGGGTTTCTCCAGCCGATCGAGGCCGCGGGCTATGAGATCGAGCGGATCGATGTGGCCAGCCCCGATTTCGATGACGTAGACCTCTGCACGCCCGACCTGCTGATCATGATGGGCGGGCCGATGGGCGTCTATGAACATGATGCCCATCCCTGGATTCCCTTGCAGATCAGCAAGCTCGCCGCCCGGCTGGAGCAGGACCTGCCGACGCTGGGCGTGTGCCTGGGCAGCCAGATGATCGCCGCGGCGCTGGGCGCGCGCGTCTTCCCCGGCGGCCGGATGGAACTGGGCTTCGCGCCTGTGACTCTGAACCCGGCGGGCGCCGATTCGCCGCTGCGCCATCTGGATGGCGTCCCCGTGCTCCACTGGCACAGCGACACGTTCGACCTGCCGCGCGGCGTCGATCTGCTGGCGTCGACCGACTCCTATGATCATCAGGCCTTCCGCCGCGGGCGCAATCTGCTGGCGCTGCAATTCCACGCCGAAATGGGCGAGGACCCGCGATTCGAGGACTGGCTGACCCATTTCTGGTCTGACCTGGACGTGGCGAAGCAATGCCGCATCGCCCTGCGCCGTGATCATGACGAACATGGGCCGGGCGCGGTGTCGGCAGGCCGGACGATGATCGCCGAATGGCTGGATCAGTTGCGCCCCTGATCCGCCGCGTCAGAATTCGACGTCCAGTTCCGCCACCTCGTCCGCTTCCCTGCGCGCGTCGTCGATCCATTCGCGCATCAGGTCCCAGCTGTTGATCGTCTCGCAATAGGCCGCCGAACTGGCCGAAAGCGGCACGGCATAGGTCAGGAAACGCTGCGCCACCGGCGCGAACATGGCGTCGGCGACCGTCGGCTTTTCCCCGAACAGCCACGGTCCGCCATAGGTTTCCAGGCATTCGGTCCAGATCGTCTCGACTCGCTCTATGTCGGGCTTCGCGCCGGAAAAGATCGGGAACCGCTCATGCCGCACTTTAAGGTTCATGGGCAGCGCGGACCGCAGATTCGCAAAGCCCGAATGAATCTCCCCCGATACCGAACGGCAATACGCCCGCGCGATCCGGTCCTTGGGATACATGCCCGCATCGGGATAAAGCTCATGCAGATATTCCGCGATCGCCAGCGTGTCCCACACGCTCGCCCGTTCATGGGTCAGGCGCGGCACCAGCACGGACGGCGTCAGCAGCAGCAGTTCCGCCCGATTTTCCGGGTTGTCCTGCTCCACCATCTTTTCCCGGACCTCCAACCCGGCCAGGCGGCACAAAAGCCACCCGCGCAACGACCAGGATGAGTAGGTCTTGCTGGAAATCGTCAGTTCAGCGACCGGCATGGCAATCCTCCCACATGCGATTTTCCGTGAAGATGATGCACTGCAATATAGAAAAATAATATAAGCATTGTACAACGGTTCAATGATGGGGAACATTGCGGGGGGTCGCAATCGTTATATGATGATGTTGTACACAGGCTATCAGGCATTGGAAGATATGCTCGCACCCGCGCGGTTCGGCGCGCGACTCGCCTTGTCCATGCGGGATGGCATGGGTCCGGCGGGCGACTGGCCGATGCCGCGCCGCATGTTCGCGCTAATGGATATATTCCAGGGCGCGCGCCTCACCCACAAACGTCCCGCCTATGGCATAGATCAGGTGCGCAGCGGCAATGCGGTTGTTGCGGTGCGGGAAGAGGTGCTGCTGGACCTGCCCTTCGGCAATCTGCTGCACTTCGCCAAGGATGATGTGGATACGGAACAGCCCCGCGTCCTGCTGGTCGCGCCCATGTCCGGCCATTTCGCGACGCTGCTGCGGGCGACGGTCAGGACCATGCTGCCCGACCATGATGTCTACATCACCGACTGGAAGAATGCGCGCGACGTGCCGCTGTCCGCCGGTCCTTTCGGCTTTGACGACTATATCGACTATGTGATCACCTTCTTGCAGGAAATGGGGCCGGGCGCGCATCTTTTCTCTGTGTGCCAGCCCTGCGTTCCGGCCTTCGCCGCCGTCGCGCTGATGGCGGAGGATGGCGACGCGGCGACTCCGCGGTCGATGACGCTGATGGGCGGCCCCATCGATCCACGCGCCGCGCCGACGGTGGTCAATGAACTTTCCAATGAAAAGCCGATGGAATGGTTCGACCGTCACCTGATCACCACCGTGCCGATGCGCTATGCCGGGGCGGGGCGGCGGGTCTATCCCGGTTTCCTGCAACTGTCCGCCTTCATGTCGATGAACCTGGAACGGCACGGCGCGCAGCATCGGGAGCTTTATCAACTCCTGGCCGATGGCAAGGAGGCGGAGGCCGAGAAGATCAAGACCTTCTACCAGGAATATTTCGCCGTGCTGGACATGACGGCCGAATTCTACCTGGAAACCGTCGACCGCGTGTTCCAGCGCGCCTTGCTGGCGAAGGGGGAACTCAAGCACAGGGACCGCCCGGTCAACCCCGGCGCGATTCGCACCACGGCGCTGCTGACGGTCGAGGGCGAAAAGGACGATGTCTGCGCCGTGGGCCAGACCGCCGCCGCCCATGCGCTGTGCACCGGGCTGCGGCCCCATCTGAAACGCCATCATCTTCAGATCGGCGCGGGCCATTATGGCGTCTTTTCAGGCCGCAAGTGGGAAAAGGAAGTCTTCCCGCAGGTGCGCAACATGATCCTGGCGATGAACTGAGCCGTACGCCATTGGGGGAGCGCGATCCGGCTTGGGGGAGGAACGCCTAACGCTCCTCCCCATCCGCCTCCGGCCGCGTCCATATCCAGCTTCCGCCGATCAGCGCCGCCGCCAGCGGGATCAGCGACCATGGGAAGGGCGAGAAGATCAGGCCGATCGCCGCACTGATGGCAAAGGCCGTAAGCGCCGCATGCTTGCCCCGCCTGCTGATCGCGCCACGTTCGCGCCAGCGCCGGATATGGACGCCGAAATGCCGGTGGTTGAGCAGCCGCGCCTCCAGCGCAGGGCTTGACCGTGCGAAGCAGAAGGCGGCCAATATCATGAACGGCACGGTGGGAAGCAGCGGCAGCACCACGCCCACCGCGCCCAGCCCCAGCGCCGCAAATCCTGCGGCAAGGTAGAGCGTCCGGCGCATCAGCCCGCTGGCAGCCGCAGCCGCACCAGCAGCCCGCCCAGATCCTCGCTTTCCTCCATCGCCACCGATCCGCCATAGATTTCGGCGACGTCGCGGACGATGGCGAGGCCGAGGCCAGTTCCCGGCTTGCCCGAATCGAGCCGCACGCCCCGGTCGAAGATGCGCGTCCGGTCCGCCTCTGGGATCCCCGCGCCGTCATCCTCGACCAGAATCTCTATCATCGGCCCGTTGCGTAACACGGTGGCGAACACGCTGCCGCCCCCATATTTGGCGGCATTTTCCAGCAGATTGCCCAGCATTTCGTCCAGATCCTGCCGCTCGACCCGCACCTCTGCGGCCTTGTCCCCATCCATGTCGATGCGCACGTCAGGATAAAGCCGCTGCACCGCGCGCTCCACGGCTTGCAGGCTCGGCCACACCTCCGCCCGGCTTTGCGCCGCGCCGCGCCTGCCCACGGCGCGCGCACGGGCTAGGTGGTGGTCCACCTGACGGCGCATCGTCGTCGCTTCCCGGATCACGGTTTCGCCAAGGTCGGGCGCCTGCGCCGTCGCCGCGTTCATGATCACGGTCAGCGGCGTCTTCAATGCGTGGGCCAGGTTGCCCGCATGGGTGCGCGCCTCTTCCGCCTGCGTTTCGTTATGGGCGAGCAGGGCGTTGAGTTCCTCCACCATGGGCAGGACCTCGCTGGGCATGGGTTCGGTGACGCGGTTCTTCTCCCCCGCGCGCATTCGAACGATCTCGTGCCGCACCCGGCGCAGCGGGCGCAGGCCGTAGAGCGTCTGGAGCGTGGTGAGGACGATCAGGCCCAGCGCCAGCAGGGCGAAGCTTTCGAACAGGGTGGACCGCAATGTCCTGATCTGGTCGTCCAGCCCCGCGCGCGCGGCCGCGACCATGAACATCCAGCGCGTGTCCGATCCCGGCAGGATGATCGTCCGCTCCATGATGCGCAGGTCCTCGCCCGGAAACTGCTTGCTGTCATAGACGTGGAAATTGCGGTCATGATGCTCCACCGGGGCCTTCAACGCCCGGTCCCACAGCGATCGGGACCGCCAATCCTCATGTCCCTTCGCGCTGATCTGGTAGTAAAGGCCGCTATTGGGCTCCAGGAACCGCTGGTCCGCCAGCGGGCGGTTGAACAGCACTTCGCCGTCCGGCCCGATTTCCGCCGAAGCGATCATCGCCGTCAGCACATAGTTCAGGCCATCGTCGAAATTGCGGGTGACGGCGTCCGACAGCACCCGGTCCAGCGCCAGCCCGCCGCCCAGCAGCAGCAGGCTGATCCACAGCGCCGCTATGCCGATCATGCGGCGGCTCAGCGATCCGGTCGAACGGACGGGGGGCTGATCTGCTATGCTAGAATTGACCAACGGCCGTTCGCCCTGAGTAGCCACTGAGCGAAGCCGAAGTGGCGTATCGAAGGGTTCGTGCGGAATGCTTCGATACGGGTCTTCGGCTTCGCTCAGCCCCTACTCAGCACGAACGGAGAAAGCAACTTACCGCCCCGGCTCGTCCAGGCTGTAGCCAAGGCCCCGGATCGTGGTGATGACATCCGCGCCCAGCTTCTTGCGGATGCGCGTCACGAACACTTCGATCGTGTTGGAATCACGGTCGAAATCCTGATCGTAGATATGCTCGATCAATTCGGTGCGGCTCACCACCTTGCCCTTGTGGTGCAGCAGGTAGGACAGCAGCTTATATTCCTGCGCGGTCAGCTTCACCGGCTCGCCTTTCAGCGTCACCTTGCCGCTGCGCGTGTCCAGCCGCACGTCACCGGCGGTCAGCTCGCTCGACGCATTGCCCGACGCACGGCGGATCAGCGCGCGCAGCCGGGCGATCAGTTCCTCGCTCTGGAACGGCTTGGCCAGATAGTCGTCCGCGCCCGCATCCAGCCCTGCCACCTTATCCGACCAGCTATCGCGCGCCGTCAGCACCAGCACCGGAAAGCCGCGGCCATCCTTGCGCCATCGGTCCAGCACCGTCAGGCCATCCATCGTCGGCAGGCCCAGGTCCAGCACCACGGCGTCATAATTTTCGGTGGAGCCCAGAAAATGCCCGTCCTCGCCATCGTTCGCCAGGTCGACCGCATAACCGGCCCCTTCAAGGGTATTGCGAAGCTGTTGCCCCAGATTGGGTTCATCTTCGACGATCAGCAGACGCATATGGCCCCGTTTCTTCCTGTTCTTGGCTGCGGCGCGTTATCGCGCCCAGCCGGTTATATCGCCTGTGCGCCCGTCCGCATCAACCCAAACCACCTTGCCGTCCTTCACATATTTCAGGCGGTAGCGGTTCGACGAAGGATTGAATTCCGCGCCCAGATAGGTCGCGCCGCCCATCGCGGCGTCGACGCGGCGCTTGATGAGGGAAAAGGGCATGGTCTGCCCGTCCAGCATCGCGCGCCGCGCGGCGTCCTGCTCCTCGCGCTGACCGGCCTGGACGGCCGGGTTCAGCGCCAGCATCGCTGCAATGGCCCCAAGGCCCGCAATCAGCCTGTGTCGCGTCATCTTCATGAGGCATGCCATAGCGGGGAGCCATTGAACAGGTGGTGAATATGCCGCTCAACACCGCTGCGACGCTGGCTTAGCGCTCCAGCGCATATTGCACGGTCAGCGTCACCGACGATCCGACCTGGCCGGGTTCGGCCTGCGTCGCCACGGCGGCGGCGTCTTCCTTGAAGCTCCGCGCCATCATCGGCATGGGCGGGCGGCCGCCGCTGTTGCTCTCGCTGATCGACACCAGCCGGGCGGAGCGATAGCCCGCTGCCTGCGCATAATATTCCGCCTGCGCCTTCGCCGACTGGAGCGCCGCGCCGCGCGCCTGCGCCAGCATGGGCGTAGGGTCGCTGATGGAGAAAGAAGGGCCGCTCACATTGGTGGCCCCGGCCGCCACCATGGCGTCCAGCAGGCTGCCCACCTTCTTCACGTCGTGCAGCTTGACGCTCAACTGGTTGGACGCCTCATAGCCGATGAAGCGCGGGGTCGTGGGCTGCCCGGCCCGGTTGCTGTAATCATATTGCGGGTTGAGGTTGATGCCGCTGGTCTGGATGTCCTTCTTGGCGATGCCCGCCTTGGCGAGCGTCGCGATCAGCTTGTCCATCTGCGCCGCATTGTCGCGCATCGCCTGCACGGCTGTCGGCGCGCGGGTCTGGACGCCGGTGCCTACCACTGCCTCATCGGGCACCGCCTCCACCGTCTCGGTGACGTTCAGCGTTACGATCGGCGCCTTTTCCGCGACCGTGACGCTCGTCTGCGCCAGCGCGGCCGGGGCCAGCGACGATGCGGCAAGGGTCATCAGGGCAAGGGCGGACTTCATGAGCATATCTCCTTGAAAGGATGGTGCGACCCTATTGTAACGGGTGCGATGAATGGACGCTGACATGCGCTGAAAGCCGCCAGACAGCTTATGGTTCCTTGGCGGCCCTTGCCCCGGCGCGCGCAAGCGCCTAGCTGCACGGCCATGGCGGCTCCCATTCTCTCCTTCGAAAATCTTGGCGTCAGCCAGGGCACGCACTGGCTTTTCCGGCATCTCGACATCTTCGTGGGCGACCGCGACCGGCTGGCGCTGATCGGCCGGAACGGCGCTGGCAAGACGACGCTGCTAAAGCTGATCGCCGGCCAGATCGAAGCGGATGAGGGCACGCGCTCCGTCCGCCCCGGCGCGCGCGTCATCATGCTGGAGCAGGACCCGGACGTCAGCGGCTTTGCGACCCTGCGCGACTTCGCGCTGGCGGGCGACTATGCGCCCCCCGCGCATGAGGTGGAGGCGATCGCCAGCCAGCTTGGCACCGACCTCAACCGCGAAGCCGCTACGGCCTCGGGCGGCGAGCGCCGCCGCGCCGCCATCGCCCGCGCGCTCGCCAGCGAGCCTGATCTGCTGTTGCTGGACGAGCCGACCAACCATCTCGACATCGACGCGATCGACTGGCTGGAAGGCTGGCTCGCCCGCTATTCCGGCGCGTTCATCGTCATCAGCCACGACCGCGCCTTCCTGACCCGCCTGACGCGGCAGACGCTGTGGCTGGACCGCGGATCGATCCGCCGCAATGAAATCGGCTTCGGCGGTTTCGAGGAATGGATGGAAGCCGTCTATGCGGAGGAGGCGCGCGCCGCCGAAAAGCTGGACGCCAAGCTCAAGATCGAGGCGCACTGGCTGCAACGCGGCGTCACCGCCCGACGCAAGCGCAACCAGGGCCGCCTGGCCAAGCTCCACGAGATGCGCGCCCAGCGCGCCGCGATGGTGGGGCCGCAGGGCGTCGCCAAGATCGCCGTCGCCGCCGACGACAGCAAGACGAAAAGCGTCATCACCGCCGAGCATGTCACCAAATCCTTTCCGCCGCCGCCAAAAAACCCGCTCGTGTCGAGCGAAGTCGAGACACGGGACGCGCGAGGCTTCCCGGCTTCGCCCGAAGCGGACGGAGGGCAGGGGCCGGGCCGCACGGTCATCAAGGACTTTTCTCTCCGCATCCAGCGCGGCGACCGCATTGGCATCGTCGGCGGCAATGGCGCTGGCAAGACCACGCTGCTCAAGCTCCTCACCGGCCAGATGGAGCCCGACAGCGGCGCCGTCCGTCAGGCCAAATCGCTCGATATGATCTTCATTGACCAGCAGCGCAGCCTGATGCAGCCCGGCAAGCGCGTCCGCGACGTGCTGGCGGAGGGCGGCGACTGGATCGACGTGCGGGGATCGCGCAAGCATGTCCACGGCTATCTGAAGGAATTCCTGTTCGACCCCTCGCTTGCCGAGGCGCGGGTCGGCACCCTGTCGGGCGGCGAACGCTCGCGCCTGCTCTTTGCCCGCGAATTCGCGCGCGAATCCAACCTGCTGGTGCTGGACGAGCCGACCAACGACCTTGACCTCGAAACGCTCGACCTGCTCCAGGAAGTCATTGCCGACTATGACGGCACCGTGCTGATCGTCAGCCACGACCGCGACTTTCTGGACCGCACCGTCACCGTCACCCTGGGGCTGGACGGGTCGGGCCATGTCGACGTGATCGTCGGCGGCTATGCCGACTGGACCGCCAAGCGCCAGCCGCGCAACGCCCCCAGGGTGGAAAAGAAAGCCGCCGCCGCGCCCCCGCCGCCCAGGCCCGCTTCCGCCAAGCTCAGCTACAAGGACCAGCGCGACCTGGACCTGCTGCCCGCCCGGATCGAGGAGCTGGAGGCCGCGATCGCCCGTGACGAGCAGGCTCTGGCCGACCCCAATCTCTACGCCCGCGACCCCAAGCGCTTCGCCAGCCTGACCCAGGCGATCGAGCAGGCGCGCGGCGAGAAGGACAAGGCGGAGGAACGCTGGCTCGAACTCGCCGAAAAGGCCGAGGGGATGAGCGGCTGAAAAAGGGGAACGTCCATGGTCGAAAGCCACGCAGCAACAGCCATTCTGCCGCAGCCGCAGGCGGAAGCAGAGGCCGGACAGCCGCATCATGCGGTCCATTATGTCAACCGCGTCGGCTGGCTGCGCGCCGCGATCCTGGGCGCGAATGACGGCATCGTCTCGACCGCCAGCCTGCTGACCGGCGTTGCCGCATCAGGGGCAAGCCGGGAAACCATATTGCTCACCGGCATCGCCGCCCTGCTCGCGGGGGCGATGTCCATGGCGGCGGGCGAATATGTGTCCGTCAGCGCGCAGGCGGACACGGAACGCGCCGACCTTGCCAAGGAAAAGAAGGCGCTGCTTCATCAGCCCGATGAGGAATGGCGCGAACTGCGCGACATCTATGTCGAACGCGGCCTGACCCCCGATCTGGCGGGGCAGGTCGCGCGCCAGTTGATGGAAACCGATGCGCTCGGCGCGCATGCGCGGGACGAGCTTGGCATTTCGGAGGTCAGCACCGCCCGCCCGGTGCAGGCCGCGCTCACCTCCGCCGCCACCTTTGCCGCGGGCGCGATCGCGCCCGTCATCGCGTCCGCCGTCAGCCCGCAGGGGCTTGCCGTGGGGGCCGTCATCGCGACCTCGCTCCTCTGCCTTGCCGTGCTCGGTTATGCCGGGGCGCGGCTGGGGGGAGGGCGGCGGCTGCGCTCCGTCGCCCGCGTCCTGTTCTGGGGCGCGCTCGCCATGGGCGTGACGGCGGCGGCGGGCAGGCTTTTCGGCGCGGCGATATGATGGCACTCTCCGCCGCCATTCAAGAGAATCCCTCAAGGAGACGATCATGACCGAGATTCAGCAAATTCCCCTGAAAACGATCAAGGGCGCCGACGCCAGCCTCAACGACTATGCGGGCAAGGTCGTGCTGGCGGTGAACGTCGCCTCCAAATGCGGCCTGACTCCGCAATATGAAGGGCTGGAAAAGCTCTACAGCAACTACAAGGACAAGGGGCTGGTCGTCGCCGGTTTCCCCGCCAATGATTTTGCGGGGCAGGAGCCGGGCAGCAATGAGGAAATCGAATCCTTCTGCACCACCAATTTCGGCGTCGATTTCCCGATGTTCGAAAAGATCACGGTGACCGGCCCGGAAAAGCACCCGCTCTATGCCGCCCTCACCAGCCAGCAGCCCAAGGCGCAGGGGGAAAGCGACGCCTTCCGCGAAAAGCTGAAAGGCTATGGAATGACCCCGACGGAAGAACCGGAAGTTCTGTGGAATTTCGAAAAATTCCTGATCGCGAAGGATGGCACCGTCGCGGCCCGCTTCGCGCCCGGCACCACGCCGGACGATCCGGCGCTGGTTTCGGCGATCGAGGCTGAACTGGCCAAGTAACCGATCGCCGCACGCCGTCCGCGCCGCCGCCCATGATGCCGCCCCAGATCGGACCGGTGCTCGAAGCGCTGGGCATCGTCGGTATCTTCGTGTTCGCGGCGTCGGGCGCGCTGGCGGCGGCGCGCCTGCGGCTGACGTTGGTGACCTTCGCCTTCTTCGCGCTGATCACCGGGGTAGGCGGCGGGACCGTACGCGACCTGCTGATCGGAGCGCCCGTCTTCTGGGTGCATGATGCGATACCCGCCGTCACCTGCATGGCCGCTGCGCTGCTGGTCTGGTTCACGCCCCGCCGCTTGTGGAGCGGCCGTGCGCTGGACTGGCTCGATGCCGTGGGCCTCGCCGCCTTCGCCGTGTTCGGCGCGGCCAAGGCGCTGAACTACGGCATCCCGCCCCTCGTCGCCGCGATGATGGGCGTCGTCACGGGCTGCGTCGGCGGCATCATCCGCGACCTTCTGGCGCATGAGCCGTCCATCCTGCTGCGGCCCGAACTCTATGTGACGGCGGCGGCGGTTGCGTCCGGCCTGTTCGTGCTGCTGCGCTGGTGCGGGCTGGATGTGCCGGTGGCGGGGCTGGTCGCCGCCTTCACCGGCTTCCTGCTGCGGGCGATCGCGATCCGGCGGGGCCTGGGATTGCCGGGGTACAAGGGATAAGACTCGCCCCAAAGCGCGTCACAGATCACCAGCATCCGTTCATCCTGAGTAGCCATTGAGCTTGCCGAAATGGCGTATCGAAGGATCAGCAGTTGGTAGCCGCTTCGACACGGCGCTTCGCAGTTCAGCACCTACTCGGCACCAACGGTCCAACCCCACCCCGTTCGCCCTGAGCCTGTCGAAGGGTCCGCCGAACGCAGTGAGGCGTCTTCGTCTCCGCTCAGACAAGGGCTTCGACAAGCTCAGCCCGAACGCTTGGGGGGCGAGCCTATTGGTCAGGGTTTAAAGCCTACCGAGTGCCCCGCAGGAACAGGGCTGGGCTAACTCAAAAAAGCTGAACCTGAACAGGAACCGTCCGGGCTGAGCGTGGCGAAGCCCACCCCTTCTCTCCAAGATGGCCGAACCCACAGACAAACGCGAACGGACACGCCGGAAAGCGTCTCCCCAACCCTCATCCCCGCCACAAGGCCGTCAGCAGCCCCATCAATCCCCGCTCATCCGCCATGCCACGCGGCGCGCCAAAGCTCCGGCATTCCAGACAGTCGGCCCGCACGCCAGCCCCGCTGACCAGCGCGCGCACATCGGCGATGGCCTGCATCGCCCAGCGGCGCTGGATCATCGCCTGACGGCTCAGCATGTCGCGCGGAGCGTCGGCATCCTCGTCCCGCTCGGTCATGGATTGCAGGAACTCGACGAACTTGTCCGGCTCCTTTTCGATGCGGTAGGTGCGCGCCGCCTTGGGATCGATCTTCGCCAGTCTCGCCGCCTCGGCAATCGCCTCGTCCAGCCCGCCGAAGCGGTCGACCAGCCCAATCTGGCGCGCCGTGCCGCCATCCCATACCCGGCCTTGCGCGATCGCGTCGATCTGCTGCGGCGACTTGTTCCGCGCCTTGGCCACCAGCCCGACGAAGCGGCGGTAGATATCCTCGACCCCCATCTGCATGATGCGGTCGAATTCCGGCGTCGTTCCGCCCGCCAGATCGGGTTGCCCCGACAGCGGCGTCGTGCGCACGCCGTCCGTGGTGATGCCCATCTTCGCCAGCGTGCCTTCAAAGCTGGGCAGGATGCCGAACACGCCGATCGATCCGGTGATCGTGTCCGGCTCGGCAAAGATCATGTTGGCGGGCGTCGATATCCAATAGCCGCCGCTCGCCGCCACATTGCCCATGGAAACGACGACGGGCAGGCCCTGCTGCCTGGCTTCCATGATGGCGCTGCGGATTTTTTCGGAGGCCATCACCGATCCGCCCGGCGAATCGACGCGCACAACTAGGGCCTTCAGATCCTTTTCGGCCAGCGCCTTGTAGAGCAGGGCCGAAATCGTATCGCCCGCCGCGCTTCCCGGACCGCGTTCGCCGTCCACAATGTCCCCGGCGACGGTTAACAGGCCGATCTGGCCATTATTGGCGGGCTGATGCGCCTTCGCATAGCTTCTGAGGTCGATGGCCGCGAAGTCGCCCGCGCGTTCGTCTGACGGTTCGCCCGCCACCTGCGCCACCCGCTCGCCGAACGCCGCTTCATCGCCGAGCCGGTCGATCAGGCCCGCCGCCTGCGCTGCCTTGGCCAGATTCCCGCCCGCCGCCGTCGCCGCATCCACCGGATTGCTGGCATAGGCGGCCAGCTTGGCACGGGGCCGCGCTTTCGAAATATCCTCCTGCCACTGCTGCCACAGCGCATCGGCCAGCGCCTGGTTCGCCTGGCGCGCTTCGGGCGACTGGTCGGAACGGATGAACGGCTCGACAAAGCTCTTGTAGGTGCCGACGCGGTAGACATGCGTGTTGACGCCCAGCTTGTCGATCAACCCCTTATAATAAAGGCCCGATCCGCCCCGGCCCATGATTGCGACGCCGCCCAGCGGATCGACCCAGCTTTCGCTGGCATGGGCCGCCAGTTGGTAGCTGTCGTCGCTATAGATGGTGGCATAGGCGAACACCGGCTTCTTCGCCGCGCGCACCGCGTCCAGCGCCTTGCCCACCCGCGCCAGCGCCACCTGACCGCCGCCCATGAAGCCGTCCAGGTTCAGCACCACGGCCTTCACCTTGGCATCGTCCTTCGCCGCATCAAGCGCGGTGATGATGTCGGACAGGCGATATTCCCGCATCTGCGATCCTGATCCGGACAGCAGGGCGAACGGATCGACCTCAGCGGGCTGCTCCACGATCGTTCCGTCCAGCTTCAACAGCAACGCGCCGCTGCTGACCGCGCGCGCGGGCTTGGGCGACCATGACAGGGCGGCATAGAGCAGGCCGAAGAACAGGAGCAGGAACAGCAGGACCAACCCGTCCTTGATCGCGACCAATATGCGCCACGCGGCCTTTACGAATGCCAACTCGCCGTCTCCCTGTTCCTCGATCCGCCCACAGGCCATCCGCGCTATCGTATCGGCGGGCCGACTGCAATGTGGGGGCAGGGGTGGCCTTCGCAAGCTTGCGCCCATGATTTCACCCGCTATGGGAGGGCGTAAATTGTCGCTCTAGTGCAGGAGACGCGCCCCATGCCCACTCTCGTCCTCATCCGTCATGGCCAGTCGGCCTGGAACCTGGAAAACCGCTTCACCGGCTGGTGGGACGTGGATGTGACGGAAAAGGGGGCGGAGGAAGCGCGCGCCGCCGGGCGGTTGATGGCGGAAAAGGGGCTGGACTTCGACCAGTGCTTCACCTCGCTCCAGACCCGCGCGATCAAGACGCTGAACCTGGCGCTGGAGGAAATGGGCCGCCTGTGGCTGCCGGTGGAAAAGGACTGGCGGCTCAACGAACGTCATTATGGCGGGCTGACCGGCCTCAACAAGGCGGAAACGGCGGCCAGGCATGGCGACGCGCAGGTCAAGATCTGGCGCCGCAGCTTCGACGTGCCGCCCCCGCCGCTGGAGGCTGGCAGCGAGTTCGACCTGTCGAAGGACCGCCGCTATGCGGGCATCGCCATCCCGGCGACCGAATCCCTCAAGGACACGATCGCGCGCGTGCTGCCCTATTGGGAAAGCCGCATCGCGCCGGAATTGAAGGCGGGCAAGCGCGTCCTCATCTCCGCCCACGGCAACTCGCTGCGCGCGCTGGTCAAGCATCTGTCGAACATTCCCGATGACGAGATCACCGAACTGGAAATCCCGACCGGCCAGCCGATCGTCTACGACCTGGCCGACGACCTGACGGCAAAGGACCGCTATTACTTGTCGGAACGCTAATCGCGCCTGCAACCTCCGTTCGTTTCGGGCGTGGCGGGGAAACAAGGAGCCTCACATCCCGTTTTCCGGCAGGCTCGAAACGAACGCAGGGCATGATTTAACCACATCCCGCATTGCCCCCCGGCACCCGCGGCGCTAAGGGGCTTTGCTTTCCGCGCCATCAGGGGAAACAAGCGCGCATGACCGGAGAAAGCGCCGCCGCCGTCGGCATCATCATGGGTTCGCGGTCCGATTGGGACACGATGCGCCACGCGTCCGAAACCCTGGAAGCGCTCGGCGTCGCCCATGAATGCAAGGTCGTGTCCGCGCACCGCACGCCCGAGCGCCTCTATGATTACGCGACCGGCGCGGCGGGGCGGGGGCTCAAGGTGATCATCGCCGGGGCGGGGGGCGCTGCCCATCTGCCCGGCATGGCCGCGTCCATGACCCGCCTGCCGGTGCTGGGGGTGCCGGTCGAATCCAAGGCGCTCAAGGGCATGGATTCGCTCCTCTCCATCGTCCAGATGCCCGGCGGCATTCCCGTAGGCACGCTGGCGATCGGCAAGCCCGGCGCGATCAACGCCGCGCTGCTCGCCGCCGCCATCCTCGCCACCACCGACGAAGCTCTCGCCCAGCGCCTCGACGCCTGGCGCGAAAAGCAGACGAGCGATGTCGCGGAGACTCCCGAATAAGATGACGATCGTCCCGCCCGGCTCCACCATCGGCATCCTCGGCGGCGGCCAGCTTGGCCGGATGATCGCCATCGCCGCCGCGCAGCTTGGCTATCGCACCCATATCTACGCGCCGGAGGAAAGCGGCCCCGCCGCCGACGTGTCGCCCCGCTGGACCCGCGGCGCCTATGAGGACGCGGCCGCGCTCGCCGCCTTCGCCGACAGCGTCGATGTCGTCACCTACGAGTTCGAGAATATCGATCCCGCCGCCGTCGACGTCCTTTCCAGCCATGGCCTCGTCCGCCCCGGCGCGCACGCCCTGCGCATCGCGCAGGACCGCCTCGCCGAAAAGCGCTTCGTCCAGGATCTGGGCGGCCTCACCGCGCCTTTCGCCCCGGTAGAGAGCCTCGACGACCTGGAGCAGGCCATCGCCCTCATCGGCAGCCGCGCCATCCTCAAGACCAACCGCATGGGCTATGACGGCAAGGGCCAGGCCCGCCTCAACGATCCCGGCGATGCGGTGGGCGCATGGAACGCGATCGGCCGCCAGAGCGCCATCCTCGAAGGCTTCGTGACCTTTGACGAGGAATTTTCCGTCGTCCTCGCGCGCGGAGCGAATGGCGAAATACGCTTCTGGGACTCCGCGGCCAACGTCCATGTCGACGGCATCCTCGCCACCTCCACCGTGCCCGCCGGTCCCCGGATCGAAGCGCAGGTCGAGGCCGCCCGCGCGCTCGCTGCCCAGGTCGCCGACGCGCTCGACTATATCGGCGTCCTCACCCTGGAATTCTTCGCCAGCGCCGACGGTCCCGTCTTCAACGAAATGGCCCCGCGCGTCCACAATAGCGGCCACTGGACCATCGAGGGCGCGGTCACCAGCCAGTTCGAAAATCACGTCCGCGCAATCTGCGGCCTGCCCCTGGGCGAAACCGGCCTCGCCGCCCGGCGCGTCGAAATGCGCAACCTCATCGGCGCCCAGGCGAATGAGTGGCAGGCGATCCTGTCCGATCCCGCCAGCCACCTGCACCTCTATGGCAAGCATGAAGCCCGCGCGGGCCGCAAGATGGGCCATGTGACCCGCCTGACGCTATGAGCGCCGGGCCGGACATCGTCCTCGTCCTCGCCCGCGCCGACAATGGCGTGATCGGCAAGGATGGCGGCCTGCCCTGGCGCCTGCCCGCAGACCTCAGGCATTTCAAGGCGCTGACGCTCGGCCATCCCATGGTCATGGGGCGCAAGACGTTCGACAGCCTGCCCGGCCTGCTGCCCGGCCGCCGCCATATCGTGCTGACCCGCGATGCGCAGGGGAGGGGGGAGGGCGCTGAAATCGCCCATGACGCCGCCAGCGCCATCCGCATCGCCGCCGCATCGCCGGTAATGGTCATCGGCGGCGCGGAAATCTACCAGCTGTTCCTGCCGCTCGCGACCCGGATCGAACTGACCGAAGTGCATATCGATGCGCAGGGCGACGCCGCGATCCCCTATCCCGATCCCACGGCATGGCAGGAAACCGCCCGCGCCGATCACCCGGCGCAGGGGGATGCGCCCGCCCACAGCTTCGTCACCTTCCACCGCCGGACCGCCCCGTGATGCCGCATTGCCAGCGGCTGGGCTGCTGCCTATAGGCTGGCACGATGGAGCGGCTGGAGAGCGGCGCCCCGATCCCCGCCCATCTGCGCGGGAGCATCATGGCGCTGGGCAATTTTGATGGGTTTCACCTCGGCCATCAGGCGGTCGTGGGCCGCGCGGCCGCTCGTGCGCGGGCGGAGGGGCGGCCGGTCATCGTCGCCACCTTCGACCCGCATCCCATGCGCCTGTTCCATCCCGACGCGCCCTTTTTCCGCCTCACCAGCCTTGATCAGCGGGCGGCGCTGTTCGCCCGCGCCGGGGCGGACGCCATGCTGGTGTTCGGCTTCACCCATCAATTGGCTTCGCTCGAACCGGGCGAATTCATTCGCCTGCTGGCAGAGGATATGGGCGTGGCGGGCGTCGTTACCGGAGAGGACTTTACCTTCGGCAGAGGGCGCAGCGGCACCGTGGACCTTCTGGCGCGATCCGGCGCGGCAATCGGCATCAGCGCCGAAGCCGTCCCCGCCGTCACCAACGAAGCGGGCGAGGTGGTGTCGTCCAGCCGCATCCGCGCGGCGCTGCGCTCAGGCGATTGCGCCACCGCGACCCGGCTCCTCACACGCCCCTTCGCCATTCAGGGCACGGTTCAGCATGGCGACAAGCTGGGCCGCACCATCGGCTTTCCCACGGCCAATATCGACCTTGGCCATTATCTGCGCCCCGCCTACGGCATCTATGCGGTGCGCGGGCTGCTGCCGGACGGCCGCGTGCTGGACGGCGCCGCCAATCTCGGCATCCGCCCCAGCTTCGATCCGCCCAAGGAATTGCTGGAGCCGCATTTCTTCGATTTCAGCGAAAGCCTCTACGATCAGTGCATAGAGGTGCAGCTGATCCACTTCCTCCGCCCCGAAGCGAAATATGACGGGCTTGACGCGCTCACCGCCCAGATCGCGAAGGACTGCGACGCCGCACGGCAAATCCTTGCGGGAACGCCGCACGTCGCGTAGGGCGCACACTCCATATATCACTCCGTTCGTCCTGAGTTGCCATTGAGCTTGCCGAAATGGCGTATCGAAGGATCAGGCGTGGCGCGGATGCTTCGATACGGGTCTTCGCCAAGCTCAGTCCCTACTCAGCACGAACGGTCCTTTCAGCGCCGGACCGAAGATGACCGACCAGCCAGACTATAAAAGCACCGTATTCCTCCCCGTCACCGGCTTTCCGATGAAGGCCGGTCTGGCGCAGAAGGAACCGGCCATTCTGGCGCGCTGGGAGGAAATGGACCTGTACGGCAAGCTGCGCGAGCGGCGGAAGGGCCGCGAACGCTTCATCCTCCACGATGGCCCGCCCTACGCCAATGGCGACATCCATATGGGCCACGCGATGAACAAGGTCTTGAAGGACATCATCGTCCGCAGCCAGTCGCTGCTGGGCAAGGACGCGCCCTATGTCCCCGGCTGGGACTGCCACGGCCTCCCGATCGAATGGAAGATCGAGGAGGAATATCGCAAGAAGAAGCAGAATAAGGACGAGGTTCCGGCGAAGGAATTCCGCGCCCAGTGCCGCGCCTATGCGGACAAATGGGTGGGCGTGCAGAAGGAGCAGTTCAAGCGCCTTGGCGTCATGGGCGACTGGGACGATCCCTATCTCACCATGAAGTTCGACGCCGAAGCTACCATCGTCTCTGAACTTCTGAAATTCGCGGAAAGCGGCCAGCTCTATCGCGGCGCCAAGCCCGTCATGTGGTCCCCGGTCGAAAAGACCGCGCTGGCCGAGGCGGAAGTCGAATATGAGGATATCGTCTCGACCCAGATCGACGTGGCGTTCGAGATTGTCGAAGCCCCGAACGCGCCGGAACTGGCCGGCGCTTATGCGGTGATCTGGACGACGACGCCCTGGACGATCCCGGTCAATCAGGCTTTGGCTTATGGGCCGGAAGTTGAGTATTCGATTGTTGAAGTGAGCCTCGGCGTATCTGATGCTGGCGATGGTAATCTCTCGCTCGAGCAGCAGCGTAACCCGCTGATGCAAACTCTGAACTTCAAGCGCCTGCTAGTGGCGAACGAACTCGTCGCTAAGCTTCGCGCCCGAATGAACAACGATTTGCGCGATAAGAGCACACAGCCTGAAGTTTCGCTCAATGCCCATTTGAAGGTGCTTGGTCAGGTCAAAGGCTCCCAACTTGCCGGAGCCGTCGCCCGCCACCCGATGCACGCCCTCGGCGGCTTCTTCGCCAAGCCGCGCCCGTTCCTCGCGGGCGATTTCGTCACCACCGACGCAGGCACCGGCCTCGTCCACATGGCCCCCGACCATGGCGAGGACGACTTCACGCTCTGTAAGGCGAACGGCATCAACCCGGTCTTCGCCGTCGAAAATGATGGCAAGTACCGCGAGGACTGGGCCTGGCTTGGCGGTCAGGGCAGCGTCATCAACCCGAAGTTCGTCAGCAAGGACGGCCCGATCTGCACCGACTTGGCGCTGGCAGGCGGCCTGCTCGCCGCATCCGACGATTTCAGGCACAGCTATCCCCATAGCTGGCGCTCAAAGGCGAAGATCATCTTCCGCTGCACGCCCCAATGGTTCATCCCCATGGATCGCCCGATCAGCGACGGCATCATGCCCCGCTGCGCCGAGGAAGAAGCCATCCTCGCGCGTCAGGGCAATGGCGCGACCCTGCGCGGCACCGCCCTCGACGCGATCGAGAATACCCGCTGGGTCCCCGAACGCTCGATCAACCGCATCCGCTCGATGGTGGAAGGCCGCCCCGACTGGGTGATCTCCCGCCAGCGCGCCTGGGGCGTCCCCATCGCCCTCTATGTCCATCGCAAGAGCGGCGAATATCTCGTTGATAAGGCAGTCAATCAACGCATCGTCGAAGCCTTCCAGCAGGGCGGCGCTGACGCATGGTTCGGCGCTGACCATCAGGCGCTGCTCGGCCCCGATTACGACCTCGCCGACTATGAAGTCGTGAACGACATTCTCGACGTCTGGTTCGACAGCGGCTCCACCCACAGTTTCGTGGTCGAAGGCCGCTATGGTGAGGGCGTGCGCGCCGACCTCTATCTCGAAGGGTCCGACCAGCATCGCGGCTGGTTCCAGTCCTCTCTGCTCGAATCCAGCGGCACGCGCGGCCGCGCGCCCTATGACGCGGTGCTCACCCACGGTTTCGCGCTCGACGGGCAGGGCCGCAAAATGTCGAAAAGCCTTGGCAATGTGGTCGATCCGCTCAAGGTGATCGCTGAAAGCGGGTCCGACATCCTGCGCGTCTGGGTCGCCAGCACCGACTATTTCGATGACGTCCGCATCGGCAAGGAAGTGCTTGCCGGTTCCTCCGACGCTTACCGCAAACTTCGCAACACTTTCCGCTACTTGCTTGGCGCTCTTTCCGACTTTTCTGATGAAGAGAAGCTGCCGGTTGAGGAGATGCCGGAACTGGAGCGCTACATGCTCCACCGGCTCGCCAGGCTGGATGCGGACCTCAAGGCCGTGGTCGATAAAAAGGCGGGCAGCGAAAATTGGCTTGAGTTCAGCCGCTATACCCGCGCGCTGTTCGATTTCGCCAATAGCGACCTGTCGGCCTTCTTCTTCGATATCCGCAAGGATTGCCTCTATTGCGATGCGAAGTCTGATCCCAAGCGCCGCGCCTATCGCACCGTGCTGGACAGGCTTTTCCACGCGCTCGTCCGCTACGCCGCGCCGATCATCCCCTTCACTGCCGAGGAAGTATGGCAAAGCCGTTATCCAGACCCTCAGGAAAGCGTGCATTTTCTGGAATGGCCGGAAATCGATGCCGCCTGGCTGGATGATGGACTGGACGACAAATGGGCCGAAATCCGCAACCAGCGCGATCAGGTCAATGAAGCGATCGAACCCCTCCGCCGTGAAAAGATCGTCCGCTCCAGCCTCGAAGCGGACGTGACCATGGGCCAGCTCGTCCCGGTCGGCGACGTCGATTTCGCCGAGATCGCGATCGTCGCCCGCGTCGAAATGGGGCAGGGGGACGGCATCATCGTCAAGCCCAGCGACTGGCACAAATGCGGCCGCTGCTGGCGCCTGCTGCCCGAAGTCGAGGAAGACGGCACCCTCTGCAACCGCTGCGACGAGGTGCTGGGCAGCTAGATTGGATACTGTGCTCCTGCGAAGGCAGGAGCCCGGTCCAAAGGCTCAGGCTGGCGAACGCCGCAGACGAAAAACTTTCCTGTCCTACAGGCGCCTGCATCGGCTATAGGCTGCGCCCTGTTGCCTGTAGGAAGTGAAATAGGAAAAAAATGGCGCTTTTTTGGGGTTCTCTCGTGTCACCTATGTCACCCAACTCCTGGCGGGTGGACCGCTGATGGCGGCCGTCAATCACCGTCCGCTGGGGCTGACCGTCGCGATCGTCACGCTCGCACTCGACCAACTCATCAAATACACCGTCACCTATCCGCTCGCGCTCAAGAGCCGGATGGACGAAGGAATTGAGATCCTGCCGATATTCCGCCTGCGCTGGCTGGAAAATCGCGGCGTGTCGATGGGCTTCTTCCACGCCGACACGGACATGATGCGCTGGATTCTGGTGGGCATGACCATGCTCATCGCCACCTTCGTCGGCGTGTGGATGTGGCGGGAAAAGGCGCGGCAGGATGTCGCGGCGCTGGGGCTGGTGCTGGGCGGCGCGATCGGCAACATCGTCGACCGCGTGCGGCTGGGCTATGTGGTCGATTATGCCGATCTGCATTTCGGCGAATGGCGGCCGTTCCTCATCTTCAACCTGGCGGACGCCGCCATCACCATCGGCGTGCTGATCCTGCTTGCGCGGGCGCTGCTGCTGCGCGAGAAGGGCGCAAAGACGGAGTCACTGAACTGATGCGTAAACTGATCCTTGCTGCCGGCCTGGTTTCCACCTTGTCCGCCTGCGGCTCTTCCGGTCTCTTCAACCGCGATCGCCCGGATGAATTCGCGGTTTCGCGTCAGGCTCCGCTGGTGATCCCCCCCGATTACGCACTCGTCCCGCCCGCGCCCGGCACGCCATCGGCTGCGGCCGTGGATTCCAGCCGCGCCGCTATGGAGGCCATGTTCGGCGGCCCCGCGCCGCGCAGCGCGACCGAAGCTGCCGCTCTTAATGAGGCGGGACGGGCCAATGCCGCCGCTGGCATCCGCTCCTCGGTGGGCGATCCGGCCACCGAAGTCGTGGACAAGGGCGCAACCACCCGCGACATCATCGCCGCGCCCGAAGGCGACGGCCAGGATGCGCGCGCAACCACCCAACCTTGATTTAGAAGCGGTCCCTGGCGCGCTGCGTCAGGGACTTAGCCGCCTTCTTCCACAAAGGCCTTGAGGCGGCCCAGCGTACCATCCCATTGCGCGCTGACGGCATCCAGCCAGTCGCGCGCCGCGTGGATCGCCTCAGGCTCCATGACAAAGCGCGCCTCCCGCCCAACCCGCGTCCGGCGAACCAGCCCCGCACCCAGCAGAACGTCCAGATGCTTGGCAAGCGCCTGACGGCTGATCGGCAAAGGCTCGCCCATCTGCGCAATGGACCGCGCCTTTCCATCCGCCAGCCGCGCGATCAATCCCAGCCGCGTCGGATCACCCAGGGCAGCAAACAGACGGGCAGGCGAATCACTGCTCTGCATAGTCGCGAATATTGCGCACCTGCTCGGCCCATCCGCCCTCATTATCGCGCATGACATTACCCCGCCGCGCCTCCGGCACCTTGTCGAAACCGCTTTCCGTTACCGTCAGCCGCGTTCCATTCCCATGGGGCTCCAGCAGAAATTCAACCAGCGTCCATTCGGCAATGGCGACACCGCTATCCATCAACGCCTTGTCGCCACCCGTCGCAGGCCATTCAAAGACAAAGCGCCGCATAGGTTCGATCGCCACAATCCGCGCTTCCCAGCGATAGTCCTCATAACCGGGATAGGTCATGTGTCCGGTAGAGGCTTCGCCCACCTTGAAGGGCTGGTCGAGTGCGACCTGGAACCAGCTACCGAATTTTCGATGGTCGATCAGCGCGTCCCATATCTTTTCGACCGGGGCAGCGATCTCGATTGTCTTGATGATTGAGTCAGGCATATATGCAATCTCCAGGTTGCATATTGTCCCTTCAACAGTTGAAATGCAATAAGGAGCAGGAAAGCCATGTCCGGCAAATTCCATGTGATCACGGGGGGACCCGGTTCAGGTAAAAGCAGTTTGATCCGGGCCCTTGCCGGTCACGGCATCGGCCATATGCCGGAGGCTGGACGCGCTATCATTCAGGACCAAATGGCGATCGATGGTCCCGCTCTGCCCTGGCGCAATCAGAAGGCGTTCGCCGAAATGATGCTGGCATGGGACCTGCGTTCGTACAGGGAAGCACAGGATCGACAGGGCTCCATCATGTTCGATCGCGGCATTCCAGACGTGATCGGCTATCTCACGCTCTGCGGCATATCGGTCCCTGATCATCTGCGCCGCGCTGCCGATCTATGCCGCTATGACCGGCTGGTCTTCCTCGCGCCTCATTGGCCCGCTATTTACCGGCAGGATCAGGAACGCCATCAATCACCCGGCGAAGCTGCCGCGACCTGCGCTGTCATGCGTGAGGTCTATCGCTCTCTCGGCTATGATCTCCTGCCGCTTCCCCTGGGATCGGTCGAAGAGAGGGTCGCTTTCGTGAAGTCGCGCATCGGCGATACAGCCACTGAGACAGCAAATCAGGCGCGCGCTTCGCCTCCGATTGCAGCGCTGTTGTGACGCAGGGCCGTCAGAACCGTTTCGACGATCGCGGTTGAATCCAGGCGTGCATCCGCATATTGCTTTTCCGGCTTGTCCTGATCCTGGAAGATATCGGGCAGGCGCATGGTGCGCAGCTTCAGCCCATTGTCGATGAGGCCAAGGTCGCTTGCCAGGGTGAGCACATGCGCGCCCAAACCGCCGATCGCGCCTTCCTCGATCGTGACGGCAACCTCATGGGTGGTCAGCAGGCGGCGGATGAGCGCTTCATCCAGCGGCTTGACGAAGCGAAGATCTGCGACCGTCGTGGAAAGCCCTTTTGCCTCCAGCGCTTCGGCGGCCTTCATGGCTTCCTCCAGACGCGTGCCCAGCGACAGGATCGCGACCTGACGCCCTTCGCGCACGATCCGGCCCTTGCCGATCTCCAGCCGCTGGGGCGTTTCCGGCAGGGGCAGGCCGACGCCATTTCCGCGCGGGTAGCGCAGCGCGATCGGACCGCTGTCGTGCAACGCGCATGTGTGGACCATGTGGATCAGTTCCGCCTCGTCCGCTGCCGCCATCACGACCATGTTGGGCAGGGTGGCGAGATAGGTGATGTCGAAACTACCCGCATGAGTCGAGCCGTCCGCGCCGACCAGCCCGGCCCGATCAATCGCAAAGCGCACCGGCAGGTTCTGGATGGCGACATCATGCACGACCTGATCATAGGCGCGTTGCAGGAAAGTCGAATAAATCGCGCAGAAGGGGCGCATGCCCTGCGCCGATAGCCCAGCGGCGAAGGTCACCGCGTGTTGTTCCGCAATGCCGACGTCGAAAAAGCGGTCGGGGAAGGCTTGCTCGAACTTGTCCAGGCCAGTGCCTGACGGCATGGCGGCGGTGATGGCGCAAATGGTTGGATCGCGCTCCGCCTCGGCGACCAGCGCCTTGGCGAACACGCTAGTATAGCTGGGCGGACCAGGGGGCGCTTTGGCCTGTGTTCCGGTGATCACATCGAATTTCTGGACGCCGTGATATTTGTCCGCTGCCGCTTCCGCCGGGGCATAGCCCTTGCCCTTCTGGGTCACGACATGGACGAGGCAAGGACCTTCGGCGGCGTCGCGGACATTTTCCAGAACGGGGATCAACTGGTCGAGATTATGGCCGTCGATCGGGCCCACATAGTAGAAGCCCAGTTCCTCGAACAGCGTGCCGCCCATCGCCATGCCGCGCGCATATTCATCCGTCTTGCGCGCCGCATTGTGAAGCGGACGGGGCAAGTGCCGGGCCAACCGCTTGGCAAGACCGCGGAGCCCCAGAAACTCCCGGCTGGAAACAAGCCGCGCAAGATAGGCGGAGAGGCCGCCGACCGGCGGGGCAATCGACATATCATTGTCGTTCAGGATCACGACCAGGCGATTTCCGGCGTCGCGCGCATTGTTCATCGCTTCATAGGCCATGCCCGCCGACATGGCGCCGTCGCCGATCACCGCTATGCCCTTGCCCGGCTTCCCTGCGAGCTTGCTGGCGATCGCAAAGCCCAGCGCCGCGCTGATGGAGGTGGAACTGTGCGCCGCGCCGAACGGATCATATTCGCTTTCCGCGCGCTTCGTGAAGCCTGAAAGGCCGCCTCCCTGCCGCAGTGTGCGGATGCGGTCGCGGCGGCCGGTCAGCACTTTGTGGGGATAGCATTGATGGCCCACGTCCCAGACCAGCTTGTCATTGGGGGTGTCGAACACGTAATGAATGGCCGTCGTCAGCTCCACGACGCCCAGGCCCGATCCCAGATGGCCGCCAGTCACCCCAACGGCGGAGATTACTTCCTGCCGCAATTCATCCGCCAGCTGATGCAACTGCTCTGGTTTCAACTCGCGCAGTTCAGCGGGCCAGTTCACCTGGTCCAGAAGCGGCGTGGCGGGGCGATCATTCATGAAAGACATATACTCCAAGCGCGCTAGGCTCTTAACGGTGCCGGCGCAACGGTCCGTTCAGGCAGCGCATTTGGCGCAGGTGCCCAGTATCTCGATCACGGGGCGTTCCGGGAGGAAGCCTTCATGTTCCGCCACCAGCCGCACGTCCCTTGTCACCTTGTCGTCGTCGACATGGGTGGCTTCCTTGCAGCTGCGGCAAACGAGGAAGATGCAGTCATGATGGCAGCCGGGGTGGGCGTTGGCGATATAGGCATTGGCGCTTTCGACGCGCATGGCGATATTGTTCGCCACGAACAGGTCCAGGATGCGGTACACGCTGTTGGGCGCGACGCGCTTGCCCCGCGCCTTGGAAACATTGTCGGCGATATCATAGGCGGAGGCGGGCTTTTCTTCCGCCGCCAGCGCATCGAATATGGCGGCGCGCATCGGCGTCCACTGTTCGTTGCGCGCTTCCAGCGTCACGCGGGCCGCATCGGCCAGGCTTGCTCCGGTCGGCTCATGATGGTGGTGGTGATGCTCGGCCATGGTCCTAATCTAGGCGTGGGGGCGTCCGGGGGCAAGCATGGCCTGTCAGGCTCGCCAATAGATCCATGCCGTCCAGATCCAGCCTGCTATCATCAGCGTTCCGCCAATCGGCGTGACCGCGCCAAGCCAGCGCGGCCCGCCCATCGCCATGATATAAAGCGTCAGAGCGAAGATGGCCGCGCCGGTCAGCAGCATGATGGCGGGTCCCCGCGCCATGTTCATGATGCTGATCGCAGCGACGGCGTGGATCAATTGATACAGCCCGCCCGTGCGCAGCCATTCCGCCGCTTGCTGGCTGGAAGCGCCATGCGCGCCGAATGCGCCCGCGCCGATCGCGAGCGCCGCTGACAAGGCCGCCAATATACCGATCATGCCCTTTCCTCTCCTTCCCCACGCGTCAGCAGCCGCATCCGCCGTCCAGGCCGGAACATCAGCTCCTTGGCCGCGAGCAGACTGCCCTGTTCGGTCTGCACCGTCAGCCTTTGCTCGTCATTCTGGCGATATTGGCGCTCGACCTCCTCAATCTCGCCCTGCGGGACACCCAGCGCCTCCATCGCCTGCACACCCATGCAGATGGCCGATTCGAACACCTCTCGCACGACGCCCGCCAGGTCCATCTTGCGCAATTCGAGCAACTGTCGCCGGTCGAAGGCGCGCACTAGCAACGCGGCTTGCGGAAAAGCCTCGGCAATGGGTTCGAGCGTCCGCTTGTCGAGTGACGGATCGTCGATGCAGAAGGCAATCAACCGCGCATCTTCCGCGCCAGCCCTGCGCAACAGGTCCATGCGCGTGCCGTCTCCATAATAGACCTTCATGTCGAAGCGGCTGGAAACCTCGATCTGCGAAGGCTTCTTGTCGATCAGAACCACGCTGAAGCCATGGCCCATCAGCATCTGCGCAACGGTCTGCCCAAAGCGGCCGAAGCCAACGATGATCGCGGTCCCGCGCTTTGCTTCCTCCGGCCCCGCCAGGCCTGAAACATCCTTGGGCCGGGCAAATTCCAGCCTGCGGGCGAACAGCATGAGAAAGGGCGTGGTCGCCATGGAAACTGTCACGATCGCGCTGAACAGGCTCGCTCCCTGCGGCGCGATCAACAATGCATTCTGGGCCTGCGCGAACAGGACGAAGCCGAACTCGCCGCCCTGGGAAAGCAGCAGGCCAGCGCCGATGGCGGGGCTCCACTCCATGCCGAACAGGCGGGCAAGGCCAGTGATCAGCAGCGTCTTGGTGATAACCAGCGTCATCGCCATGTCGATGACGAAGAAGGGATTGGCGGCTACGGCCTGAAGATCGAGCACCATTCCGACAGCCAGGAAGAAGAGGCCCAGCAGGATGGAGCGGAAAGGTTCGACGTCCGCTTCAATTTCATGCCTGTAGGGCGAATCGGCCAGCATCACGCCTGCGACGAAAGCCCCTAACGCCGTCGACAGGTGCAGCGCGTGCATCAGCGCGGCGGCGGCAAGGACGGTGAACAGCCCCACCGCCACGAACAGCTCGCGCTCGCCCAGCCTGCCCACCAGGCGCAGCAGGGGGCGCAGGATGAACCGCCCCGCCAGCACCAGTCCGGCGATGGCCGCAATGGTGGACGCGGCCAATACCCACCCCGGCGGCCCGGAGGCATCGGCCGGATTGCGCGACAGCGCGGCGACGATGGTGATCAGCGGGACGATCGACAGGTCCTGAAACAGGAGGATCGAAAAGACTTTCTCCCCAAAGGGTGAATTGATGCGGCCGCTGCTCTTGAGGCTGGGTAATACCTGCGCGGTGGATGACAGCGCCAGCGGCAGGCCCAGCGCGATCGCCGCGCCCCAGGTGAAGCCGGTCGTGTAGAATATGATCGCCGTTAGGGCGAGGCCGCACAGGACGACCTGCGCGAGACCAAGGGCGAAGATATCGCGCTTGAGCCGCCACAGCCGTGCCGGATGAAGTTCAAGCCCGACCAGAAACAGCAGCAGCACGATGCCGATCTCGGCGATGGCGAGCTTCGACTCCGCGCCGCCGACAAGGCCAAGGCCATGCGGCCCGACCAGCGCGCCCGCCACGAGATAGCCCAGCACCGCGCCCAGGCCAAAGCGCCTGAACAGCATGACGAACAGCACCGCCGCGCCCAGCAGGATCACGCCTTCGGACAGCAGCATGTCGGTTGCCGAAACCGGAGGATGAGCAGCGGCCATGTTCGTGCCGGGCATCAGGCGTCCGCCATGCGCGCTGCTTCTGCAATCGCCTCAAACCCCAGGCGAATCGACGCATGCCGTGCCGGATAGCCGCGCGCGGGCGCCAGAACGGCAAGGCCGGGCCAAAAGTCCAGATCCTCGCTGCGGCCAGCCAGATAATCGGTCAGCTTGTCGCGCGCCTCCGCCAGTTCATCGGCAGACAGGCCGATCGCCTGCGCAGCCATCAACGCGGCGGACGCCTGCCCCAATGCGCAGGCCTTCACGTCCAGCCCCATCTCCGCGAGCCTGCCATTTTCCATTCGCACATCGGCCGTCACCCGCGACCCGCAGGTCGGTGACCGCTTTTCCACGCTCGCCTGCGGGCCGGCGAGCCGCTGATGGTGCGGAATGGTGGCGGCCAGCCGTAAGATATCCTTGTTATAAAGGGGGGCGTTCATCCCGATCCATGTAGGGCAGCTTGGATGCTTGAGGAAGGCTGCTTCTGACCGCTACCATAGATAATCTACGGCGCGGCATTCTCTTCCACGGGCGGAGGAGGCGCGATACGCGGCGGCGGCGTGCCCTGCGCCGGAACAGGCACGGGAGCGGCGGGCTCACCAGGGGGCGGCTGGCCGATCGGCAGGCGAAGCTGGTTGGGCCCGATATTCACCGAAACGCCATCCTGATCGATGCCAAGGCTCATATTGCCCAAGCCCGCTTCGGCCGTGACATTGGCGATGGCGTTGACCAGATCGCTATCCTGCTCCTCCTCCGGGACCTCTGCCGGTTCGTTGATCGCGCGGCCCATGAAGTCGCGCCAGATGCGCGCCGGGATGCCGCCGCCCGCAGCGCCGCCGGGCAAGGGGCTATTGTCGTCATTGCCGATCCAGACAGCGGTGACGAGGCCGCCTGCATAGCCCACGAAAATGGCGTCGCGGCTGTCCTGTGTCGTGCCCGTCTTGCCGAAGGTGCGGGTGCGGAGCGCCGCTGCGCTGCCCGTGCCGCGATTGGCGGCGGAAGACAGGAGGTCGCGGATCATTTCGAGCTGATCGTCGCTAAACCGGCGCTGGCGGCCCATCAGCCGGTCTAACCAGCCCTGTTCCTCAGGTGGCAGGCCGTGGGCCAGCACGGGATAGGCCCCGGCCGCGACCGCCGCATAGGCTTCCGCCAGTTCCACCAGCGGGATTTCCGATGTGCCGAGCGCAAGGCTGAGATCCTCGGTCAGCGGAGCGGTAATGCCCAGATCGCGCGCGACCTTGATGACATTGTCCACGCCGACCTTCTGGGTCAGGCGCACTGCCGCGACATTGCTCGATGCCGCGAAGGCCTGGCGCAAGGTGATCTTGCCGCGATATTTGCCGCCATGATTGGCCGGGCGGTAGCTGCCGGTGGTAATCGGCGTATCATCGATCATGTCCTCCGGCGTCATGCCCGCGCGGAAGGCGGCAAGATAGACGAACAGCTTGAAGGTCGATCCGGGCTGGCGCTTCGCCTGCACGGCGCGGTTGAAGCTGCTTTTCCGGTAATTCTTGCCGCCGACCATCGCGACCACGCTGCCGTCGGGCTTCATCGCGACCAGCGCCCCTTCCGCGCCGCCCAGCGGGGCGCGCCGGATTGCCGCTTCGGCCAGCCGCTGTACCCGCCAGTCGAGCGTTGTCGCGATCGTCTGCTCGCCATAAACGGCACCCGCCCGGTCCCTCGCTTCAGGAAGCACCCAATCAGCGAAATAGGTGCCGCTGGTGGGCTCGGCCGTTTCCCGCACATCCAGCCGGGCCGGGCGCAAGGCATTGCGTTCCGCCTTGGTGATATAGCCCGCTTCCACCATCGCCTGGGTCACCAGCGCGGCGCGGGCCCGCGCGCCCGGCAGATTGCTGGTCGGCGCAAGCCGGGAAGGCGCTTTCAACAGTCCCGCCAGCATCGCCGCCTGAGAAATCGTGAGTCGTTCGGGCTGGCGGTTGAAATAATGCAGCGATGCGGCCCTTAGGCCGTAGACATTATCGCCGAAATAGACGTTGGACAGATAGCGTTCGAATATCTGGTCCTTCGTCAGCCATGCCTCCAGCCAGAAGGCGATCAGCGCCTCCCGCGCCTTGCGGCCGAAGGTGCGGTCGCTCGAAAGGAACACGCCTTTCGCCAATTGCTGGGTAATGGTGCTGCCCCCCTGGGAGGCTCCATCCGACCAGAGATTATGCCAGGCGGCCCGCGCGATGCCGCGCGGATCGATGCCCCAATGGCTATAGAAGCGGCGGTCCTCGATGGCCATGAAGGCTTGGGGCACATGCTTGGGCAGGCCGGTCATGGTCACCGGGCGGTCGATGATCGCGCCACGGCGCGCGATCAGATGCCCGTCCGAGGACATCAGGCTTATGCTCGGCGGCGCAATGGGCTTGAGCGAACGGGACAGGGGAGCGGTGACCGCCAGCCATGCGATCATCACCATGAGCAGCGCCAGCAGCGCCGCGGCGATCCATCCCGCTATGTGCAGCCGCCTGCGCCAGGGCGTGGGCGGGGCGAAGGCGCTGGGCGGCCCCGCCCCGAATTCGCGCGCAGCATCGGAGTCGGATTGGGGAGCGGGCAGGGGGTCTCTCATCGGTCCGGCCATGCTGTATTGTTAGGATGATACAGTCAAGAGTGTGCTGATGCGGCACAATATTTCGTTAACCACGATTGTGCATGGCCGAAAAGGTAAAGAAAGCGTTAATTCGGCCTATGCGAAAGCGCGCCCTCATTTTGACAACAGAGTCCGCCCGGCATCCCTTCCGCGCCCAACTGCCGCGCCATGTGCTGGAGCCTGCCGACATGAAGCGCAAGGATGCCGTTGCCACGTCCGATGATGGGGACTGGAAGCTGTTCCTGCTGAGTTTCTGCGCCTTTTTCACGGCTTTCTACAGTTTCATTTTCTGAGGCTGGCTCGCCATCAGTCGCAGGCTTTGTGAAGCCGCCAGGCGAGCCAGGCGCAGGGCAGGCAGAGCGCCGCCACCAGCAGCAGCTGATTCACAACGGAGATACCGGCGAGGCTGAGGCCGATGGCGATCAGCGACCCGGTCACCATCGCACCTGAATTCACGATATTATTAGCGGCGACGGTGCGCGCCGCCTCGCACTTTTCCACGGTCGTGGTCAGGAAGGCATAGAGCGGCACGACGAACATGCCGCCAAAGGTCGCCACGCCCAGCAGGCAAGCCGAAAGGGCGATCGCCAGTGGATGCGCCAGGAAGCCGCCCAGCGAAAGCATCTCTCCATCCGGTGCGGGCGTCCACAGATCGCAAACGAAGTGGAAAGCGACGATGCACAGGCTCATGCCGATGACCGACGCGGGCGCATAGCGCGCGGACACATGCCCCTTGAGCAGCCGGTTGATGGCGACCGATCCGATCGCAATGCCGATGGAGAATATCGCCAGGAACAGGCTGGCCACCGGTTTGTCGGCGGACAGGACATTTTTGACCAGCGGCGGGAACTGGATGAACAGCACCGATCCGACGGCCCAGAAGAAGCTGATCGCCATGATCGCCAGGAACAGGCGGCGGATATGCATGGTGCCGCGCACCAGCGCCACCGATGAGCGGATGATATGGAAATCGATCGGCTGCCGCTCCAGCAGCGAAGGCGCGGCGGGGACTTCGCGGCCAGCCAAATAACCGACCGCCGCAGTGATCACGATTCCCGCCGCCGCTGCCTCCACGGGGATGATGCCCGCGATGATGGTGCCGGCCAGAATGGCGATATAGGTGCCTGCTTCCACCAGCCCCGTGCCGCCCAGAACCTCTTCGTCCCGCAGATGCTGGGGAAGGATGGCGTATTTGATCGGGCCGAAGAAGGTCGAATGGACGCCCATGGCGAACAGGGCCGCCAGCAGCAGCGGTATCGCGACGACATGGACGGCAATCCCGCTCCAGATCAGGGCAAGGCCCGTCGCGCCTACCAGCATGATCGCGATTTCCGCAGCCTTCACGTATCGGATGATGGTCGCCTTGTCGCGCTGGTCGGCCAATTGGCCCGACAGCGCCGACAGAAGGAAGAAGGGCAGGATGAACACGCCCGTCGCCAGCGCGCTGAACCAGGTTTCCGACCGTTCGTCATTGTAGACGCTGTAGACGACGAACAGCACCATCGCGTTCTTGAACAGATTGTCGTTGAATGCGCCGAGGAGCTGGGTGACGAAAAGCGGCAGAAAACGTCGCTTCTTGAGGAGCCTGAGCGAGGCTTGCATATGCGAGGGGGTCTTCTTCGCTGTGGACGAGCGAGGCGCGGTCTAGCCGTTGCCGCCGGGTCTGTCCAACCCCTGATACGCGTTTGCAGGCAGCCTATGTCAGGTCTGCTTGTGCGCGGGCGCGGACTGTGGCAGTTCGCCGGGCATGCTGACGCTGCCCAATCTGCTGACGCTTTCGCGCATCCTGACGGTTCCCCTGCTGGTGGCGCTGCTATGGCCCGCCGAGCTGGGCGCGCGCTGGACCACCGGCTATGCGTTCGCCTTCGCGCTCTACTGCCTGATGGGCATCACCGATTATTTCGACGGCTATCTGGCCCGCGCGCAGGGGACCGTGTCCAAGCTGGGCGTCTTCCTTGATCCCATTGCCGACAAGATCATGGTCGGCGCGGTCATTCTGATGCTGTCGGCGACGCGGGACATTGCGGGCATCCACATCGCCGCCGCGATGATCATCCTGTTGCGCGAGATCGCGGTGTCGGGCCTTCGCGAATTCCTGGCGGGCTTGCAGGTATCGGTTCCCGTGTCCCGCCTCGCCAAATGGAAGACGGCGTTCCAGCTTATCGCGCTAGGCGCCCTGATCCTGGCGGGGGCGCTGCCGCAATTCCCCATCGTCCAGATCATCGGCATCGCCACCCTTTGGGCGGCGGCCATACTGACGCTGGTGACCGGCTGGGATTATCTGCGCGTCGGCATCAAGCATATGGATTGATCGATGGCCGCGCTCACCATTCTCTACTTCGCATGGGTGCGTGAAGCCATCGGCCGGGATGAGGAAAAGGTCGAGCGGCCGGAAACCGGCACCTCCATAGCAGAACTGATCGCCAGGCTGGCGACGCGTGGGGACGGCTATGCGCAGGCGCTTGGCGATCCCGAAAAGCTGCGCGCCGCGCTCGACCAGAAGTTTGTGCCGCTCGACACCATAATCGGTGAGGCGAAGGAGCTGGCGATCTTCCCGCCGGTAACGGGGGGATGAGCCGGGTCTCCATCCAGGCGGAGGATTTCGATATCGCGGCTGAATTGGCCGCGCTGGAAGCCTGCGGGGGTGGCGGAGTCGCCAGCTTCACCGGGATCGTGCGGGGCGGGGAGGGGCTTACCGCCCTGGAGCTTCACCACTATCCCGCCATGACAATGGCGCAAGTCGGCAGGATCGTGGAGGACGCCATGGCGCGTTGGCCGCTGCTCGGCGTGCGGGTGATCCATCGCTATGGACGGCTGGAGCCGGGGGAGCGCATCGTTTTCGTCGGCACAGCGTCCCGGCACCGGACAGCGGCGCTGGAAAGCTGCGCCTTCCTGATCGACTGGCTGAAATCCCACGCGCCCTTCTGGAAGAAGGAGCATTTCAGCGACGGCAGCGCGCGCTGGGTTGAGGCGCGTGTGGAAGATGACGCCAAGGCGCGCGGCTGGTTGGAGTGATGCTTACGCCGCCTGCGCATTGAGCGGCGGCAGTTCGGCTGCTTCCCGCAGCAGTTCCGCCAGCAACCGGAATTCCTTTTCCCGCGGGCTGTTCTTGCGCCAGACCAGCGCGATGTCGCGATGGGAGCGATCGGACCGGAGCGGCCGGGCAGTAATCTGCGTATGCTCCAATATACCGCCGTTGATGGCCATTTCCGGCATGATCGTCATCCCCAGGCCATTGTCCACCATTTGCACCAGCGTGTGCAGCGATGTGCCCATCATCGTGGCGCTCGCCCGGATCTCAGGCCGGTTGCATGCCGCCAGCGCATGATCCTTCAGGCAATGCCCGTCTTCCAGCAGCAGCAGCTTGGTCTCGTCGATCATCTCCGGCGCGATCCATTCGGGCGGATCGCGCGGATCGTCATGCGGGAAGGCGACATAGAGCCTGTCCTGGAACAGCAACTCGCTGTCCAGTTCTCCGGTCGGGAAGGGAAGGGCGAGCAGCACGCAGTCGACATTGCCGTGGCGCAGCGATTCGATCGCCGCCTGCGATGTCTCCTCCCGCAAATAGAGCTTCAATTCAGGCCGCTCCGCCCGCAGCCGGGGCAGCAGGCGGGGCAGCAGGAAAGGCGCGATCGTCGGGATCACGCTCATGCGCAGTTCGCCGGTCAGGGGCTTTCCTGAGGCTTCCGCGATGGCGGCCAGTTCCTCCGCCTCCCGCAGGACCCGGTGCGCCTTTTCAACGATGCGGTCACCCAGAGCGGTGAAGCGGACGACTCGCCGGGTGCGTTCCACCAGGGTCACGCCGATCAGCGACTCCAGTTCGCGAATGCCCGCCGACAGCGTTGATTGCGTGACGTAGCAGCTTTCCGCAGCCTTGCCGAAATGCCCATGCTCTTTTAGCGCAACGAGATATTGCAACTGCTTGAGCGTGGGCATGTAGCTGGACATTGATCGCCTTCCTCAATGAGAAAGCGGAATATAATAGGCTCAGCCGATATATCCAAGCCATTTGGCCACGCCAAACAATGACGTCAGCATCAGGATGGTGCCAACGCCAACGAACAGCACGCGCGGTGCGACATGGCGGGCGAGCATCGCGCCGAACGGCGCGGCGATGACGCCGCCGATCAGCAGGCCCGTGGTATAAGTGGTGAACGCCTGCCAGCCCAGATGCAGCAGGAAGGTAATGCTGATCGACAGGGTCAGCACGAATTCGACCGTGTTCACGGTGCCGATCGTGTGGCGGGGGCTGGTGCCCTGGATCAGCAGGTTGGACGTGACGATCGGTCCCCAGCCGCCGCCGCCGCTTGCATCCATGAAGCCCCCCACCAACCCAAGCGGCGCGACCCATTTGGGATCGCGCGCATGCGGCGGGAAATGAAAGCCCCTCCAGACAAGATAGATGCCGATCGCGGCCAGATAGATCTGGACGAACGGCTTGATCACCGAACCGTCAATGTTGGACAGCACATAAGCGCCCGCGACGCCGCCGATCACGCCTGGTATGATCAGCCGCGCGAACAGCCGCCAATCCACATTGCGATGCGCTATATGGCTGATGGCCGACACGCCGGTAGTAAAGGTTTCCGCCGCATGCACGCTGGCTGAAGCGCGGCTGGGCGGGACCCCCAGGGCGAGGAGCAGCGTACTGGAGATAACGCCATAGGCCATGCCTAAAGCCCCGTCGATCATCTGCGCACCAAAGCCGATGAGGATGAAGGGCAACATCTCCCCAAAATGGGCAATCAAGGTATCTGTCATCCACGAGCCTTTGGCATGTTTGTCTACCGCAATGATAGGTAAATCATCGAGGTCCAAGACACATTCTGTTTTGTTGATGCAAGTCTAAATAGCGGCCATCTGGAAAAATTGTCCCTTTGGGCCTATGTACGGCGTGTCAGCTTTTCAGGGGCGCTTCATGCTGCGCAATCTTATCGCTTATCTCGACTCGGTCAAATCTCGCGACCCGGCGCCGCGCTCCCGTGCAGAAATCATGCTCTATCCAGGCGTGTGGTCGCTCGCCTTCCATCGGGTGGCGCACCGCCTTTACAATGCCCGGCTGTATTTCCTCGCGCGGGCGATCAACCATCTGTCCCGCTTTTTGACGGGCAATGACATTCACCCTGGTGCGAAGATCGGCAAGCGGTTCTTCATCGACCACGGCTTTACGGTGATTGGCGAAACTGCCGAGATCGGCGATGACGTCACGCTTTACCAGAATGTGACGCTGGGCGGGACCGACCCGGCCAATGGCATCGCGGGCAAGCGCCACCCGACCCTGAGCGACGGAGTCATCGTCGGGTCGGGCGCGCAGGTGCTCGGCCCCATCCATGTCGGACCCCGCGCGCGTATCGGAGCGAACGCCGTCGTTACGCGCGAAGTCCCGGAAGGCGCGACGATGGTGGGCATCCCGGCGCGGCAGATGCTGGTCGATGTCACGGCCTATCAGCGGGAATTCCTGCCCTATGGCACGCCCTGTTCGGATTGCTACGATCCTGAAAAGCAGAAGCTTGAACTATTGCAATGCGAAGTACAGCAGTTGCAGAAGCGGCTCGCTGAATTGATGCAGGAGCGGGACGCCCGCTCTGTCGCGCCCGGCGAAGACGTCCCGCTGTTTCAGGAGCGTGGCCGCGCCTGATGAGTAATGTGACGCCGTTTCCCGTTCACGGCGCACCGTCTGGGCAGATCGGTTTCGACCGGCTGGAATTGATGCGGATCATGGACCTTTATGGCCGCATGGTGTCCGCTGGACATTGGCGGGATTATGCCATCGACCTTGGCCGCGACGCCGCCATCTTCTCTGCTTTCCGCCGGTCAGCCGAACGTCCTGAATACCGGATCGAAAAACGTCCGGCGCTCCGCAATCGTCAGGGAATGTGGGCCTTGATCGGGGAGGCCGGGAATATCGTGAAGCGCGGCGGGGAACTTCAAGGCGTGCTCGCGCCCGTCGAACGCCGCCTGCTCAAGATCGTGGGCGACTGACGGCCTGTTTAGGCGCTGTTCGATGGCCCCGACAGCGCTGCGGGAGGCGCTTCCTCTCCATCAAGGAAACCGCGCAGTTCGGACATGAACCGGTCGAACTGGTCATGGTGCAGCCAGTGACCGGCATCGGCGAACTCAACCAGCCTTGCATCCTTGAAGTGACTGATCCGGCCGTCCTTCACCGGGTTCGATGCCCAGCTATCCAGACCCAGGCAGAGGAGGACGGGGCAGGCGATGCGCGCCCAGAATTGCGGCAGGTCTGCCTCCGCGGCCGTTTCCGGCGGCAGGGTGCGCAGATAGGGGTCGAACTTCCAGCCATAGCTGCCGTCTTCGTTCCGGTTCACCCCATGCGCCGTTAGATGCAGCGCCTGTTCGGCCGACAGATGATCGTTGCGTTCCCGCATGCGACCGACGGCAGCTTCGATCGTGGGATAATGGCGGGCGGCGCGGCGGGCGCTCGCGCGCCGGTCCTCGATCCATTCCTTCCATCGGTCAGGCATGGAAAGCGCGTTCATTTCCTCCAGCCGTGCGGGTGAAAGACCCAATCCCTCGATCGCGACAAGCCGCTCCACCCGATCCGGGAACAGCCCCGCATAGCGCAGGACCAGCGATCCCCCTAGGGAATGGCCGACAAGCGTCACCTTGTCCCGGCCCAACTGATCAATCAGTTGCGCGAGGTCATAGACGAAGTCCGCCATCGCATAGGAGCCCTGTGCCGACCATGCGCTGTCGCCATGGCCACGCAGGTCGGGGGCGATGACATGATAATCCTGTGCCAGCGCACGCGCCGTCCAATCCCAACTGCGTGCATGGTCCAGCGCCCCATGCACCAGGATCAGCGCTGGTGCGGAACGGTTTCCCCAATCCACATAATGCAGCCGCGTCCGCAGGGAGGTATAGAAATGAGAGCTTGGGCAAATCGTGGCCGAAGGAGTCATGCGGTCCCATATGCTGGAGGCGAAGGCAGGTTTGATGTTCATCTTCCTTCGGCGAACTCCGCAAAGCTGGCAAGCGCCTTGGCCGGTGCACCACTGAATATTAGCAGTTTTCGCACAAGGCGGAGAGGCGATAACGGCGCTTCGCCGGGTCAATCGTGCCAAAATGGGAGAAAATGGCCCGCCTGATCACAATCCGGTGGGCAAACCCGACACCCCGGAAGAACGATCGGCGGAGACGCCTTGCCGCGCGACCGACACGATCCGTGCCAGGTCGGCCTGCTTGAACGGCTTGTCCAGCCTCAGCCGCTTCGTCGCGTGCTGCGGCAATTCTGCAAAGCCGGTGATGATGACGACCGGCAGCTCCGGGCGTGTTTCGCTCAAGGCATCGGCAAGTTGCGCGCCCGTCATATGCGGCATCGCATAATCGGTGATGACCAGATCGATATGCCCCTGTTCCAGCATGCGCAGGGCGTCGGCCGCCGATCCCGCCTGGAATACGGTATGGCCCAGTTCCTCCAACATGCCAGCCGTATTGGTAAGGACCAGATCATCATCATCGACTGCCAATATGACGAGCGGCTGATCGTCGGACGGATAAAGATATTCGACGGGAGCAGGGATATCCTCCGCCAGATCGCTTTCCGCAGGCGCGACAGGCAGCCACATGGACACGGTGGTGCCCTGGCCCGGCTCGCTCGATATGATCAGCGACCCGCCACACTGCTCGGCAAAGCCATGCACCATGGACAGGCCAAGGCCGGTGCCCTTGCCCACGCCCTTGGTGGTGAAAAAGGGTTCGCGGGCGCGGCTGAGCGTCGCTTCGTCCATGCCGTCCCCTTCGTCGATGACGGACAACCGCACATAGCGGCCGGACGCCAGGTCGGGCCGCTGTTGAGCAAGCACGTCCAACTCGACCCCTTCGATGATCAGCCGTCCGCCATCCGGCATGGCGTCCCGCGCATTGACCGCCAGATTGACCAGCGCCAGTTCCAGTTGCGCCGGGTCCGCATGGGCGCAACTCAGCGAAAGAGGGAAGCGCGTCTCTATCGTTACCGTGCTGCCCAGCGTCGTTTCCAGAAGGGCGGCCATGTTCCGCACCAGCGCGACGCAATCCACCCTTCCCAGCCGCAATTCCTGCTTACGGGCGAAGGCCAGCATCCGCTGCGTCAGCGTCGCGCCCCGTTCGGCCGCCGTCATCGCATTCTGGATATAGCGCGACACGTCGCCGCCGGTTGCCAGCCGCTGTTTCGCAAGGTCCAGGCTGCCGACGATGACCGCCAACAGGTTGTTGAAATCATGGGCGACGCCACCCGTCAGCTTGCCGATGGCGTCCATCTTCTGCGATTGGAATATGGCTTCGCGCGCCTCTTCCAGCGCCAGTTGCGCCTCCCGCCGTTCGGTGAGGTCGCGGGTCACTTTCGCGAAGCCGACCAGGTCGCCCATCATGTTGCGGATGGGGTCGATGACGACGCTGGCCCAGAAACGCGACCCATCCTTGCGGATGCGCCATCCTTCCGCTTCGAACCGGCCCTCGCGCGCGGCGGTCTCCAGCGCACGCACCGGCACGCCCGCCAACCGGTCCTCGTCCGAATAGAAGCGGGAGAAATTCTCGCCCATTATCTCGTCGGCGGTATAGCCCTTGAACCGCTGTGCGCCCGCATTCCAGCTGGTGACCGTGCCGACCGGGTCGAGCATGTAGATGGCATAATCCGTCACGCTCTGTACCAGCAGCCGGAAACGTTCCTCGCTCACCCGCAGCGCTTCCTCGGCCATGCGGCGTTCTGTCAGGTCGCGGGTAACCTTGGCGAAACCGATCAGCACTCCGCTCGCATTGCGGATGGGGTCGATGACGACACTGGCCCAGAAACGAGTGCCGTCCTTGCGGACGCGCCAGCCCTCGGCTTCGAAACGGCCTTCATGCTCGGCAGTTTCCAGCGCACGGGCGGGGATGCCCGCCGCCTGATCCTCAGGCGTGTAGAAACGGGAAAAATGCTGGCCGATGATCTCGTCGGGATCATAGCCCTTGAATCTGCGCGCGCCCGCATTCCAACTGACGATGATGCCATTTGGCGACAGCATGTAGATCGCATAGTCGGTAACGCTTTGCACGAGCAGTTCAAAGCGGTTTCCAGACTCCTCCGGCGCCGCCGTGATCATGATAGCCCCCGGTAAAAACTTATATCTTCTTGAAAATACAAACACCCCGCATGCGGGTTCGTTCCGTTTAACAAGCCTATCACAATTGCTTCCCACTTAGCCTATTGCAAAGAGGATGTTATTTTTTAAGCTCATTTTCGTCCCGGATATGAACCGCGGTCCGGCCGTTGACGCGGGCCGACGCAGCCGTTAATCGGGTGCCGCGCGCGGGTGTAGCTCAATGGTAGAGCAGAAGCTTCCCAAGCTTACGACGAGGGTTCGATTCCCTTCACCCGCTCCACCTGAAACATAAGTTCGTCATCCAAGGGCCTGCCGCTGGCCAGGCCGATGATGGCGCGCAGGCGTGCGGACACCTCAATCTCCACGCCTCGCGGCGTTTTGGCGGGAGTGATGGTCACCGTATCGATAAGCGCGCGTAGGCGGGGGATTGCCTCCAGCTGCGCCTCCGCGTTGCCTGCCAGCGCGTCGCTGAGGGCGCGGATCTGCTCGCGATAGTCGTCCGCGATCTTCGGGTGCAGCGCGATGACGGGCAAGGCTTCGAGATTGGCCAGCTGCTCTTCCGCGTCGGCTCGCTCTTTTGCCGCCTTGGTCATGATCTCGCGCACTTCCATGAACTCGCCCGCACCTTCTGCCAGCGCGGCCGCGAGGCGCTTCACCTTGTCGGTGGCATTGCGCAGCTTGCGCTCCAGGACGGATCGCTCCGCCTTGATCTCGGCCGTGCGGCGGGCAAGATCCTCGTGATATTCCTTCACGAAGATGGCGACATAGCGCGGATCCAGCAGGCCTTCCTGGAGCGCCGCCAGCACCCGCTGTTCGTAAAGGTGGTTCCGGATCGTGCGGTTGTTGGTGCAGTTCCCGCCATCGCGGCGCGAGCCACAAGCCCAGACGCCATCACCGATTACGTTCCAAGGTCCGCCACAGCAGCCGCACCGGCCGATGCCTGACAGCAGGCGTTTGGGCCGCTTCGCCTTGCGGAAGGTGACGCCTTCGGTCTTTGCGCGGGCGGCCTGGGCCGCGTTCCACAGTTCGTCGTCGATGATGCGCAGATCTGGCGCGTCTTCGCTCATCCACTCGGATTCCGGATTGGGCTTGATCAGCGTCTTGCGAGTGCGCGGGTCCGTGACCTTGCTGGTCCGGTTGTGCACGATCTTGCCAATATATATCTGGTTCTGGATCAGCCCGTTCATCCGTTGGCGATCGCCGTGGATCGTGCTGCCGCGCCATTCGCCACCGCGCGGCCCGGGTACGCCTTCGGCATTCAAGCTGGCGGCAATCGCGCGGGTACTGCGGCCGGTGGCGACTTCGCGGAAGATCCGGCGCACGATCGCGGCCTGCTCTTCATCAATGACGCGCAGGCCGCGCAGGAGGTTGCCCCGGCTATCGACCTGGTTGGCGGTGCGGTAGCCATAGGCGAGCCCGGCTGGCACGCGGCCCTGTGATACGGTCCCGCGCTGGCCGCGCTTGATCTTCGCGCCTAGCTCCTTGCGGAAGCGGGCATCCATCAGGCCCTTGATCGTCCCCGTGATGTCATCGACTTCGCCGTCGGACAGGGTGAACAGACGGGCGCCTGCATAGTTTAATCGCTCGCGGATGGCGAAGGCGTCGCCCTGGTGCCGGGCAATGCGGTCGGTGGCCTCCGCCAGCACCTGGTCAATGCCGCCCGATTCGACGCGGGCAAGCATGGCGTTGAGTCCCGGGCGCTGGCCTTCTTCGATGCCAGCTGCGCCGCTGATCGCGTAATCAGTGAATATGTCGATGATTTGCCAGCCTTCGCGCTCGGCGCGCTCGCGGCAGACGGCAATCTGATCTTCGATCGAGCGGCTATTTTGCAGCTGGCTGGAATATCGGGCGTAGATCAGGGTCCGCATGGTGGTATGGCTTTCGACCTTTTCGAGCGGCGGCAAAATCGCGTGCGGATGTAGCACGCGCGAGGGCTTTCACAAATTCGACCACGTCGGGATCGAGCGGCGCGTTCACAGGAGCCTCCTGATGACGGCATTCGGGTCCAATGACTCGGGTATTTCGATCCCTGCGGCCGCGAGGCACTCGGCGCACGGTGACCATGCGTTTAATTGCTTGCCCTCCGCGCGAAGATCGTCGTGCACCTCGTAGCAAGGCGGGTCGCCGAACTCGGCGCAGGCATCCTGGCAGATAGAGCGAAGGTTGGGCTGCGTCATGCTGCTGCCTTCCCCCGCTCGAGCGGGACCGGATGGACCTTGGTATAGAGCAGCGTAAATTCGAGCGCGTACCAGACATGGCGCATCGTCTCGATCCTATCGCGCGTCATGCCCGCTTTCCCGGCGTCATGAGCAATTATCATCCGGTCCATGGTCGCCCGAACATTGCGCGCCATGAGCGCCTGGTCTTCGGGATGCCACCGACAAGGATCACGGCGATCGCCGCCCAGGACGCGCATGAAGTGGACGATGTTCGACCAGATGACGTCATCGCTCTGTGCCTTCTCGGCGCTCACCTTGCCTTCCCGGACGGCAGCTTGGGTCACCGCGCGACGTCGCTCTCGCTCGGTGGTCGCGGCGGCGACCAACGCGGCGGGAGGCAGAGGATCGCGGCCGAGATAGGCGCTCACGTCGGCATCCCGTCGTGCTGGACGCCATCAAGCAAGCGGCCTGCGAAGCTTTTGGTGGTCAGGAGGGAATGGCCACTGCCATTCCTCCAGACCTTCCCATCGGCGGCCATCTGTCCGCAAGGCAGGTAAGCGCCCCATTGTTTGAAGAAGAATGGAACCGGCGCTGGATCTCCATGCAATGTCGCCTGCGCGCACTGATCGCGGAGCGCTGTTGCCCAATCGGCCGCCATGGGTCGCGCGCCGGGCCCGCTTTCGCCGCCCACGACGACCCAATCGATGCGATGCTCGCGATAGGGACCATCGCCGCCTTCGCTGTATCCATGCGCCTCGAACCAGTAGTAGTCGCCAACCTCCAAGGCATCGAAGCGCCAATCTGTGTCGAGATCAGGCTCATCTGGCTCGCGCGGGGCTTTGATCGACCTCAGGTCGATCGGGCCGAGCAGCGGCTCGATCGATAACCAGCGGACTGCGGCAGGCGTGGAGATTAGGTCTGGAATTCGCTGGTCTGCGCGCGGCTGATCTTCGACCGATGCGCCAAGCCAAACATTTGGCAGCGGCCACAGGAGGCGCGATGGGTAATCGGCCTGGGGCTCCTGCCGCTCGAACTGGACCGCAGCAGCGCCGCCGCGAACCGTCCACGCGGTGAGCGCGCCGATGTGGTTCCACCACTGCTTCATCTTGGCATTGAAACGGCGCGAATTTCCCCGTGAAAATTCCGGGCCGTCATCAAAGCAGCGGCGGGCCATGTGGATCTTATAGGCGGCCTCGCAAATTCGACGGACGACGCCGCGATCGTTTAGATGAGCGCGCATCCGATCAGGGCGCTTCGTCAGCACTTGGTGGATGTGCTGCGGGGTCATGGCCATCACGGCGAAGCAGCGGTCGATCCATTCGTCTGGGACGGACGGGTGGAACATATCGCCATGCGCGTTCCAAAAAATCTGGCGCGGCTTGGTCCAGCGGAGCGGCTGCAGCAGCTGCTCCTCGTTTAACCGGACCTCGCCATTCCAGACTGGGCCAGCCTTGCTGTCGATCGTCAAACCGGCCCGCGAGGGGTGGTGCTTCAGGCGCGTGCCGGCGAGGCGCATGGCATAGCAGTTGGTGCAGCCCGGCGAGACGACGCTGCAGCCGTTGATCGCGTTCACCGTCGCGTCGGTCCACTCGATCTTGGTGCCGTCAGCCATGAAGGTGCTCCCAGAGGCGGAGAAAGGCGTTCGCGGCTAAGTCGGGGTGAGCGTATGGTGTGATGACCATGCCGTCGAACGGCACGCATCCGTCGAGCATTTCCCACTTGTCACCGGGAATTGCGCCGGTCATGAGATCGCGCTTCTCCGTGGCGAGCATCCGCAAATCGAACGCCTTAAGCATCTTCGCGTCGGTCTCGCTGAGCGGCGGAAGATCGAACTGCATCCACAGCGCCGCTTCCAGGCGCTTCTCCAACGCTTTGAATTCCGGCAGCATCCACTTCGCGGGGCTCGGCATGTCGCCGAGAGGCACCTCGCCTAACTCATGCATCAGGGCTGGCAAGGCGAGCTCTTTAAGTCCCTCAGCCAGGACGGCGTGCACCATTCGGACGCAGTGCTCTGCAACTGAGTAAAAGCACCGCTTGCCGTTCATGCGAAGCGCCCGGGTCTGCCCGCGAAACCGGGCAGTGTAGGCAAGCCCAAAGGCGACGTCGTCAATCGTGATCGGGCTCTGCTCAGGGGCTTCGTAGTCGAAATATGCGCCATCCCCCATCAAAATAGTGGGGCCCAGCACGCGGCGTACGCCTGCGGGCAAAGCGGATTGGCTGCGGATTGTCACGCGCGCCTCCTGATCGTGATGATCCGCCGGTCGCGTGGGATCGGCTCGAACAGAAGGGCTGCGCCCATCTTGTGGCGGTAGGCGGCGAGCATGCTGACGATCGTCCAACCAGCGAGCGCAAAGCTGCTGCCGAAGACGACCGCGGCGACCTGGCTGAAGGCGCTCACTGCACGGCTCCGCGCACATAGAGCGGCGTGCGATCATAGCCCTCGCCGGTGTGACCAGCCTTGCGCCAGCCCAAGCGGCGGAGCAGCTGCGAGATCTGGACGTTGTCGCGCGGTGCTGGAATGCGGCCTTCGTGCGCGGCGGCTGCAAGGTCGCGCGACAGGTGTAGCAGCCCGACTTCATTCGCATTGCGAAGGTGGCGGGCGATGTAGAGGCCGATGCGCTTGCCTGCCTCGCTGGCGTCGGTGAGCGCGAGCTTCGCGTTCTCGTCTGCGATCTTCGGATCGACAAGCTCGTTGATGTCGGCGCGGCGGCTAAGGCTGGCTGCCACGCCCTCTCGCGCGATGTGCGCCGTGCCGTCTGCCGCATGGCTGAGTACCCGCCAGCGCAGGCCGAGAAAGAGCGCGACGCTGCCGGGATATGGAAATTGGTTTTCAGATTGAAGCACATGAGCCTCCCGTCTTGGTGATTGGCTCAATTAGCTATCTTGGCTAAATCATGTCAACGGCAAATTTAGCCGGTATAGCTAATCCGGCTCAAGCCCGTTGACTCTTTGGCAATGTTTGTTCGATTTATGTTCTCACCAGCAGAAAGGAGTCGTGGGTGGGTTATTCTGGTAAGGTGCAGCGGTCGATCGACGCGGCTGTGGGTAAGAGCAAGCCGATCGGTTATGTCTTCATGGTCGATACGCAGGTGAAGGGGCCGCTACGTCAAACCCGCGCGGAAGCCGTGCAGGATGCGGTGGAAGCGCGTGAAGCGCATGTCGATGTGCAGTATGGGCGGGTGTTCCTTGAGCCTCTGACCTGGATTGCTCCGATCTGGCCCTAAAGGTCCGCGTTATATCCGATTATCCGTCCGATGACGGTCAAGGGTTCTTCGCCCAGGAGCATTTCCTTGTGCTCCGGGTTTGTGGAGCAAGGAGCGAGCCTGGGCGGGCTGTCGAGATACTGTTTAAACGTCATCTCCCCGCCTGGCCGCATCATTGCATAATAGCTGTCGGCAATCAGCGCTTTATCATCCGGATCGCAGAAGATGATGCCGCCGTGCGGAACCAGTTTGTCCATGCTGTCCCCATCAGGCACGAGGGCGAACGTGTTGGGACCGCCCTTCGTCGTTGGAATAAGGTCCAGCGGATCTTCCATCGCCTCGCGCCAATTGCCCGCAGCGATCTTACCCAACAGTGGCACCCTTCGCACAGGACGGCGCGGGACCGTCGCGCCGACCAAATCGTCGGGCTCGACCCCCAGCGCCTCGGCGATTGCAGCGCGCCAGTCGCCGTCCAGCTTTCGTTTGCCAGTCTCTATTTTCTGAATGGTCGCCAAATCGGTCGGCTTACCCGTACGCGGATTCGTCGTGAGCGCCCCCAGCTGCTCTAGTGTGAGCCCCCTGCGCTTCCGAATTTCGCGGATCATGTTCTGGTTTTCGGCCATGTCCCCGGAATAGCCGACCCGGCTAAATCCGTCTTGGCTGGATATAGCTAATTTGGCTTGACGCGAATTAGCCAATGTAGCTAAAGCGATGGCATGACGCTGCAAGATTACCTCTCTCGTGAAGGACTTACCTTTACCGCCTTCGCCGCTTTGATCGGGACGAAATACCCGCGCACGGTTGAGCGATATGCCAAGGGACAACAAATTCCCGACCGCACGATGATGCTGCGCATCGTCGATAAGACGCGCAGCGAGGTGATGCCCAACGATTTCTACGGGGTCGGTCATGTCGCCCCCGATACGAGCAGCAGCGTTGCACCGTCACCGGGAAATTCTCCCGCAACTTCCCCTCTTGCAGAGGAGACAGTCTAGAAAATGCCACGGGGGGATATTGCTACGGGGGAGAAGGCGCTTGCGCTGGCGACCAAACGCGCCATCGAAGCGGCTGGCGGGCTGGAACGCTGCGCCGACGAAACCTCCATCAAAAAGAGCCAGTTGTCGCGGTGCAGTTCGGTCAATGAGCCCGACAGCATCACGATCCGGGACGCCATCACCATCGATCTTCTGGGAACGCGCGTGGAGGGACAGCCCTTCATCCTGCGCGCCTACTGCCGCCAGCTGGGCGGCGTGTTCGTGCCGATGCCCGAGCCGCAGGACGATGCCAACGGGCTGACGCTGTCGGTGGTCGAACTGGCGGGCGAGCTCGGCGACCTTTCGGACAGCATCCGGACGGCGATCAGCGCCCAGGGCGACCAGGGCGAGGCGGTCTCGCCGCGCGAGCGGGACGCCATCCGCGCCGACATCCAGACAATGCAGGAAACGTTGGCCGCGCTGGATCAGCGCATGCTGGCTTTGGACGGGGGGCGCTGACGATGGCCACGAATGCACGCGACTTGCGCTTCTCGATCGGGCCGCTCTGCCTCTCCACGTCCGTGCGGGAACTGGAGGAATGGGTAGCGGGCGCGCCTGAAGGTGCCGACTTCGTCTATGCGCGCGGCGCGGTCCTGGACCAGCGCCGCGATGTCGTTATCCGCGCCCGTGAACTGGCGCAGGAAGGCGAGGTCCGCACGCACCAGCGCAAGGTCAACGGCGAATGGGAATATTTCGTCGTGCGCCGCTATCCCGACCGGCAGCCCCGGCAGAAGGTTCGCCATCTGCACGCCGCGCACGAAACGCCGGCAGGCCGGGTGCTCGCCATCATGGAGCGCTGCCTGCGCCTCGGCCTCCCCGCGCGCACCAATGCTGAGATCGCGCGGGAAATGGGCCTGAAAAATGCGGAAGCGGCCCGGTATCTCTTCAACCAGCTGGTCGAGCAGAAGATCTTGACCGTCACGAACTTCGGCACGCGCGAGCGGCGCGTCGTGACCTTCGTCGCCAGCGGCAAATCGACCGTGCGGGGGGCGCTATGAGCGATCTGATCTCATGCATGGGCTGCGCCGAAATGCAGCAGGGCGTCGCGGAAGCTGCCCTGCCTGACCGCTGGGACGCGATGCGCATACCCGGATTTGAACCCGCTTACTTCTGCGGCGCGTGCGTCGATGGCGGCATGATGGAGCAGTATCGGGCGCAGCAGGGCCTTCCCCGGCGTGCGCGGTGGCGTTTCCCGAACGGTATCATGGCGCTCTATCGCCCGGCGGCGAAGCAAGTGCTGCTGGCGACGGCGGACGGCATGGCTGAGATCAGCGAGCGGGAAGCGGAGCAGCTGGTGGCTGCGATCGCGGCGGCGCTGGCGGTGCGCGGCCTTGCCGAGCAGCTGACGGTGGAGGCGGGCCTGTGACCTTCGTCGATATGACCATCACCCGCCGCCATTTCGAGGCCCGTTACCACCAGGTCGGCCGCTGCATGCTGGCCGATCTTGCCGAGATCTTCGGGCTCGACTTCGACACGGCCGAGCATTGGGCCGACGAGATCGACCGCGACACCCATGAGCAGATTGCCGCCGTCAGCAGGCCCCTTTCGGGCGGCGGCATGGCGGAGACGGGCGCGCCTGCACAGCGCACCGCCTCCGCCGGTTCCCCCTCCCACAACCCATAAGCCGCAACCGGCAAGCCCAAGAGAGAAGGACGTTCCATGGCCAGACCGAAGAAAGCGACGGCGCAGGCAGCGCCGGAAGAAACGACAGCACCGGAGGGCCTTCGGGTCGCGCCCATGGCCATTCAGCCGGTGCCGCTCGGCCGTCTTGTCCGCGCGCCGGAGAATGTGCGCCATACGGACAAGGCGGCCGATGTGGAGAGCCTGGCCGACGACATTGCCGCCCACGGGTTGCTCCAGTCGCTGATCGGCTATGCCGGCGACACCGATATCGACGCGGCCGCGATCTACATCATCGGCGGTGGCCGACGCCTGCAAGCGCTGCAGCTGCTGCGCGAGCGCGGTTCGATCGACGACAGCTATGAGGTTTCGGTGCTGATCCGCGACCAGGCCGAAGCGATCGAACTGTCGCTGTCGGAAAATCTGGCGCGGCGGGACATGAACCCGGCGGATGAATTCGCCGCGTTCGTGGAGCTGATGCGCCCGGGCACCATGTCGCCCGCCGATATCGCCAAGCGGTTCGGCTTCTCGGAGCGATATGTTAAGCAGCGGCTGCGGCTGGGCGGCCTCGCGCCCGAGATCCTCGACGCCATGCGCGAGGGCAAGCTGACGATCGACGCGGCCATGGCCTATGCGCAGTCGCAGGATCAAAAGCTGCAGCTGAAGGTGTTCAACGCGCAGGCGAAGAGCAACTGGAAGCCGCATGATCCGCACTCGATCGGGCTCGCCTACCATAATGCCCAAATGACCACGAAGGACGCCCTGTTCCTTTTCGTCGGTGCCAAGGATTATGAGAAGAAGGGCGGCGGGTATGAGGACGACCTGTTCGGCGAGGCCGATCGCTGGGGCGGCCGGAAAATCACGGATGCCAGCATCATCCTCTCGATCGCGAAGGATCGGGCGGCATTTCAGCAGATCCGCCTGCTCTCAGAAGCGAAGGATGTCTACCCCGGCACCGTTGACGTCCTGATCCCTGGCGGCATCCGCCGCAGCGCCGCGCCGAAAGCGCCCAAAGGCTACAAGCTGGTGGACAAGGGCTACCGATCGGAGCCGACCTATGCCCAACTGCGGGAGAAAGCGGCTCAGCTGCGGCTCGACATGGTGCGGATCGCCAGCGTCAACAGTGAGGGCGTGCTGGCGATGGAGGAGCAATTCTATGTTCCCGCCGATCGGCACGCCGAACTGCTTCCGCCTTTGGGCAGCGATCGGCCGCAAGAAACGCCGGATCAGATCGCTGCACGTCAGCGCGCCGCGAATGTTCGGTCGGTCGCGGCGCTGCTCGCGGCGGTGAAGGTGCGGGCAGATAAGGTTGAAGGGCGGCAGTTCTGGCGGACGCAGCGTCCCGATCTGTGGCGCAAGGAGCACCGCGAAGGCGTCGGCGAATGCTATCCCATCATGGTCGATGTGTTGGTGACACCAGCAGAGATTGATGCGCAGCTGGAAGCGGCCGAGGTCGAATTTGATCGGCAGGAGGCGGAAAAGGTTGCCCGCCGTGAGGCCGAAGAAAAGGCGAAGGCGGAAGCTGCAGAGGCGCTCGACGCGCGGCGCGCCGAAGTCCTGGGCATGGATCCCGCACCGATCGTCATCCAGGTTGATGGGATCACGCACTTCCGCTGGGAGAGCGGGGCCTATGCCGATGAGCAGGAAGATACGCCTGAAGCAGATGAATGCTCCTTCTATGACGATCTGGAAGAGCTTCTGGAGCATGCCGACACCATCGGCCTGACCTGGCTGTCGATCGAGGCGTGGGCGGAAGATCCGCATGGCGACAATGTCGCAGAGCCCGAGGAGCAGGCTGCATGATCAACGTGAATGTGAAAGTGCTGCGGGCCGCGCTGAAGGCGGTCAATGCGGTGGTCGAGAAGCGGACGACCGTGCCGATCTGCGCGACGGTGCTGGTGCGATCGACGCCGGGGCAGATGTTCCTGACCGGTACCGACCTGGAAATCATGGTCGAGAAGACGGTCGATCTGGAGGATGCCGGCGCGAACACCGCCATGAACTTCTGCGTCGATGCATCAACATTGGCATCTATCGCGGGCAAGCTGCCAGCGGAGGGCGTCGCGAAGATCGAGGCCGACGGCAACACCGGCATCACGATCAAGTGCGGGCGGGCGCGGTTCAAGCTGCCCACGCTGCCGACCGATGATTTCCCTGTGCTTGCTGCCCGCGATTGGGACGCGGAGTGGGAGCAGGACGGAACGCAGCTGGTGCAGATGATCGAGAGCGTGCGCTTCGCCATATCGACGGAAGAGACCCGCTATTATCTGGGCGGCATCTACGTCCATGTGCCCTCGGGCTCGGAGTGCCAGTTCGCGGCCGCGACCGACGGACACCGGCTGGCGCGCTTCCACTGCAATGTCGCGGAGGGCGCGGAGGAAATGCCGGGCATCATCATCCCGCGCAAGGCGATCGGCGCGCTGGCCCAGCTGCTCGACGAAGAAGGCGGCATGGTCGGAGTGTCGGTGAGCACTACGAAGTTCCGGTTCGAGGTCGGCAAGACGGTGCTGACCGGCAAGCTGATCGACGGCACGTTCCCGGATTACACCCGCGTCATTCCTGCGGCCAACCGGCTGGATTGCTGGTTTGAGCCTGCCGTGCTCGCCGAAGCGGTGGAGCGGGTGCTGACGATCAGCAGCGACAAAACGAAGGCGATCGCCTTCAACTTCGCCGCCCAGGCCGTCACGCTGGAGGTCACCAGCCCTGAAAATGGCACGGCCAGCGAGGAAGTGCCCTGCGAATATGAGGGCGAGCCGCTGCGCATCGGCTTCAACGGTAGCTATCTGCTCGACGTGCTGCGGCACTTGAAGGGCACCGATTCCGGGAATGAACGGGCCCGGGTGAAGCTGGCGGATCCTGCGACCGCGTCGCTCTGGCAGACCAGCGACGATGCTGCCCGCCTTTATGTCCTTATGCCGCTGAGGGTCTGACGAGTGTCCGAGCCGATCGATAGCAATATGCTCGAGCGCACTGCGCTGCAGATGGAGATCGAGCGTCTGCAGAACCAGATCGCGACCTATGAAGTGCTGATCGGCAACAACTTGATCGGCGCTATCGGTAAGTGCCTGGACGATGCTGGCGCGCCGCGATGGTCTTCCGATCGGAAGATCTACCTAAGTGTGTTCGACCGCATCCGCGCGCTTGCGGCTCAGTCAGGGGCAAGCCAGTTATGAGCAGCCTTTTCCCCGAGCAGCCCATTGCCGCCCCCGCGCCGAAGGGCCTCGGCCGCATGATGACGGGCGGCGGCGAGAAGGTCGCGCGCCAGGGGAACGATTATTATCCGACGCCGGCCACGGTGACGCGCGCGTTCATCGCGGCAGAGCGCGGGGCGCTGGAGGATTACAGCGGCATGCTGGGTAATCCGGTTTGGGAGCCCTGCGGCCGTGGTGGCGCGATCGCGGGCGAGCTCGCGGCCGCTGGTTTCACGACCATAGCCACCGACCTGGTCCCGGATCCTGCGCATGACGTTGGTGCGCAAGATCTTCTGCTCTGCCGGCAGGCGCTATCGCCCGTCGTCGTCACGAACCCGCCCTTCGCGCTCGCGGCCGAGATGATCCGGCATCTGCTGAACGACCTGGGCTGCACCTATGTGGCGATGCTGCTCAAGTCGTCATTCTGGCATGCCGAAGTCCGCACGGGCCTGTGGCGGCAGCGGACGCCTGCGCGGATCTACGCGCTGAACTGGCGGCCGGATTTCCTCGGCAAGGGCAATCCGACGATGGAAGTGATCTGGTGCGTCTGGGACGCGGCCGCGATCGAAAATCTTTGTGTTTATGATGTCCTGACGCCGTTTCGCGCTCCGGACCTGTTGGGGGAGGAATGATGGCGACGGTGGTGAAGGAACCGTGGGTGACGCGCTGGGGCCGGGAAACCGACAGCTGGAACGTCACCGAACTGGATGAGGACAATGCCGACCAGGATGCGGAGGGCGGCGACAGTGATGGTTCTGGCATGCCGGGCCGGTGGCTGGTCGGCCAGGCCGTCGCGCGCTGGTCCCTGACGCAGCCGGTCGAGCCCACGGCCGAGATGGTCGCGAACGTCTTCAACCTTCCGATCGAGCTCGCGCGCGACTGCATGGGCATCGAACTGCACGCGATCGGCACGCTGGGAACGGCGCTGCAGGTCTGGAGCGGCCTTCAGGACCAAGGCTGGGAGGGGCAGACGGTCGGCGCGGCCGCGCTCGCCTTCCATCTTGCGCCGGCGCCGATCATCGAAGCGGTCGAGGCGCATTATTGGATGTATCTCGCCGGCGATCGTGACGATCCGACGGCCATGACGATCGAACATGACGGCGAGTAGCGCGCCGCCGTCCTGACGGCCGCAACTTCCGCGACATCGATGTGAATGTTTGACCTGATTTTTCGGGGTGGGTTTCTGTGTCTCTGCCAACTTCATTTCTGGACCAACTCCGCGCCCGCACGCCGCTGTCCGCCCTGATCGGGCAGAAGGTGAAGCTGGAGAAAAAGGGCAAGGAGCATAAGGGCTGCTGCCCCTTCCATAGCGAGAAGACGCCCAGCTTCACCGTCAATGACGACAAGGAGTTCTATCACTGCTTTGGTTGCGGCGCGCACGGCGACGCGCTGCGCTGGCTTACCGATCATGAGGGCATGGACTTCATCGACGCGGTGAAGCAGCTGGCGGAAGCGGCCGGGATGGAGATGCCGGCGCGCACGCCAGAGCAGGCGGAGCGCGCGCGTCGGGCCGAGCATGTCGGCGAAGTCCTGGGCGAAGCGGCGGCATGGTATGCGCGCCAGCTGGAGCCGACCGGCATGGCGATGGAAGCGCTGGCCGCGCGCGGTGTCACGCCGGCGTCGATCGAGCGGTTCGGGCTCGGCTTCGCTCCCGTGCGCGGCGGCGTCTCGGCGATCGGCATCGCGGCCGACCAGCTGATGGCGGCCGGCCTGGTCGTCGAAACCGACAATGGCCGTCGCGATCGCTTCCGCCACCGCATCATCGTTCCGATTCACGACGCCCGCGGTCGGCCGATCGGCTTCGGCGGGCGTGCCTTTGGCGAAGCCCAGCCCAAATATCTGAACAGCGACCAGTCGGAGCATTTCGACAAGGGCCGCGTGCTGTTCAACCTTCACCGCGCGGCACCGGCGGCGCGGATCGCTCGCCGCCTGCTGGTGGTCGAGGGCTATTTCGATGCGATCGCGCTCGACCAGGCCGGGATCGGCGAAGCGGTCGCGCCGATGGGCACGGCCATCACGCCCGAGCAGCTGGAGCGCGCATGGCGCGTGACGGAATGCCCGGTGCTGCTGATGGATGGCGATGAGGCGGGCCGCAAGGCGGCTTCGCGTGCCTGCATCCGCGCCCTGCCCATGGTCGGCCCGGGTCGGTCGCTGAAGATCGCCACCCTTCCGGACGGATATGATCCTGACAGCCTGGTGCGCGAATGCGGCCGTGAGGCTGTCGATGATCTGGTCGATCGGGCGCTGTCGCTCTCCAGCTATGTCTGGACGGCCGTGCTGGCAGCCGGCGATCGCGAAACGCCGGAAGGGAGAGCCGCGATCTGGCAGCAACTGGCCGACCTGGCGGCGAGCGTCGGCCACGAAGAGACCCGGCTCCAGTACCAGTCCTATTGGCGCAGCCTGTTCAACGCCGAGTTCCCCCCGGCCCCCCGGTGGGTGGTCGAGGATCAAAAGCTTCCGGGTGGAACCATGGAGGCGAAATTCTCCGACCAGACGGAGGAAGTGCGGGACCGGCTGAAGGCGGTTGCGGTGAAGCGGCTGCCCGGTGCGATCGCCTCGGCCGAGCGGACGAAGGATGGCGTCACGCTGTTCGCCTGGGGCATGGGTCGCCGCGTCGGTGCGGGCCTGATCGACCAGGACATGGCCGATGACGCGATCGACGAAGTGGCGGAAGGCGTCGAGGGTGTCTCCGCCGACGATATCGAGCGCAGCTTCGCCGCCGGTGTCGCCAAGGGTTTCGATATCGCGCCCATGCTGCTCGACATGCGGTGCGCCGGATTCCAGCGCACGGATCTCGGCAATGCCGAGCGGTTCAACGCCCGCTATGGCGGCAGCTTCCGCTTCACGACGGCCAAGGGCTGGCTGGGCTGGGACGGTCGGCGCTGGAAGGTGCTGGACCAGGACAAGGATACACTGCCGGCTGAAGTGCAGGCGGCGGTGTTCGACACGGTGCGATCGATCCAGCGGGAGGCGGATTTCGTGTCCGCCACCGGCTTTGTCGAGCCTGACGAACCGCTGCCAGAGGACGAAAAGCCGACCCTGATGCTAGTGGTGCAGTGGCGGCTCTATCGGGACAGCGGTGAGCGCGTCGGTGCGATGAACCGCGTGACGGACATGAAGGGCGGCCCGGTGCTGCTGTCCGAGCTCATCGCCAAATGGGGGCGCGCCTCGGAAGGGTCGGGTCGGATCGGATGCATCGCCGGCCTCGCCAAGCGGTGGGTGACCGCGCCGATCGAGGACTTCGATCGAGATCCGCTCGCCATCAACGTGCTGAACGGCACGCTGCGCTTCCGTCGGGACAAGGAGAACGGTTCGACCGTCACGCTCGAGCCGCACCGCCGCGAGGATCTGAACACCAAGCTGGCTCCCGTCACTTATGACGCGGCCGCAGCGAGCCCGATCTATGACGACTTCCTGGCATGGGCCCAGCCCGACGCCGGCATGCGTCGCTATCTCCACCAGTGGGCCGGATATAGCGCCAGCGGCGACATATCGGAGCAGAAGCTGCATTTCTGGTATGGGCTCGGCGCGAACGGCAAATCGACCACGATCGACCTGTGGGCGCATGTCATTGGCGACTATAGCGGCACGATCGGGATCGAGACCTTCCTCGACCAGGGCATCAAGAAGCGCGGCGAGCAGGCATCGCCGGATCTTGCGCGCCTGGGCGGCGTGCGCATGTTGCGCGCGTCGGAACCTGAGCGCGGTGCGAAGCTCAATGAGGCGCTGATCAAGGCGGCCACGGGTGGCGAGCCGATGGCGGTGCGTGCGCTGCATCGCGGCTTCTTCGACCTAATGCCGCTGTTCAAGCTGACGATCGGCGGCAATTACAAGCCGGACATTCCCGGCACGGACGAAGGCATCTGGCGACGCATGAAGCTGGTGCCGTGGAACGCGCATGTCGCCGATGGCGATCGCGACGAGCAGCTGCCCGCGAAACTGCGGGCCGAGGCTGCCGGCGTGCTCAACCATATCGTGCTCGGCCTGCTAGACTGGCTTGATAACGGGCTGGTCGAACCGCAGGCGGTGAAGGACGCTACGGCCGAATATCGGGAGGCCAGCGATCCGCTGGGTCGATTCCTGAACCTTTGCGTCGAGAAGGATCCGAAAGGCCGCATCCAGTCGTCGAAGCTGCACGAGGTATTCCTGGCCTGGTGCAAGGTCGCTGGCGAGCGCGACTGGTCGAATAAGGGCTTCACGAAGGCGATGCTGGACAAGGGCTTCGTCAAGAAGCCCAGCGACGGCATCCAGTGGCTGGGCATTCGCCTGGTGCGCGAGGCGTCGGACTTCGTCGATGAGCATGGCCGGGCACGCGAGGATGCGCCGATGCTGCCCGATGCAGCGCCGAGCTCGGCCGATGCGTCGCCCGACATGCCGCCCGCGCCTCCCCCTTACGACGACGACTTCGTGCCCGACTTCTGAGCGGCGGCGGCGCGACAGGTTCGAATGCTTCCGGGTTGGAAGGGTGGCGGAAGCATCACTGGAAGGAAGAAAGCGCGGATTTCTGCGCCTTTGGAAGGGTTGGAAGGTTTGGCCTCATGTTTTCGTCACATATGCGCGTGTGCGCGGGCGCATGCGTGATGAAAATATACAATAATCATTCCAACCCTTCCAAAGCTTCCAAATACAAGAATTTAGATAGGCTTTTCATAGAGTTGAGTAGTGGAAGGGTGAGAGCATGACGGTTCCGGCAGTGGAAGGTTCGCAATATTGGACGTTTGAGGCGGTGCAGGAGCGCATGGTGGAGGCTTGGGGCTATCTGATGCGGATGCCTGACGGTGAGGCCGCATGGCTGCGCTCCTGCTCGCGGTCGTCCATGCCCGCCGTCATTCGTGACGTGCGCAAGGGCGACTGGATGGAGACCCGCCCGGGTCGGCCCGGCCTGCGCTCTGCCCAGGTCGATCTGGTCGAGCGGCTGCTCACCGGTAACGGGGCGTGGATCGATGGCGTGGTGCCGCGCGATCGGTCGCTGGTCGCCACGGTGCTGCGCATGCGCAACCGCAAGGTCGGCTTTGATTGGCGTGACGTTGCCGAATCGGAAGGCGCGATGGCGGGCGCGGAGGCGCTGCGGAAGCGCTATTCGCGTGCCATCACCGGCATTGCGGTGCGCCTCAACCGCAACGGTTCGTCGCACGATTTGCTCTGATGCGCGCCGAAGTGACGCATTTCCGGTTGCGGAATGTGTCAACCCCCGGAATTTTTTCCGGAGTAAATAAAGGGTGTCCGTTTCCGCAGTGAATGACCCTATTTCAGATATATGCTTGGTCCAGTCGTGTGGATTGGGGGGAGCCAAGCATTCCTCTCCTTGGATGACTGAAGCGGGGCTGGTGGCGACACTGGCCCCGCTTCATTTTGGGTGACGCCATGCCGACCATGCCGAAGCGGTTACGACCAGCGGGTGCGCGATCGCAGGCGCAGGCTCGGAAGGAGCAGGACGACAGGCGCGGCTCGGCGGCCTCACGCGGCTATACAAGCCGATGGTCGAAGGCGGCAGCGACGTTCCGGCGAGGGCATCCTCTCTGCGAGTATTGCTCGCTAGAGGATCGGGTGGAACCGTCCACGCTGGTTGACCACCTCTACCCGCATCGCACCTATGACGGTGTGTTCTGGCGGGTCGAGTGGTGGGTCGCCAGCTGCGCCTCATGCCATTCGGGGATGAAGCAGGCCGTCGAGGCTGCGGGCAAGGCCGCGATCGACGCGCTGGCCCGCCGCCTCGGCCGCGAGCCCCTGACCTGACCCTCCAAGGGAGGGGGGTGCCCAAAGTTCAGCGACCCCGGCCCCATGACCGGCGGTCCAGACACGGAAAAATCGGCGCGAAATTCCGCGCCAGATATTTTTTTAAGGCGCTGAATTCGGGCGCGATTTGGCGAAGGAGGTGGGCCGCGCGACGGTCGGCCGAGGAGTGATTTTGTATGGCGCGTGGACGTAGGCCAGACCCCGATCAGGAAGCGAAGGGCTTTCCCAACCGGCGCAAGTCCGCAACGCGCAAGCGTGAGGAGGAAGCCGAGCGCGTTGCGCAGCTGCTGATGGCGTCCACATCGGGCGACGTGCTGCAGCCGCCCGCGATGATCGACCAGGGCCCGCTCTATGCGGGCGCGGTCGCGGTCTGGCGGGAGATGGCACCGCGCCTGGCGCGCACGCATCGCCTGCCCGAGCAGCACCGCATGATCTTCGCCATGTTCTGCGTCTATTATGCCGACTGGGTTTCGCTGAACGATCAGCTGAAGCAGGAAGGCATGACGCAGCGGGTGAAGACGGTCGCGGGCGGTTTCATGATCCGCGACCATCCCGCCGTGCGTCGTCGGCAGGAATGCTTCGACAACGTCATGGCGCTGTCAAAGCAGTTCGGCCTTACGCCGCATGACGAATATGACCTGTTCAAGAATCAGGCGGGCGCGGCGGCGACCAACCCGGGTCTGTTCGGCGGCGCGCTGGCAGTGCCCGCGCAGCGGAAGGGCGAGCCGGAAGAAGAGGCGCGCGAGCCTGCCGCTGATGTCGGCCCTCGCGTCGGCATGCTAGGCGGCATGGACTCACCGCCTCCGGGACAGCGGCCGAACTGATATGGCCGACCAGACGGCAGCGGCAACGCTGTCGCCCTGGTGGCGGGTAGGCGATCCGCTGCCGCCCTGGTTGGCGTCGGTGGAGAATGACCCCGCTTATGCGTGGGCGATCGGCGCGTGGAACAAGGCTGCGGCGCAGCCCGGCGCATGGTTCGACCATGCCAAGGCTGAGCATGTCGTCACGCTCTGGCCGCAGATTTTCCGGCTGACGGACGACCGCTTCGCCGGCGTGCCGTTCCGGCTGAACCTTTGGCAGGAGATCATCGTCCGCCTGCTGTTCGGGTGGAAGCATCCGATCCAGATCATCGATCCGATGACCGGCGCAGAAGTGGAAGAGCATGTGCGCATCTTCCAGATCCTGCGGCTCTGGATCCCGCGCAAGAATGGCAAGTCAGAGTTCCTGGCTGCGCTCGCCCTCATGTTCTGGGCAGTCGAGGGCCTGCAGGGCGGGCAAGGTTATGCCTTCGCCCGCGACGAAGATCAGGCGGAAATACCATTTGCCAAGATGAAGGCGATGGTGGCGCACAGCGAAGTGCTGGCGCGGGACATTCAGGTCCAGAGCAGCCACATGTGGCTGAAGCCGCTGTCGTCGTCGTTTGTGGTGCTGACCGGCAGCGATCAGGGGAAGCACGGCAAGTCGCCCAGCGTGACGCTCGGCGACGAAATGCACGAGTGGAAGAGCCGCAAGATCGAGAACGATCTGCGGCAGGGCCAAGGTGCGCGCCTGCAGCCAATCGCGCTGTTTGCCTCCACCGCTGGCCTGAAGACGAACCAGACCGGCGTCGAGATCTGGGAGGAAAGCGAGCAGATCCTCGACGGCACGATCGACGACCCCTCCACGCTGGTCGTCATCTTTGCCGCGCCGGATGACGCGGATTGGGAAGATGAGGCGGTCTGGCGCTCGGCCAACCCCTCGCTCGGGCTTTCGCCGACATTGCAGTTCCTGCGCGGTGAAGCGCGTCTTGCGAAGGGAAACCCGGTCAAGGAAGCGCATTTTCGCTGCTATCATTTGAACCAGTGGGTCGATGACCAGGCCCTCTGGCTCAACATGTCGAAGTGGGACAAGTGCCAGGTCGGCTCCAATGGCTGGATGACGATGGCCGAGCGCATGGCGGGCCGCCGCTGCTTCGGCGCATGGGACTTGTCGTCGGTGCGCGACATCACCGCGCTGGTGTGGCTGTTCCCGCCGATCGCGGGCGACCCGCTCTGGCATCTGCTCTGCCGCTTCTGGGTGCCCGAGGCTTCGCTCGCCCAGCGCGTTAAGGAAACGAAGGTGCCGTTCGACCGCTGGAAAGAGGCCGGCGCGTTGGAGGTGACCCCGGGTGATATCGTCGATCAGGACTATGTCCTGCGCGCGGTGGAAGCTGGCATGGGCGCGTTCGACGTGCAGCGCATCGGCTATGACCCGTGGGGCGGTGTCAAGCTGGTCACCGACATGCAGAAGGAGGGGATCGATACCGATCTGCTCCTTCAGGTTCGCCAGGGCATCCATTCGCTCGGCGAGCCGACCAAGGAATTCGAGCGGCATGTCTATGCCGGAACGCTGGACCATGGGGGGCATCCCCTGCTGCGTTACATGGCGCGGAACACGATGGTCCGGTTCGATGAGAACCTGAACTACATGCCTGCGAAGAAGCGGTCGAAGGACAAGATCGACGGCATCGTCGCGGCGGTGATGGCGAAAGCGGTGGCGATGGCCCCCGAGGACGACGCACCGGAACCGGAGATCCACAACCTATGAGCCTTCGCGAAAAGGTCGGCCGCTGGCTGATCGGGACGGACGCCGCACAGGCGGATTCCGGCGCGCCGATCAGCAATGCCGCCGAGGTACCGCTGCCGACGATCCGGCGCGGCACGGAAGCCTTTGAATGGTTTACCGGCACGCCCGCTGTTGCTGGCCTGCCTGTCGTTACCGATCGCAGCGCCCTGACGATCAGCGCAATCTGGTCATGCGTGTCGCTGATTGCCGGCGCGATTTCGACGCTGCCGATGAACCTCTACAATCGGGCGAGCGACGGCGAGCGCACCATCCGCGAGAGCGATGACCTATGGTGGGTGCTGAACGAAGAGTTCTGCCCGCGCTGGGTGGCGTCTGCCGGTTGGGAGTGGTTGGTGCTGTCGCGCCTGTTCGAGGGCGATGCCTATGCCGAAATCCTGCGCAAGGGCCCCAAGGTCTCCGGCCTGGTGCCGCTGCACCCACGTCGGGTGGAGCCGGTGCCGTGGAAGGACGGCAGCCGCCTTGCCTATGTCGTCTATCCCGAGCCGGATCTCGCCGACCAGACAATCCGAGTTATCGACCAGGACGACATGCTGCATGTGCCCGGCCTCGGCTTCAACGGCACGCGGTCATTCTCGCCGCTGCGCCACGCCCTGCAGAATGTCGGCGGCGTCGCGCTGGCTGCCCAGAATTATGCCGGGCAGTTTTTCGCCAACCAGGCGCGTCCCGATTATGCGCTGGTCGCCCCGGTGGAAGCGAAGTTCGACAAGGAAAAGATCGAGGATCTGCGCAACCAGGTCGAGGAGCGTCACGCCCTGCGCAATGGGCAGGGCAGCAAGCCGATGCTGCTGACTGGCGGCCTCGACATCAAGACGATCACGCTCCCGAACAAGGACGCGGAGCTCGCCGTGACGCGGCAGCTGCAGATCGAGGAGATCGCGCGCATCTACAACGTGCCGCCCTTCATGATCGGCCACAATGAGAAGACGACCAGCTGGGGCTCTGGCGTGGCGGAGATGGGCACCGCCTTCGTGCGCTACGTTCTGCGCCGCCACCTCAACGCCTTCCAGAATGAGATCAACCGCAAGTTCTTCCGCACAGCATCGCGGCTCGCCGAGTTCGACACGTTCGAGCTGGAACGCGCGGACCTGAAAACCCTGTTCGAGACCTTCCGTTCGGCGCTCGGCCGCGCGGGAGAAAAGCCGATCCTGACGCGCGACGAAGTGCGGCGTCTGATCAACTATGGCCGCACTCCCGGCGGCAACAGCTTCGAGGACAACGCCAATGCGCAACCGGCTGCTTAACCTCTATTCCCGCAACGCCCAGATCGGCGCGGGGATCAAGGCCGAAGGCAACACCATCTACCTCTATGACTATATCGCCGGCTCGGAGGCAGACGCCCAATGGTGGGGCGGCGTGAGCGCCGAAGGCTTCACCCGCCAGCTGATGGCGATGGACGGCGATGTATCGGTGCGGATCGACAGCCCGGGTGGCGATGTGTTCGGCGGCCGCGCGATCGCCCAGGCTATCCGCGAATATGACGGCAAGGTCACCTGTCATATCGACGGCCTGGCCGCCAGTGCCGCCAGCTACATCGCGATCAGCGGCGACCATGTCGTCGCGGCCCCTGGCGCGTTCATGATGATCCATCGTGCCTGGACACTGATGATCGGCAACAGCGCGGATTTTCGCGCCGAAGCCGATCTGCTCGACAAGATCGATGCCAGCATCGCAGCCAGCTACGCCGCCAAGGCGGGCGGCGAAACCGACTGGATCGCTCTGATGGACAAGGAAAGCTGGTTCACCGGCGACGAGGCCCTCGCGCTCGGCCTGATAGATGAAGTGCTGCCCGAACAGGGCGGTAAGGCGGCGAATGCGGGCAAGCGTGGCTGGAACCTGTCGGCCTTCGACCATCCGCCAGTGAACAAGATCCCGGCGCCTGCGCCCGAGCCGGTTCCCGAGCCCGCGCCCGCGCCCGTGCCCAGCGATGCCGACGAGATCGCAGCACGCCAACGGCGGCTCGCCGTCGATCTGCTGACCCAATCTGCCTGAGCGCGCCGCGCGAGGGAGACCACCCGGGCCGCTTTCGCGGCCTTTTTTCATGATGGAGAAGCGTACATGAGCATTCAGGCTCTCCGCGAGCAGCGCGCGGCAAAGGCACAGTCGCTGCAGGAACTGGTGAAAAAGCCCGGCGAATGGACCGCCGATAACCAGGCCGCCTATGATGCCGGCATCGCCGAGATCGAGTCGATCGACGCGAGCATCGAGCGCCACCAGCGCATGAACAAGCTGGCCGCCGAAACCGCACTCACCAACACCGTGATCGATACGGCTGAGCGTATCGGTCGCGACCAGAACAGCGAGGCGAGCCGCCTGTTCGCCAAGTGGCTGCGCGGCGGCGACAATGCCCTGTCCACCGAAGAATGGCAGGCGCATCTGGCGGCGGTGCAGAACACCATGTCGACGACCACCGGTAGCGAAGGTGGCTATACCGTCCAGACCGATGTCGCGCAGAACGTCCTGGACGCGCTGAAGGCGTTCGGCGGCATGCGCGCACCGGGCATGGCGACCGTCATCCAGACCGCTGGCGGCAATCCCATGTCGTTCCCGACCAGCGACGGCACGGCCGAAGAGGGCGAGATCGTCGATCAGAATGCGTCTGCCAGCGATGCCGACGTCACGTTCGGCACCAAGGATTTGCCGGTCTATAAGTATAGCTCGAAGGTGGTCACCGTGCCGATCGAGCTTTTGCAGGACAGCAGCGTGGACGTGGAAGCGTTCGTGCGGGGCCGCCTTGTTACTCGCCTCGGCCGCATCACGAACAAGCACAACACGATCGGTACCGGCACCAATCAGCCCAATGGCGTGATGGTTGCTGCCGGCACCGGCAAGACTGGCACCACAGGCCAGACCGGCACGGTGATCTTCGACGACCTGGTCGATCTGGAGCACAGCGTTGATCCCGCGTATCGCGAAAACGGCAACTGCCGCTTCATGATGCACGACGACAGCGTGAAGGTGGTCAAGAAGATCAAGGATACCCAGAACCGTCCGATCTTCATCCCGGGTTACGATCCCGCGAACAACGGCAAGCTCGATACGCTGCTCGGCTATCCGATCCAGGTGAACCAGCATGTCGCCACCATGGCCGCCAACGCCTATTCCATCGGCTTCGGCGACTTCAGCAAATATGTCATCCGCGACGTGATGGCGATCGTGCTGCAGCGCTTCACCGACAGCGCCTACGCCAAGAAGGGCCAGGTCGGCTTCCTTGCGTGGCTGCGTTCGGGCGGCAATCTGATGGACGTTGGCGGGGCGGTGAAGCGCTACCGCAACAGCGCGACCTGATGACGCGGGGCCCGGTCTAATCGCCGGGCCCATTCGTCCTTTCTCTGGTTTGGGGATCTTCCATGTCGAAACCGAATATCGCGGCCCTGCAGGCCGCCGTCACTGCTGCGCGTGAAGTGCTTGCCGGTGACCCTGAAAATGAAGCGTTGAAGGCCGAATTGGCAAAGGCCGCGCAGGCGCTGGCTGATGGCGAGCAGGAACTCGCTGAGGCGATCGAGGCCAGCAAGGTCGAGGTGCGCGTGCTGGTCGATCGCGGCGAGCATAAGGCCGACAGCGTTGCCCGCCTTCTCCCGGCGGAAGCAAAGCGCGCCGTCAAGGAAGGCTGGGCGGACGCGGACAAGGAGGCAATCGCCTTCGCCAAGGCCGAAGCCAAGTAAGGGGCGCGCGCCGCGATGTTGTTCACCCTGACCCCCACGGCCATGCCCGACGGCTATGGGGAGGCCCTGTTGAGCCTGGATGTGGCCAAGCTGCATCTGCGCGTGGATGATGCCGAGGAGGATGATCTCATTGAAGTGCTTCGCGACGCTGCCCTGCAGCTGGTCGAGAAGTTCTGCAGCGTTCGCCTCGGCGTGGTGACCGGCATCGTCGCGACGTTCCCGGCTTTCGGCCGGGGCATGCATCTGGGCGTCGGGCCCGTGCCGACGGTCACCGTCACCGCCGTCAGCTACATCGGGAGCGATGGGGCTTCCGTCGATCTACCTGATGGCAGCTGGCGGCTCTCGGTTGACGGCGCGCTCACGCCCGCGCCGGGCAGCAGCTGGCCGGAAGGCGGCCCGGTCTCGGTCACGTTTGATGCGGGCTATCCTGCCGATGCTTGCCCTCGGGCCCTGATCGCGGCCGCGAAGCTGGCGCTCGGCCATCTCTACGCCATGCGCGACGTTGCCATGGAGGGCGAGGCGAGCGGCGGCATGCCCAGCGCGTTTGGCCTGCTGTGCAACGGCTATCGGATGCCGGTGCTATAATGGCGTTCCAACCGCTTCGCGCCGGAGATCTTCGCACCCGCATCCGGATCGAGATCGAAGGCCGCGTTTCCAACGGGCAAGGCGGATGGACGACGGCCTGGTCGCCGGTGGCCGTGATCTGGGCGAAGAAGGTGCCGCTGCGCGGGGATGAGATCACGCGCGACAGCATCCAGCGCGCGGTCAGCGTGACCCGCTTCGTGATCCGGCATCGTTCCGACGTGACGGCGAAGCATCGGCTCGTGGAAGTGAAGAAGGTCGGCGATGCCTATGAGGTTATCGGCGGCCCGTGGAATATCCGACGGATCGACGATCCCTACGGTCGCCGCGATCGGCTCGAGCTCGACTGCGAGTGGCAGGCGGGCCTCGGCTGATGGCGCGTCGTGTCCAGGGCGGCGCGTCGATCCGCCGCCTGTTCCGTTCTCTGCCCGATGCTGCCCGGGATGAGATCGCAACCGTGCTGGATGATGGCAGCCGAGAGATCGAACGCCAGATGGTCGCTCGCGCGCCGCGTCGGACGGGTGCGCTGCAGGCGGGGGTCAAGCGCCGGCTCCGCCGCAATTCCCTGTCGGTGTCGATCGGCATCACAGGCACGAAGGCGGAAAAGCGCAAGCTCTTCTATGCGCGCATCCTCGACCTGGGCCGCAAGGGCCAGACCGTGACCGCCAATCGCCGCAGCCCGGGGGGCGGCACGAGCCGCTACACCATGCGGGTGCGCGCGATCGGCGCGAAGCGCTTCGTCACGGGTCGCTATTCGGACGCGCGGGCGGTGCTCAACAGTCGGCTGAAGGGCGTGTGGGACCGGATCCTCCGCCGCGTCGCAGGGGGTGAATGATGACCAGTGCTGAAGACGCGATCGAGAAGGCCGCGTTCGATCTGCTGTCGGCCGTCGCGGACCTCGGCGCGCCGGTTTACCAGCATGTGCCGGAGAACACGCCACCGCCGGTGGTCATCATCGGCGATATCGAAACGGTGCCGATCGGCGGGAAGGATGATCCCGATCGCCGCGCCACGCTGTCGGTGATGACCGTCACGGAAGCGGAAGAGCGCAAGTCGCTGCTGCAGATCAAGGGCAAAGCCGAGGCGGCGCTGGATGGCGCGCAGGCCGAGCATGATGGCTGGACCCTGTCCTTCGCGTTCATCGCCGCCACGGCGGTGCTGACGGCCGAGGGTGATGGCTATGTCGGCGAAAGCCGGTTTCAGATCCTGGCGCTTCGCGCCTGATCGCATGCCCCCGCAGGGGCTAACCTGAAGGAGTGAACGGTGACCAAGAAATTGGGCAATGACTACCGGCTGTGGATCGAAAGCGCCACGGCGGGCACCTATAATGAGATCAAGGGCGGCACCTCGCTCAAGATCAACCGCACGTCGAACCTGATCGACACCTCGACGAAGGACGACTTCCCCTATGGAACGCAGGCTCCCGGGCTGAAGGCGCTGACGATAGACAGTGAGATCTACCCGAACCTGCCCGACGCCAATGGCTTCACCAGGCTCGAAACGCTGGCTGCCGGAACTTCGCCGATCGAGTTCCAGATCCGCAAGGGCGGATCGGCAGGCGCAACCGGCGATGTGGTGTTTGAAGCATCCATGTATGTCGGCAACTTCAACACCGACATGGGCAAGAATGATGTCGTGAAGTGCGACTTCCAGCTGACGCTGGCCGCCGCGCCCACCACGGATGCGCTGCAATGAGCCGGGAGGCGAACAATGAACGGGGTGAGCTCACGCTCACCCTGGACGGCGAGCCCGTGGGCCTGCGGCCCAGCTATGAGGCCATCCATGCCTTTGAGCGGGCCACGGGCAAGGGCCTCATGGAACTCGCCCAGGCCGCTCTTGCCGGGACGCTCAGCGCGGGCGACACGGCCATCATCGCGTGCGAGTGCGTTCGCGCATGGGGCCGCTCCACCGAAAACAAGGGCTACGCCGGATCCAACCCGACCCGCATCGCCGAACTGATGATCGAGGCCGAGGGCGGCTTCTCCATGTCGCTTTCCACCATCGCCGGCATGCTGGCGATGGCGACCACAGGCGGATACACCGCAGCGGGGGAACTGAAGCCGACGGCGACGAAGAAGACGACGGAACCAGCCCCCGCCGTCGGCTGATGGGCCTTGCGGCCGCTGCCCTCCAATGGCGGCCCCACGAATGGTGGGCGAGCACGCCGCACGAATTCTGGGCTGCCATGGAGGGATGGAAGTCTATGAATTGCGTGGAAGATCGTGATAGGTGAGCCCGAAAGGGGAGTCTTGTCATGAGGCCTATAGTCGCGGCGTTAGCTCTGAGTTTCTCTACGGCGGCGGCGGCCGCATCATCTAATCCTGTCGTGAAGGCCGCCGTAGATGAAGGGGTGAAGGTCAGGGAGTTTGCGGTAGCGTTGAACATCCCGCTGGAGTTCGCCACCCTGTGCCACATTGAGGCGCGCGAAGCATACCAAGCAGGGTTCAACACGAAGCTGTCACCGTATGAAGATGTTATGGCTCTGTATCAGGGGAAGGACGTCGAAAAGTTCATGCCCCTGAGAATTGATTTCATGGTTGCCTATAATAAACGCTGTATGATGCAGATCGCGGACTTACTCTCGCGAGCCAAGCAGCCGCGTTAGACTAGCTTTCATGAGGCGGCGAATGGCCTCTGGCCGGGATGGCTGGTCAGGCTGCATGGCAATCCAGGCATCCAACTCAGAAAGGTCATCGGGCTGTAGGCGCACTCCGACAGGGGTGCCTTTACCGGTGGGTGCGGGGCCACGACGTTTCTGTGATGACAAAGTTTCTTGACCGGACATTGAAACCGTGATTACACGATAGGCAGAGCGACGCAAGGCTGGAACCCTCGCGCCGCTCCTAACCATCGACACGGAGTGACCCATGTCTCAGGCTGTTGCTGCCCCTAGCACGGGCGATCGTTACGTTACATCGGGAAATATGGGCGAGATTTCCCCCTCTCGCCGTGGCCTTCTGGCGGGCATGCTGCTCACGCCCGTGGCGGCTGCTGTCCCTGCGGCGGCGGGCGCTGCGCCACGGGAAGACCCTGTTCTAGTATCCCGCAGGGTTGATGCGATCTTCTGGGCCGCTCGCCAGCAATGGCTGGACATTTACGAAGATTGGAAAGCAGACTGCGCCCACTATCAGGATCGCGACATGCCCGACGCGCTCATGGATCGGTGGGGCGCGATGCACGACGCGGCCGAATATGCGATGCTGACGGCGCGGATCACGACGCTGCCCGCGCTCTACGCCAAGATGGAGGCGATAAAGGACCGGCCTGACGAATTTCTGCGGAATGAAAAGGATGGCACCACCGTGTTCGAGGCGGTGATGTGGGATGTTGAACGCCTCATGATGAAGGCGCATCTCGCATGATCGCGCTGGTGCAGGTGCGCGGCGAAGCGGTGCTGGCTAGCAGCCTCGATGTGGCGCAGTCATTCGAGAAGCGTCATTCGCATGTGCTCCGTTCGATCGCGCTGCTGGTCAAGGAGCGTCCCGATCTACAGCCCAATTTTGGGCTACAGATCGAAAGTTACGAAGCGGGCAAAGGTGCGACACGGCAGCGGCACCACTATGAAATGGATCGCAAGGGGTTCACGCTTCTGGCGATGGGTTTCACCGGCGCTCGCGCATTGGAATGGAAGATCGCCTATATCGACGCGTTTGATCGCATGGAGGCGGCGCTGCGGTCGGCGGTCAATGACGATGCCACCGACGATCTGCTGCCCGACGAGTCGCCGCTGCTGGAGCATGTTCGGGGCGACGATCTGGAGCGCAAGCTGTCGCTGGCACGTGAAATCCGCCTTGCCTACGGTCGGCCGGCGATCCGGCGCATGTGGAACAGCATCGGACTGCCCCCGGTGGAGCCAGACGAAGAGGCGGAGGAGGTCGATAATGTGCCGCGCTCGATCGTCGCCTGGCTGAATGAGCGGACGGAGCGAGCGCCAGGACACAAGATCAGGACGCAAGCGCTGTTCCATGATTTCCGGCGCTGGTGCGTCGAGCAGGGCGAAGAGGATATGAACATATCGGCCTTTGGCTGGGCGCTGCGCCGCGCCGGTCATCGGTCGCGCATGTCGAACGGCTCCTACCGAATCGGGTTGAAGCTGAGGGATTGATCCGCCGCAGGGCGGGTTCCGTCGATCAAGATCATTTCAGGCTGCCGGGTTCCCCGGTGGCCCTTTCGTCGTGGAGTGAGCATTGGCCACTGATGTCAAAGACCTGTTGCTGCGGATCGACGCATCGACCGAACTGCTGCGCAAGAATATGGCGTCGGCCGAGAATGTCGTCGGTGACTTCGAGAAGGTCGTCGAGCGCGAACTCGACAAGGTGGAGCAGCGATTTTCCCAGCTGAAGGGCGCTGGCCTCTCCAACTCGCTCCGCGCCATCAAGGAGGATTTCCGGAAGAATTTCACGGACATCCAGAAGATGGCGGCGCAGGCGATCGAGGCTCCACGCCTGAAAGGTGGCGGGCTTGACCTCGGCGTTGGCGATGCGAAGGCAGCAGCTGCGGCGGCGCAGCAGCAGGCGTCCGCCCTGCGTCTGATCGCCGACGCAGCCGAGCGCGCTGCGCTCGGGGAAAATGAACTGTCGCGCGCCACCGATCTGCAGGTCCGTGCTGCGCGCGCTGCTGCTGCCCAGGCCGAACTGCAGGCGCGGCAACTTGCGGAGCAGGCGGGCGCGCTGGAAAAAATTCAGATCGAGGCCAATGTCGCCGCTGCGGCGACGGGGCAGTTTCAGGCAGCAGGCAAGCGGGCCACAGCCAGCGCGGGCGAGCAAAAAGCTGGTTTTCAGCAGTTGTCGTTCCAGATCAGTGACGTGGCGACGCAATTTGGCATGGGCGCAGCGCCGATGCAGATTTTCGCTGCGCAGGCTCCCCAAGTGGTCCAGGCAATCGGCCTCATCAAGGGTCAAGCGACCGGGCTGATCGGCTTCTTGGCTGGCCCATGGGGGGCGGTGATGCTCGGCGCAATCACCATCCTCGGCTCGCTCGCTCTCGCAGATGACAAAGCGTCGCAGGCCAAGAAGGGACACAAGGAAGCTGCCGACGATCTTCGGGATGCCGTCGATCGGCTCAATAGTGCGCAGCGATCGGCGTCCGACGCCACGCGACAGGGAATCATCGATACAATCAATCAGTCGCGAGCCTATCGTCAGCTGGCGCTAGACGCTCGCAAGGCTGCGCTTGCCGAACTGGAGAAGGCAAAGATCAAACTGGAGGCCGACACTCGGTTGCGCGCTGCCCTGCGTAGCGGCGACGAGGTCGCGACCACGGTGCTCAGCCCGAAAGACGCGGCCTTGAAGGCGCAAGTGGATGCCCTTCAAAAGTCGTTCGACGAGCAGCACAAGCGCGTGCTGGAATCGAGCAAGGCTTTGCTGACCGGCCATGCGCAGTTGATCCAGAGGGATGTTGCCGCTCGCAACGATCCGCGCGCAGCGGTCGAGCAGACGCTGGCCGATTCTAACGAGGCTGCATGGCGCGAGTTCAAGCGCACGGGAAACAAGTCGGCGTATGAGGCTGCCGTAAATCGCAACACCCAGACGCGCGATGCCTCGCTGAAGGTGCTGGAGACCCGTAATAAGGGAGATCGCTCGGAGCGGGCGGCGGCGCGCCGCGCTGCGCGATCGGATGCGCGCTATGAGGACGACAAGGATAATTTCGCGGTCGCCGGTCTGCGCGCCCAGGCCGATTATAGCGGCGAGATCGACGATCGGCTGAAGGCGGAACTGGCCGCGCTCGACGCCCAGCTGGAAAGCTACAAGCGCCGGCTCGACCTAGACGAAAACCTCTCCTCCGCCCAGCGGAGCGAACTGGTTGCCGCACAGGCCGCCGTGGTCGCGCAGGAAAAGATCAATGCCGAGCGAAAGGCGGCTGACGATCGCGCCCGGGAACGGTTCGAGCTGGAGACCGCCGCCAACAGGGCGATGCAGGATGTGCTGGAGTCGCAGCTGGATCTTGCCATGGGCCGCAAGGAGGAGCTCGCCATCCAGCGACGCATCCTGATGCTGAAGCAGAGCCAGGAGCGTGCAGAGCAGGAGGCGGTGCTGGCGAGCCAAACCGCAACGGCCGCGCAAAAGAAGATTGCGCAGGCCGCGCTGGTGCAGCTGGATGCGAAGCAGGCCGCTGAGCAGGCATCGCTCAACCTTCGCTATGCCAGCCCTATGGAGCAGTATCAGCGGAGCATCGCACAAACTGGCGCAAACCTGGGCGATGCGCTCGAAAGCATAGAAGTGAGCGCCCTCGACGACCTCAACAACGGACTGGTTGATGCTATCATGAATGCCGGCGATCTAGGCGAAGTGTTCGCCAACGTCGCCCGCAGCATCGTCGCCGACCTGATCAGGATCGCCATTCAACAGACGATCGTCGCTAACCTGACAAGAGCGCTAGGAGGGTTGTTCGGCTTTGGCGGCGGTGGCGCGGCGGTGAGCATGACGTCTTCGGTTTCGCAATTTGCGCTCCCGAGCTTGCCGATGGGTTTCGCATCGGGCGGCTACACTGGCAATATGCCCGTCAATCATGTGGCGGGTGTCGTCCACGGGCAGGAATTTGTGTTCGACGCCGATGCGGTTCGCCGAATTGGGCGCGGTCAGCTAGAGGCGATCCGCAGCGGCAGTTTCAAGGGTCCAGCGGTATCTTCGGGCATGCTGGCGGCTGCGCGTGGCGGTGGGGCTCAGGTCGTGAAGCTGGTTGTGGCTCCTTCGCCCTATTTCGACGCGACCGTCGATGGCCGCGCCGCTGCCGTTGCCGCACCGCTGTCGGACGCAGCGGCGGGACGGGGATCGACAGGTGCCCAGATTGCCATCGCGCGCCGGCAGAGTAGGACGATACCATGAGCGACATGAACGATCGGAAGCAGCGCCAGCGCACCAACTGGGAAGCAAGCCGGCTTGCCGCGATTTCTGATGCGGCCGATCGCGTTCGCTTCCAGGCTTCCCTTGCCGAGAAATTCCTCAACGCCCTGCTGATCGCGCATGGCGGCGCAATCATCGGATTGTTCACCTTCATCGGCAATTTGCTGGGAAAGGCCGAAGCGCCATTATCGCTGGGCATCGGCTATGTGTGGGGCGCTTTCGCCTGCTTTGTGCTGGGGCTTTCGCTGACGCTGGGGGTCTACCTGATGGCGTTCCTGTCTCAACACCACTTCTACCACCAGGCCGTTCATGAAGCTGACCGGTTCAATCGCGCCATCGCGATGGATGAGACGCAGATCGATCGCACGGACGAACGCCGGTCCAACATTGCCGGCGACCGTCACTATCGGATCGGACTGCTGGTGGCTGGCATGTCGGTCACTCTCTTCGCCCTTGGTGGCGGCGCGGCGCTGATGGGGCTTCTACCCCGCTAGGATTTCGCAGCATGATCATTATCCCTGAAAAACCTGCGTCGCGGGTCGATGTGCCGCGCCTGATGGACTTTGGCGGCTTTCTTACGCCCGCAGGCGGCGGCCCAGTCCAACGCCTTAACAGGCTAGGCAATCGTTATGCTGTCACGGTCACTATGCCGCCGATGCGCGGTTCGCAGGCGCGGATCTTCGTCAACCGACTGATCAGAGGGAAAAGCGAGGGGGCTCGAATGGCCTGGCCCCTTGACGGCTTTGATCCAGGAACTCCGCTGGTGGGCGGGTCTCCGGTGGTAGTTGACGGTGCGGGACAGGCGGGCCGACTGCTGGCCATTCGAGGGGGGGCCCCGAATTATGCCTTCAGGGAAGGGCAGCCCGTCAGCCTGGAAGTCGATGGGCAGCATTATTTCGACTTCGTGGCCGCTACCGCTTTTGTGGCTGCTGACGGAAAGGCCACCATCACGCTTTCGCAGATGCTCCGCGTTGAACCGCCCGATGGCGCGGTCCTTCACGTCGTGAAGCCAATGATAGAGGGGTTCATCGTTGGTAGCGAAATCAGCTGGGAGCAAGCGATCTCCGGCTTCACGGAAGGCATTCAGTTCGAGATTCAGGAGGCGCGCTGATGGCTTTCCTTGGAAGAGTGATCAGTGTTGTTGCGCTGATGAAGATCGATCTGCCGGATCATGTGGTTCGTCTGTGTGATGGGGGCTTCGTCTATTGGGGCAGCGAGAAGTTCGACAGCGTTGATGAGATCTTTGGGACGGTCGCCGGTGCCGAGTCGTTCGAGGAAAAGACCGGCGACGAAGCGCCCGGAGGGAAGCTTACTTTCCTTCCTCCCAGCACGTCAGCCGCCGCCGCGCTGACCCAGCCTTCTTTCCAGGGCGCGCGAATGCGCTTCTGGCTGGGTGAATATGATCCGTTGACCGGTCATGTTGTAGGCACGCCGGAACTGACCGCGGATCTCGCGATCGACACCGTGACCTTGAAGGTCGGCAGAGGTGAGAGATCCGTCGATATCGAGTTTGAGAGCGCAGCAAAGCGCCTTTTTATGGTCATGCGCGGCAACGCGCTGAACGATCGTTTTCATCAGGCTTGCTACCCGGGAGAGAAAGGCATGGCGAACGCCACTGGCATGCCTCGATCGACCGCGTGGGGCGCAGCGACACCGAACACATGAACGACATGCTCAGGCGGCAAGCCGCCCTCGAAAAAACGCTGGCGAAGTATCGCGGGCGAAAGCTGGACTTTGCCTGCGCGGATTGCGTCCGGATGTCGCGCTTCCATCTTCTCCAGATGGGGCACAGGCCGCCACCGCTGCCGAGCTATCGCTCGCTCGCTGGTGCTGTTCGCGCCCTGAACCAGGCAGGCGGCATGGAGGCGATATTTGACGGTTTGCTTCCGCGTATTCCGTACGCTCGCATGCTGCCGGGAGATATCGCTCTCCTCGAAGGCGACAACGGCATGGATGCAGCTGTGATCTGCGTAGGCCACAAGGTCATCGGTTGGCATGAAGGTAGCGATCAGATGGTCAACATGGTTCCGCTTGAAATCAAGGCGGCCTGGAGGGTCTGATGGCAAAGGCGCTTCAAAAAGTCGCGATGATCGCTGGGGTCGTCGCCTTGGCCGCCACCGGTTTCGGCGCGGTCGGCGGCGCTTCGATGCTGCTCGGCAATACTGTTCAAGCTGCCTCATTGGCTGCAACGGTCAGTTCCGTTGCGACGGTGGCGACGGTCGTGTCGGTGGCGGCATCCCTCGGCGCTCAGATGCTGATGAAAAAGCCGGGCATGATCGGCAACGTCAATCAGGTCACGATCAGCGCCAACGCCGCTATTCCCTATGGCGTAGGGCGCAGCTTCTATGCCGGCAGCCAGCTTCACGACGTTGGCTATGGTGGCAAGGTCGGAAAGACGAAGAACCCCTTTCTTGCCAAGGTCTACGTGTGGAGTGGCGGTGGGCCGATCGAGGGCATCGAAAGCTTCCTGATGGACTGGCAAGCGGTTCCCTTCAGCGGGATCACGGCGCTCGGGTACTATAATGATTGGCTTTACGTTCGCCACCAGCTGGGCGCGCGGCCGGAGCCGGTGGCCCTTGCTGGGCATTGGGGCGCGGTGCCCGACTGGACCGATGAGCACAAGTTGTCGGGCATGGCGGCGTCCATCCTCAGCTTCCGGTTCGACAAGGACAATAAGGTCTGGGCGAACGGCATCCCGGCCTTCGGCGTCGTCGGCAATTGGGCACGAGTCTATGACCCCCGCAATGACAGTACCTATCCTGGCGGAGAGGGTGCTCACCGCTTCGATGACGAGGATACCTTTGAGTTCGATCGCAACGCCGCGCTCAACGCCATCACCTATGCACGCGGGCGCTATGCCATCGATGCTGATGGCAATCAGACAATCAAGGTTGTTGGTTGCGGCTTTCCAAAGGAAGCCTTTGATTGGCCGCAGTGGGTCGCCTTTGCTAACGTCTGTGAAGCAAATGGCTGGAAAAGCGACGGCACGTTGTTCGACGGCCCTGGAATTAGCCTGTGGGACAATCTGAAGCGCATTTGCGCAGCGGGCGGCGGCATGCCCGTCATTTCTGGTGGGTTGTTATCTGTTCGGTTCCAATCGCCCAAGGTCGCGCTTGATACGATCTCAACGGATGACTTTGCCGATGGAGAGCGTGTCATTCCTGGCATGCGCACCTATCGCGACCGCATCAACACGATGGTCCCGATGAAGCAGCCCCCAAAATGACCGGACAGTTCCTCACACTTATGTAAGAGT
>NZ_JNAC01000025.1:0-5547 GCF_000722555.1 Sphingobium sp. DC-2 | reverse complement strand
CAATCTCCGCCAAGCATGCTCAAGCTTCACGATTTTTGCAACAGAGCCGTTTGGCGCACCCGCAATGCCGTAATGTTCAGCGACCCCGGCGACTTGGACCAGCTCCGCAGCAAGCTCGACGCCGGTAGCGCCGCCTCCGACGATGCCGACCGTCAGCGGCGATGCCGCCACCACGGCCTTCAGTAGCTCGACCCGCAGCCGGTCATTGAACGCGATGGCATCTGATCGGCTGTCGATGCTTTCGCAATGCTCGGCGACGCCGGGCGTGCCGAAGTCGTTGGCCCGGCTGCCAACCGCCAGCACGAGCGTATCGTAACTAACGGTGCGTTCAGGCACCACGTCTTCGCCGTCAAATGCGAGCGCGGCGAGGCGGACTTCCCGATGTTGGCGGTCGACCCCTACTGCCTCACCATACTCGTAGCGGAAGCCGTGGCTTAGCGCCTGCGCGGCATATACGGTCTGCTGCATGCCGGCGTCCGACGTGCCTGCCGCGATCGTGTGCAGCATCGGTTTCCATACATATGCCGTTTCGCGATCAATGAGCGTGACGCTCAATCGTCGATTGCCGGATCGCCGGCCAGCAAGGCGTGTTGCGATCTCCAGCCCCGCCACGCCGCCACCCACGACGACCAGTCTATGATCGTTCATCATCGTCATTCCTGTTTCCATATCAGACGAAGCGATGAGATGCCGATCAGTTCGCGATGACCATCCAGCATTCCCGCAAACGAACCTCCAACGGCGCGAGAAGGCACCGTCGTCTGAAAACCCGTCGCAAAATCCTATGTCGCAACAGCGGCGGGAGTGAAGCTGGACACGCAGGCCCAGCGGTCATCTTCCCAATGAAATCCTAACCGTTCCGCGTTGCCGATCACGGGCGGCTCGCCTTTGCGCCAGAATCCGAGCATTTTGCCCCGGTCATCCAGATGGGTGTCGGCGACGATCGCGCGCGCGGCCTGGATGAACTGCCCATGCCCGAATACATAGGCCAGCGAGTCCGCAGGCATGGCGGCTAGGCGCGTCAGCGCCGCCTCGCAGCGCCGGAGCAGGGTGGCGAAGCTCTCCGCCCCTTCCCCGTCGCAATAATCAGGATCGGCCTCGCGCCAATAGCGTTCAAGGTGCGGCATCCTCTCCGCGCTGCGCGTGCCGTTCCAGCGCGCCGGTTGCAGATAGGTGAACTCTTCGATCGGCCACACGTCCACCGGCACGCCGGGAAAGCGCGCGATCGTCGGCGCGGCCGTCTGCCGGGTGCGGGTATAGGGCGACGTGACGATGAGCGCGGGCGCTTGCGCCCAGCTCGCCGCGACTTGGCGCGCCTGTTCGTGGCCGCGCTCCGTCAGCTCGATCGCCGCGAGATCGTGACACGGCACGCCGGCGTTGCCGGTGGATTCGCCGTGCCGGATGAAAATCGCCCTCATGCTGGTCAGGCCGCCTGGTATAGCCCGTTGCTGGCTTCCCAGCCCCGGCACGCCAGCAAAATCGGTTTCGGCACCTTCTTCTCGCCGTTGGAGTAATAGGCGACCATTCGGCGCGAGACTCCCAGCGCGTCGGCCGCCTTCGATAGCGACAGGGCATGGCGCAGCCGCCATTCAAGGAACGCACGGACGTCGCCATGCCCGGTTGCCGACAGCGTTTCGAGCCACAGCGCATCCGCGCCCAGCTCGGCGCCCGAGGGCCAAGCCAGGCTATGCCCCCAATCGCCGACTTCGACCTTGGCGAACTCTTCCGGATCGCGCAGCGCGGCGAAGGCGCGGTCGGCAAGAACAGCGCCAAGATCGAGATTGGTCGCCGTCCCGTCCGACCAGGACAGATGCAGCGATCCTGGCCCGATCGCTCGCACGTCGGCGATGGTGCGGGTCTTGTCGGCGACGTTCATCCGTTCAACTCCTGCCAGGTCTGCATGAGCAGCGCCTGATTGGGGCGCGCCCATTCCAGCGCGTCATTCAACACCGCTGCCGGCACCGTTCCCACGATCACCTCGAATGCGGCGATCGACACCGAGCAGCGGAACTCCACGCCCTCGATATGAAAGTGCGGCACGCCATGATCGCGACCGTAGACCGCAATCTTCCAGCGAGGACCGCGATGCATCGTGACCATGCCTCTATGTAGTGCAAGGAATGCACTGGTGCAAGCGTTGCATAGACAAAGGCAGACGATGGGTAGAGATGTGATATCATGTATATATCATTACGATATTCAACAGCGATCCTTGGCATGGGCGCGGCCCTGACGGGCACGGCTCTATCTCCGCCTCACGGCTCCGACCGAGCCGCCGTGCCGGCGTCTCGGCGCATCCGCGTGACGATCCTCGCGTGAGGGCCGGGGCGAGCCCCCGCCCTGCTGCCGCCGGTGTTACCGGCGAGATCCATTGGCTTGGCGGTGGAAGGGGGACGCCGCCCCCTCCCCCCAGCAACGACAATCAGCCGGGCCGTGGCTCAGTCGCTCGCGCTCCTTGCGCCCGCACCACCCCGTCAGATTCTCGCTGCCCCCCTCTCCCCCGCTGCTCCGCGCGAACTCGGAGCGATGGCGAGGCCATCGCCCCTGCAGGGCGATTTGAAGGAGCAAATGCGATGACCGACGACAACCGCGAGAGCTGGCTCAACCGTGTGGCGCTGGGCATGGCTTCCTTGTTCGCGGCGCTGGACGCTCCCCTGCCCGCGCGCGTGCGCGTCGCGATCGGCTTCACCAGTCGGGGCGCGAAAGGCAAGGCGATCGGCGAGTGCTGGGATAACCGGCGGAGCGCGGACGGCCATTTTGAAATCTTCATCCGGCCGGACCTCGCGCACGCGCCCGACGCCATGCCGGCGCAGATCGCGGCGATCCTCGCGCACGAGCTGGTCCACACCGCTGTCGGCATCCCGGCGGGGCATGGAAAGGCGTTTAAACGGGTTGCTGTCGGTCTAGGGCTGGTCGGACCGATGCGCGCCACCACCCCCGGCGAGGCGTTCTTGATGGCCGTGACGCCGATCCTCGATGCGGCAGGCCCCCTCCCCCATGCCCGCCTCGACACCGCCGGCGAGACGACCGCGCCCAAGAAGCAGACGACCCGGCTGCTGAAATGCGAGTGCGCGACGTGCGGCTATACGGTCAGGACCACGCGCAAATGGCTGGAACAGGCCGGCGCGCCGCTCTGCCCGATCGAGGGGCATGGCCCGATGCAGCATGACCCGCTCGACGACGACGATCCCAAGCCGGAGGAGTGAGCATCGTCTGTATATCACAATGATGGACAGATCATGCCGGAGCGATTAACGATTGCACGCACAGCGAGGGCGCTATGATATTGGCAGTAGGGAACACCAAGGGCGGCGTCGGTAAGACCACGCTCGCCGTCAACCTCGCGGTCGCGCTGGCGCTCGCCGGTCGCGACCTATTGCTGGTCGATGGCGACGAGCAGGGCACCGCCCTCACCTTCACCCAGCTTCGCACCGAGCGATTGGGCGAGGCCGGCTATACTGCCGTCGCGCTCACCGGCGCGGCGCTGCGCAGCCAGGTCCGCCAGCTCGCCAGCAAATATGACGACATCATCATCGACGTGGGCGGGCGCGACACCGGCTCGCTGCGCGCCGCGCTCACCGTCGCCGACACGCTCCTGGTCCCGGTGCAGCCGCGCAGCTTTGACGTGTGGGCCTTGGATCAGGTCGCGGCGCTGGTCGCCGAGGCGCGCGAGATCAACGAGGGGCTGCGCGCCGTCGCCATCCTCAACGGGGCGGATGCGCAAGGGGCGGACAATGAGGCGGCCTTGGAGATGATCGGCGACATCGAGGGGATCGAGGTGCTGCCGACGTCGATCGTGCGGCGCAAGGCGTTCCCGAACGCGGCGGCCGAGGGCAGGGCGATCCTTGAGCAGAGCCCGCGCGACCCCAAGGCGATCGATGAGCTGACGGCGCTGATCGCTGCCGTCTGTATATCACGATAATATCGGAGTGCATGTCGATGGCTATCGCCCGTAAACCGAACAGCAAGCCGAAGTCTCCGGCCGATGACGCGGCGGCCGACGCCTTCATCGCCGGCGCGGCCAAGCCTGCGGCCGCACCGATCGCGGCGGCCGAGGAAGCGGGGGAGGGGAGCGAGCCGCGCAAGTCGCCGGTGATGCTGCGTTTCGACCGCGCGCTTCTCGCCAAGGTCGATGCGGCGGCCAAACGGCGCGGGATCAGCCGCAGCGCGTGGATTCAGTTCACCGTCAGCCGCGCGCTAGACGCCGGCGAGGGATAGGGCGCGAGGCAAGGTCCGGCGGCGCTGGGCGGCCGTAGCGCGCGAACGGTGAGTTTTGGGGTAGGGGCTCACCGTTCGGCGGCGTGCAGGGTGAAATCCACCAGCACCGGCATTTCGGGGATGCCGCCGCGCAGCTTGGCGCGGCGCACGATGCTGTGCTGATCGATCAGGTTTTGCGCGTCGCGCCGCCCGCTGGACGTTTTGGGCAGCCACATCATCGACACCCGCTCGACCTTGCGGCCCTTCTTGATCGGGGTGAACTCGACATAGAAGGGACAGAGCTTGTTGATTTCGTCGGCCGCTACCTTGAGGCAGTATTTGTTGAAGTCGGCGAAGCGTTCGAGCTTGCCTTCGGGGACGTTCAACAGGCCGCGCAGTTCGGCGACGGTGAACTCTTCGGATTGCTTATATTCGAGCCCGATGCGGCGCTCGATCATTTCATAGAGGCAGAGCGCGTACTTCGACTCGAAGCAATACATCACCTGCGTCTTGAGCCGCGCATAGACCTCGCTGTTGCGCAGTATCTCGATCAGCTCCTCGGGGATGCGGTAATGGAGGAAGCCGTCCTTTTCGAGGCTTTCGTCGCTCGGGCCGAGGAGCTGGACACGCCGCTTGAAGCTCTTACCGGCCTTGCGGATGGTGACGATCGCGATCGTGCCCATCAAGCGTAGCAGCGAGCTTTCGATGCGCTCGTTGCCTTGGTGCGTGCCCTTGAGCGCCGACTTGGCGATGCGATGAATGACCGGCTCGCCGATCCGATCCCAGGCATTGGCGATCAGCAGGTTGTAGATGCGCCGATCAACCAAGGTGAGCGGGGACAGCTCGACAATATCGACCAGCTCGCCGGGCTTGACGATTTCGCCGTAATTGGCGGGATCGAACGGGTTGCCGCGACCGCGCTGCGTCAATGTTCGAGCAGTATCGGCCAGGACAGCTTGCGTCATGCGATCACTTCCAACGGTGAGGAGACTCTTTGCATCGGCTCACCCTAATAACGAACGGTGAGTTATGCAAATCGTCCGGCTCGCCGTTCGCGCAGGGGAGGGGCTACCCCAAAACTCACCGTCGCGAGCGGGCATACCCCAAAGCTCACCCGACTCTGCCCCAACACTCACCTTAACCGACCCCAAAGCTCACTTTTGGCTACCCCAAAACTCACGCGACTCGACCCCAACACTCACTTTTCGAGGCCGTTTTCCTTGGTTTTCTACGGGTTTGCGCACCCCCGAATCTTGAATCTAAGAAGAATCTTTGAATCAGAAGGCAAACGGTGAGTTTTGGGGCTCTGTTGCAAAAATCGTGAAGCTTGAGCATGCTTGGCGGAGATTG
>NZ_JNAC01000024.1:0-125441 GCF_000722555.1 Sphingobium sp. DC-2 | reverse complement strand
AGACGCCGATCACCCCGCTAACGGGGTCCTTTTTGCACGCCGATCCACAGGACAGGTCAGCGACTGCGGACGGATCGCTCTTTTAGACGGGATCGTGGAAGTGCCCGCGCCCATGCGTATCGTGCCTGCATTTGTGCAACAGGCTGTTGCACAATTTATCATTCTAGCTTGGAGATCCTGTGTCTGACCCTGCTTATCTGACCTGCGAAGAGGTCGTCGAACGCTATCGTAACAAGGTCAGCAACGGCACGTTGCGAAACTGGCGATGCAAGAGAAACGGGCCGTCATATATCAAGATCGGCAAGGCGATCTTATATCCTACAGACGAGCTCGATCGATGGGATCGGTCAAACTTGACCGCGTGCAGGCGCATATCGTTCGCGTCTGCCGCCACAGATCAATCTGAGGCCGACACTAATTGAGATGGGGGCTGGCCTCAGAAACCTGACGACTGCGGTCCGCAGGCTCATCGGAGGTCAGCCCTTGTTGTTGCAGTGGCGATGAGTCATGAAAGTCATGCATCAGCGTGTAGGTCCGGTCCCTTGCGGGATCGGCACGGGCACACCGAATTTTCGACTAGTCGAGGCGAATTACATACCCCTATTAACGGCTCCACTCCCACCGTGTCTTGTTGCAACATATTGATTAGTATGCCGATTTTCGAGAACGCCGATAGGTCCACAACCACCCTTCGGGCGACCCTGCACCCAGCCGTCAGGACATAGACATCACGCGGCAGATCGTGGAGGCGGGCAAAAGGCTCGGCATCGCCGTTCACGACCACATCATCATCGGCGAGAAGGGACATACGAGCCTGCGCGCGCAGGGATTATTGTAAGCTGTCGCAGCCAAGCTGATCTCCCATCCAAAGATGGGGAGGAGAACCGTCAGCGCAGCCGATGGCGGAGGGCAAATACGCAACGTCAGCGCTTATTTGCCTTCACCATGCCAGGCATGGCCCCTCTTCCCACGCCTTACGGCACGGGTGGGATTTACATGCTGCAACTGACCGCTTTTCGCTCGCCCTGCCTCAGGCCGAACCTTCAGCCTGAAACCCAAAGGACAGGAACTCGGGCACTGGCCCGTTCCATCCTTCGTCCGGCCCGTCATCCTCAGGCGAAGGCCTGCGGGGGCGCGGGCCATTGGCTTCCGGCCGGGCCGCACGAGGCTCCTCGCGCCGCCGCTCGTCCCGGTCCCGTCCGCGGGCGCGTTCCTCCTTGCGGCCGCCTGAGCGCCGCCCCCGGTCCTCACCTGATTCCTCGCTCGCGTCCGGTCCGGCAGCAGCCTTCGCGGGCGCGCCGACCGTCTCGATCTTCTGTCCGATCAGCTTCTGTATATTATCGATCGCCTCGGCATCATCCGCGGTCACGAAGGTGTAAGCCACGCCCTTCGCCCCTGCCCGGCCCGTGCGGCCGATGCGGTGGACATAATCGTCGGGATGCCATGGCGCATCGAAGTTGAAGACGTGGCTGACGCCCTTGATGTCCAGCCCGCGCGCGGCGACGTCAGACGCGACCAATATGTTGACGGCGCCCGTGCGGAACCGCTCCAGTTCGGCAATGCGAGCCGACTGGTCGATATCGCCGTGAATCTCGCCCGATTTGAAACCGTGGCGCTGCAAGCTCTTGTTGAGTTCGCGCACGGTCGTCTTGCGGTTGCAGAAGATGACGGCGCTCTGCACGTCCTCCGCCTCCAGCATCGCGCGCAACGCCTCGCGCTTCTTGCGCGAATCGACCTTCACCAGCCGCTGGGTGATGTTGGTCGATGCGGTCGCGGGCCGGGCGACCTCGATCGACTTGGGGCTGGACAGGAAACGGTCGGCCAGCTTCTTGATCGGCGCTGGCATGGTCGCGGAAAACAGCAGCGTCTGGCGCTGCGCGGGCAGTTTGGTGCAGATTTCCTCGATATCCGGGATGAAACCCATGTCGAGCATCCGGTCGGCCTCGTCGATCACCAGCATCGAACAGCCGTTGAGCAGGATCTTGCCGCGCTGGAACAGGTCCATCAGGCGGCCTGGCGTGGCGATCAGCACATCGACGCCCTTTTCCAGCGCCTTGACCTGATCCCCCATCTGCACGCCGCCGATCAGCAGCGCCATCGAAAGCTTGTGATACTTCCCGTATTTCTCGAAATTCTCCGCCACCTGCGCCGCCAGTTCGCGGGTCGGCTCCAGGATCAGCGACCGGGGCATCAGCGCGCGGGCACGGCCATGCGCCAATATGTCGATCATCGGCAGGACAAAGCTGGCCGTCTTTCCCGTTCCCGTCTGGGCGATGCCGATAATGTCCTTCATCATCAGCACGGAAGGGATGGCCTGCGCCTGGATGGGCGTAGGCGTGTCATATCCGGCCTCGTTCACGGCCTTCAACAATTCATCGGAAAGGCCGAGATCGGCAAAAGTCATTCAATGGTCCGGACAGGAGGCTCTCCGCCGGGCGCGCTTGCACAACGGAAATCGGGCGCGCCTTGCGGAAATATCGGCAACTTGTCAAGAAAATCGAGCAGCATCAGCCCATCAGGACCTTCAATCATCAGGGTCCGCGGGCACCAGGCGGCGGATGTCGTCGATGCCGCAGCTAAGGCCGCTGCGCGCCTGCAACGCGTCCCGGCCCGAACAAAGCGACCCGTCATCGTCGGGCTCCACATAGAAGCCCGAATAAAAGCCGATCGAATTGCATCCCCGCTCTAATCTGGCGCGATAACGGTGATTGTCCGCCAGCAGCAGGTCCACGCCATGGTCCACGACCACGCTGGCCGACCGGATCGATCGCAAGGCGACGCAGCGCGGCCCCTTCTTCTCCTTCCACATATGCCGGGCGTCAGGGTCAATGCGCGCTGGTGCCTTCCCCTTCCTGGCCATCGGAACGCGGATGATGACTCGCTGCTGGATCGTCAGTTGCGCGAACTGGACGGATTCTCCCGACGGCGCGACAAGAAGCAGCAGGACGGAATGAAGCAAATCGGACCCCTTTGGGCGGCACGCTATCCCGCAATGGTTGAACGGCCGATGAATTCCGGCGCATAAGCGGCGCATGATAGGACAGGATATTATCGACCAATTCCGCGCGCTGCTGGACGCCAGGGGCATCGTCACTGGCGCTGACGACATCGCGCCGTGGCTGACCGACTGGCGCGGGCGCTTCCATGGGCAGGCGGCCGCCATTCTTCAGCCCGATTCGACGGAGCAGGTTGCGGCCATCGTCACCCTGGCCGCGCGCCTTGGCGTGCCGCTCGTCCCCCAGGGCGGCAACACGTCGATGGTGGGCGGAGCCACGCCGCCGCCCGACGGGTCCGCTCTCATCCTTTCCCTGCGGCGGATGAACCGCATCCGCTCAATCTCCGCCAGCGACAATCTGGCCGTGTGCGAAGCGGGCGTGATCCTTTCCACCCTGCACGATGCCGCCGCCGAAATCGGGCGCCGCTTCCCCTTGAGCCTGGGCGCTAAGGGATCGGCCACGATCGGCGGCCTCGTTTCGACCAACGCGGGCGGCACGCAGGTCCTTCGCCATGGCACGATGCGCGCCTTGGTGGAGGGGATAGAGGCCGTCCTCCCTGACGGCGGCATCTTCGAAGGCCTTGATGCCCTCAAAAAGGACAATCGCGGCTACGACATCAAGCAGTTGCTGATCGGTGCGGAGGGCACGTTGGGCATCATCACCGCTGTCTCCCTGCGCCTCGTGCCCGCGATTGCGGCGCGGGCGGTGGGCTGGGCGGGCGTTCGCTCGCCAGCGGACGCCCTCGCCCTGCTGCGCCACGCCGAAGCGCGGCTGGGCGACAGCGTCGAGGGCTTCGAAGTCATTGCCGACGATGGGCTTGGCCACGTGCTGTCCCACATCCCCGGCACCCGCTGTCCCATCGAAACCCGGACGCCGTGGCACGTCCTTATCGAAGTGGACCATGACAGCGGCCGCCAGCCCGGCCCCGGCGAGCGGCTGGAAAGCGCCCTTGCCGAAGCGTTGGATCAAGGGATAGCGCTCGACGCCGCGATCGCCGTCAACGAAGCCCAGGCCGAAGCCTTCTGGCGCATCCGCGAATCGCTTTCCGAAGCGGAACGTGCACAGGGTCCGGCTCTGCAATATGATATCAGCGTGCCGGTCGCACGGATGCCCGCCTTCATGACAGACACCGCCGCCGCCGCGGAGCGCGCCTTCCCCGGCACCACCGCATCCTCCTTCGGCCATCTGGGCGACGGCAATGTCCATTTCCACGTCCGCGCGCCGAAAGGAACGGCGGACGGCCCCGCCTGGATCGCGGCGCAGGGCGCTGCCATCAACGCCTTCGTCCACGACGCGGTCGTCGCTGCGGGAGGCTCCATCTCCGCCGAACATGGCATCGGCCAGATGAAACGGGCGGAGCTGGGCCGGCTGGCGAGTCCCGCCCGGCTCCACGCATTGCGCGCGATCAAGGCGGCGTTCGATCCGCAGGGCATCATGAACCCGGACAAGCTCATCCCGCGCCCCGGCGAAGGCTGAACCTGCGGGGCAAGGCGGCCAGACAAAGCGATTGCCTGTCCGGGCCAAGGCCTTTATCGCATCACCAGTTTTCAGGCAGGCGGCGCATTCCATCGCGCTGCGTCACAAGGAATGGAACACGCATCATGGCAAGCGCGCCCGCGAACAGCCTCCCGGTTTTCTACAATGATCTCATCCCGCTGAGCAGCGTCGATCATGCCGGATATCACAGCCGCACGCTGGATGCCGCACCCTTCCTCGCGTCCCAGCATGCCGTGCCGCTGACCGTGGACGAATTTGTCAGCGCCCAGCGATTCCTGCCCATCATCTTTTCGGCGGGCGACGAACCCGTTCCCCTGGCACTGATGGGGCTCAATGAAGGCGTCAACACCTTCGTCGATGATCAGGGCAAGCTGCGCGGCCCATCCTATGTGCCCGCTTATGTCCGCCGCTATCCCTGGATGCTGGCGAAGCTGCGGCCCGACAGCGACGAACTGTCGCTCTGCTTCGATCCCACCAGCGAAGCCGTTGGCGAGTTTGAGGACGGCCAGGCGCTGTTCGAAGACGGCAAGCCCAGCGAACTGATCCAGGGCGTGCTCAAATTCTGCGAGGATTTCGAACAGGCCGCTGCCCGCACCGGCCAGTTCATGAAGGACCTCAAGGATCTTGACCTGCTGATGGACGGCGAAGTCGCCATCCAGGTGCCCGGCAACGAACAGCCCTTCGTCTATCGCGGCTTTCGCATGGTGAATGAGGAAAAGCTGCGCGACATGCGCGGGGATCAACTTCGCAAGATCAACCAGAACGGCATGCTGCCCCTCATCCACGCGCATCTTTTCTCGCTGCAACTGATGCGCGAGCTGTTCGAAGCGCAGGTCGGTCAGGGCAAGGGCCCCGTCGCCGTCACCGCCACGCCAGAGGCTGCCAACGCCTAAAGCATAAACATTGAATATTTTTCAGTGGTTTATGACAAAAGGTTGTTAGTCGCCACTTGAAAGGCGGCGCGACCTCCTCTATCTGTCGAACATACGGCGCACCTGCCCCCCTTTCGGGTGTGTCGTATGGGCGCCTCCCCCTTTTGGAGGCGTCTCCTCCCTGAACCTTGGCCACCCCGTGCGTATGCATGGGGTGGTTTTTTATCAGCCTCATGCCGCCGCGCGGTTTTCCTTGACGCGTCCCTGCCCGGCCCCTAAACGCGAGCCCCTGCCCACTGCCAAGCGCAGCCAGCGGCCCCTTCGTCTAGCGGTCAGGACGCGGCCCTCTCACGGCTGAAACACGGGTTCGATTCCCGTAGGGGTCACCAAGCAAGCATTTGATATTTTTATCGTTTTCCGGGTCACGCGAAATCGCTTGGCTCGCGCTTCCAATTACTGGCTGATATCACTGCCGATTTTTTGGCAGATAGCTGAGGACGTGGATGACCAACTAGGCGGGAGACACCATATTTCAGCGCCTCCCGGTCATTTACTCTCGATCAAGCTTGTCCGAAAAATCCGATTGAGCTTTTCGGTTTCTACCTGCTCGAGCGACCCGACGAGCAACGCGGCGCCAGATGCTCTTCCTTCCGCCCTACAGTCCGACCTCAACCTCATCAAAATGGCTTTCGCCAAGCTCAAGGCCCTGCTCAGAAAAGCACGTGAGCTTTCTCGCGATGCCGTCGAGAATCGTTCGGCACGATCAAACGAATGTCAGGCGGCTACAGGTTTCTGCCGCGAGGGGCTAAAGGCGTGAAAGCGGAAGCAGCCCTACCTGCAAAAGAGCCTCGCCACCATGCAGGTCGATCTGGCCGAAGCGCAGACGACGCTGATCGATCATCAAATCGCTGTGTTTCTGGCACTGGGTGGTGGATGGCGGCATGATCTTGCCCAAACCAATCGCCGCTCTGCGGCTTGTGCCGCACGTCGATCGTTCACACGTCTGCGGATAAGGCATGAATAGGCAGAAGGGCTGCACCAAAGGTAATCGGTGAGCCATGGAGGCTGGATATCCGTATAGGCGGCCGGCGTTGATGGACCGTCGTCACGAGATCGGCGCCATGAAGGCGATCGGCCAGTCCCTGGAGAATGGCTGACGGCAGGGTGCCGGCGAGGACGATTGCGCCCGGATCTAGCCATGCGAAGGCAGTATTGCATACAGCCTCCAGTTGCGCGGCCGCCCGGTCTAGCCAGCTTTCGATCGTGGGCATCTGGTCTGCGGCGTCAAAGTCGATATCGGCAACCGACGACAGATCGCAGCCGTCACCGCGAAGTGTCGCCAATAAGTCCAGCGGGCTGGGGCGCGGCAGATGCCCGGGAAAAAGGCAACCAACTTCGCCGGCCACGCCATATTGACCGCGTACCAGCCGCCCGTCGACAATGACGCCTGCGCCGATCCCGAAGCCCAGCAGAAGAACGACGATGGTGCCGAAATCCTTGAGCAGACCCCCCAAATAAAATTCGGCAATGGCAGCCGCATTGGCATCATTCTCGATCCAGAGCGGCCAGTCCATTTCAGCGGAGAGGATGTCGCGTAGCGGCGCGTCGCGCCAGTTGGGTAGCACGTCGACAACACTCCACCGGTCGCCCGCCGGTGACAGTGAGGGTCCGGGCACTGCCACGCCAAGACCGAGCATGCGCCAGCCCAACAGGCCGTGGCGATCCACAAGATCATGGGTGATACGCCGGACCTTTTGCGCGAAACGATGGGGGTCGATCGGCGCGACCGCTTCATGATGGGTGGCGATGGTGGCACCGGTGAAATCGACCAGCGAGATATCGAGAAAGCCCTTATGCGCTGTCGCCCCGACCGCGTAACCGCCATGACCCGCCAGGCGCAGAGGAATGGCGGGACGGCCGCGGCCCTGTGCTTCCGACCCTGGCACTTCCTCCACCAGCCCCAGACTGAGCAGATCGCGTGAGAGGCGGGTGAGCGCGGCGCCGCTGATCTCCAGCTCGGCCGACAGCGCGGACCGGGACAGCGGCCCCGCTTTTCGCAGCATCTGGAGAATGCGCCGCTGGTCCTTGTCCAAGGAGGGAAACCCCATGCCGATGCTCGCCGCCGGTGAAATGCGTCGATCCGTTATGCGGGTTTAATTATTTTCACAATAATAATTAAAAACGTCACATGGCATCGTCAGGTGAGCGCCCGATCAATCGAAAGGGGCTTCCTCATGTTCAAGACCATGCTTGCCACCAGCACCGCCCTTGCGGCGCTCTGTGTCGTCATGCCTGCCTTCGCGCAGGATGCCGCGCCTGTCGACCAGGCGACTAATGCCGGTAACGGGCCGAACGACATCATCGTTACCGGTTCCACCCGTGCCCAGCGCCGCTTCGACGTGTCCTATGCGATCAACACCATTTCAAACGAAGATGTGGAAAAGATCGCGCCGGTGAATTTTGCCGACCTGATCGGCCAGTTGCCCGGTTTCCAGACCGAAATCACCGGCGGCGAGGTGCAGAATATCTATCGCATCCGCGGCTTGCCCAATGATGGTGGTTTCGTCAGCTTTCAGCAGGACGGCCTGCCGCTGTTCCACGAAAATGACGGCGTCTTCTTTCGCGGCGACGCCATCCTGAAACAGGATCTGATGACTGACCATGTCGAGGTCGTTCGGGGTGGTCCTGCGCCGGTCTATGCCAGCTATTCGGGCGCGATCATCAACGCCATCACCGTTACCGGCAGCGACACACCGCGCGGCAAGGCCCAGTTGACGCTAGGCGACACGGGCCTCTATCGTCTGGACGCTTATCAGGCAGGGCCGCTGGGCAAGGACACCTATTATGCGATCGGTGGCTTCATCCGCCAGCATGACGGTTATCGCGATAATGGCTTCCCCAATGACAAGGGCGGGCAGATCCGCGCCAATATCAAGCATGACTTCGACAATGGATCGATCAAGTTCAATGTGAACTATGTGAACGATCATAACGTCTTCTATCTGCCGATCCCCATTGCCGATCCGCGCAACCCCGACGTTTCGCTCGACAAATATATCGACTATTTCGACGGGACCATGAATTCGCCGGCGCTGCGTAACGTGCAGCTGATGTATCGCGACGGCGCGGGGCAGATCCGAAGCCGCGACAGCGATCTGTCCGACGGCCGCCATATGCGGATGATCAATTTCGGCGCGCAATATGATGGCGAGTTCGGCGACTGGCTGGTGTCTGCCAAGGTCGGCTATACGCAAGGCAAGCTCGACTTCACGGCTTTCTATTCGACTACCAATCCAGCCGATGGCAACGCGTTCGCCAGCGGTTATCTCGCCCGCGCCACCGCAGCCTTCGGCGCTGTGAATCGTTTCGGCTATACCCTGGCTGGCACCGGCACCGTCTATGATCCCTCTTCCGCGTCAGGGTTGGTCATGCAAGGCCAGTATCGCGACATTCACTCGAAGTTCTACTCGGGCCAGGCCAACCTGTCGGTCGCGCGCAAATTCGAGACCGGGATCGGCAGCCACGACCTGAAGCTCGGCCTCTATGCCAGCCTTTATGGCGAAGACAGCCGCACCCTCTATCAAAATTACCTGATCGAGGTTTCGGGCAAGCCGCGCACGCTCGACCTGGTCGCCTATAATGCCGCAGGCGAGGAAATCGGCCGCGTAACCGACAATGGCGTGCTCAACTATGCCGCAACGCTCAACCAAGGCGACAGTGACGCGAAAATGTTCGCACTTTACGCCAACGACACCTGGGAGATCATACCGGGCCTGCGCATCGATGCGGGTATCCGTCATGAACGCTACAGCTACAAGGGCTGGGCCGCGCTGACCGAAGCCGCCAATCTTGGCGATGGCGCCACGCTGGCGGACGACAGCACCCGCGCCTTCACCGGGGTGATTATCAACCAGAAGCTGAAGCCCAACGTCACCAACTGGACAGTCGGCGCGAACTATGACTTTTCCAGCCATGTCGGCGTTTACGGCCGCGCGTCGCACCTGGAAACGCCGCCCAATGTCCAGACGGTGATGAACATCAACCCGACCATCATCACGACCAAGGCCGACCAGTTCGAAGTCGGCCTGAAACTCGCCTTCGGCCGCTCCTATCTTTACGTTACCGGCTTCTACACTAATTTCGATCCGCTCAACGCCAGCTTTCTGGCCTTTGATCCGACCACGGGGCGCAACGACGTCAACGTGCCCTTCATCGGTGAGGCACAGGTCAAGGGCGTGGAATTCGACGGCAAGCTGGCGCTGGCCGACTGGTTCTCGTTGAACGGCGCGCTGACCATCAGTGATCCCAAGTACAAGAATTTCCAGAGTTCGACCGGCGCCGATCCGGAACAAGCCGAGGGGAATCAGATCGTCCGTCAGCCCAAGGTCTACGGCAATATCCGTCCCAGCTTTGACTTCCAGACGAACGACACGGATATTTCGATCTACGGACGCTACACCTATATGGGGAAGCGCTTCGTAGACCTCTACAACAACACGGCGCTGCCGGCTTATGGCACGATAGGCGCAGGCATCACGGCGCGCCGGGGCAGCTGGCAGATGCAGATCGTGGGCGACAACCTCTTCAATGCCCATGGCCTGACCGAAGGCAATACCCGTACCGACTCGCTGAGCGGCCAAGGCAGTTCGGAAGCCATTTATGGCCGTCCGATCTTCGGCCGCAACTTCCGTCTCGTCATCAGCAAGAGTTGGTGATGCGGCGGAACCTGGCGAGCCTGCTAACCGCGGTCGCGGTTGCATTCACGCCTGTCCCCGCTTCGGCGGGGGCAGCCCGTGACGCGGTGATGGAGGCGCTGTCGCAGCGCCTCTTCCCGCTGTTCGATGCAGCGGGACGCGATGCCGCGACGCTGGACCGGCTCAAGGCAAGGGCGGACGTTTCCACTTTGCTCCGCGCCCGGCAGGAGCGGCGCGCGGCCTGCGGCCAGGATCTGACCTGCGTGGCGCAGGCGATGATCTGGACACCGGCGGAAGCCGAAGCGATGGGCCAGGCTGCGGCTGCGCTGACCGGCCTGCCGGCGGCCGATGATGGCGCACCCGCGCAGATGCGCCGGGAAATCGAGGGCGTGAACGCTATCGTCCGAACCTATGGGCTGGGGCAGGTTCCATCCTATCCGCAGATCGACGGCGCGGGCATGATCGACCCGCAGGAGAGGCAGGCACGGCTTCAGGCTGCTGACTGGCTGTCGCGGACGCCCCGCGACCGGTCGGCGCAGGCGCTGGACCCCAGCATCGACTATGCGCTCGCTCTGCTGGACGTCAGCGACCGGACCGATGCGATCGGCTATGAGCCGCTGACTGGCGGCGCAAATGCCCCCGCCATGGCGCGGGCGAAGTCGCTCGACTGGAGCCGCTACCGCTTCAGTGCGATGATCCTGACCGGGGTCGGGCCGGAAACGGACGGCATGCCGCTCAGCCCCTATGGCAAATATCATCTGCGCCTGGCTGCCAGCCGTTTCGCGCGGGGCGATATTCCCTTCATCATCGTCACCGGCGGCCGCGCCCATCCGCGCGGGACCCGCTTCGCCGAGGCGGAGGAGATGCGTAAGGCGCTGATCCAACGTTATGGCATGCCCGCTGATGCGATTGTGCTGGAGCCCTATGCTCGCCACACGACAACCAATTTGCGCAACGCGGCCCGGCTGCTGATCGCCATGGGGGCCTCCCTGGACGATGATGCCTTGATCGTCTGCAATCCGCAGCAGAGCGCCATGATCGAAAGCGTGCAGTTCATGAAGCGCAACGCCGATGAGCTGGGCTATCAGCCTGGCCGGATCGGCCGCCGCTTTTCGCCCACCGAGCTCGCCATCCGGCCCAACCGCCAATCTGCGCGAATAGACCCGCGCGACCCGCTCGACCCCTGACAAGGAGCCCGCTTATGCGTATATTCGCTTTAGCCGCCGTCCTGGCACTGTTGCCCAACGCCGCACATGCCTGGGGCGGCACCGCCCACAGCGTGATCGACCGCGCCGCGATCGAGGCCATTCCCGATGACGGCCCGATATTCCTGCGGAAACATGTCGATTATATCGCGGCATCCGCTTCCCTGCCCGATAGCTGGCGCGGGGACGCAGAAAATTTCTCGAAGATCGAGGAAGATCCCAATCATGGCTGGTTTCGCGAGCAATTCGCTTTCCTGAACCCCATTCCCCGTTCGCGCTACGAATTCGTCATCGCGCTCTATAAGCGTTACGAGACGATCAAGGACCACGATCCTGCGACCGCCGCGCGCACCAATGTCCGATGGACCGGCACTTTGCCCTTTGCCGCGATCGAGGCCTATGATCGATTGGTCGTTTGCATGCGTCAGGTGCGCAAGGCGCAGGCCGAAGGTGGCGACGCTTCCATCCCCGAGCAGCATTGCGCCTTCGACACCATCCGTCTGGGCCATTATATCGGTGATGGCGCGCAGCCCATGCACGACTCCATCCACTCGGACGGCTGGCGAGGTGACAATCCCAAGGGCTTCACGACCGACCGCAGCGTCCATGGCCGGTTTGAAAGCCGGTTCGTCGACGGCATGCGATTGACGGTGGCGGACATCGCCCCGCGCATAGGCGCGCCGGGCCGTCGCAGCGGAGACATGTTCGATGCGGTCCTCGCCTTTCTTGACGAAGCGGGAGACAAGGTGGAGGCGGTCTATACGCTGGAAAAGCGCAACGGTTTTGCCGACTATGCGGACAAGGATGTCCGAGCGATGGTCTATGAGCGGACGGCGGCGGGCGCTGCCATGCTGCGTGACATGCTCTGCCGCGCCTGGGCCGAAAGCGCTGCCCCGCCAGCGAAGGTCACGCCCTCGCCGCTCGATTTCACCAACCCCCGCTTCAATCCCGAAACCGGATCGGCCCCCGACTGACGGCGCCGGTCCAGTGCCCTGAGCAGGCGGCCATGGCGGCTATGGCCAAGGTCGAAACGCCGCATCAGCACGATAGCGGCCAGGCTGCCGATCAGTGGAATGGCCAGTCCCAGCGCGGCCATGCCTGCCTTGACGGTAGTCGCCTGCGCATGGCCTGGGACATAGCCCAGGCAACCGAGCGTCCAGCCGATCAGGCTGGTAGAGGCAGCGCCACTGGCCTTCACCACGACAAGGTAGAAGGCAAACAGGCCGGTTTCAAACCGCCTGCCATGCCGCCACTCCACGACATCGACGGCATCCGCCAGCAATCCCCATGGCAGCATGAACACGCTGGCAAGGCCGATGCCGATAATCCCGGCGCAGGCGATCAGCGCAAGAGGCCATGAAAGGCAGAGGGAGAAGGCAATCAAACCCGCCGCGCTGACGCCATGCCCCATGGCGAGCAGCGCGCTCTTGCTGAACCGGCCCGTCATGGCGGTCCATAGGATGACCCCCGCAAATTGCCCGGCGGTCAGTGCCAGCAACGATGGCGCGACAAGGTCCGGACGATGGACGACATAGCTGCCGATATAGAGCAGCATCCGCCCAAAGGCCGGGGCCGCAAAGCCGGTCAGCACGCCCAGAAGACCCATGCCGATCACCATGTGGTCACGCAGTGGCACGCCGATGCCGTCCTGCGCCGCGATTTGCTGCCCTGACCGGGAGGAGCCGCTGCCGCACGTCCATGCGCACAGGATCATGGTCAGGGCGAAGAGGCCGCCTGCAACCGCACCGGTCAGCGCGAGCTGGCCGAACGCCTCGTCGCTCCCGGTCCGCTGCACGAGCGGCGTCAGTATGATTGCGACGGCGAGCGCGCTGGCAGTGCTGAACAGCAATCGGTAGCCAGATACGCGTCCCCGGGCGCGGCTATCACTGGTGACTTCAGTCATCAGCGCGTTATGAGGCACATCGATCACCGCATAGGCGCCCCGGAACACCAGCAGCGCGGCGGCCAGCATCCATGGTTGCCGTGCGCCCAAAGCCGGCATCGCATAAAGAAGGGTGAAGGCCAGCGCGCAGGGCGCCGCTGCGGCCGCCACCATCCAGCGATAGCCTTTGCCCGCATGGCGCAGCCGAATGACCAGCCGCGCCGCCACCAGATCGAAGATCAGGTCGCCGCACAGTGCCGCAAGCATCAGCCATCCGGCTGTCGTACCGCCCAGGCCAAGCACGTCGGTCAAGAGGAACAGGATCGTCAGGTCAGCCCCACCGAAAACCAGCGCCTTGCCGAAATTGCCGGAAGCATAGGCCAACATACGGCCTTCCGCCCGTTTCTCGATCACCTTACGTCCCATATATCTTTGCAACCGCATGGGCTGTTGCGGGCAGGGCAGCGCCTAGAAGCCTATTCTTTCATTCGTGCGACAAAGGTTGCGCTTCGTTCAGGAGTGTCGCGCCGTCGCGGCTTTGTTCTCACTCAGCCTTGGGCCTGCTTGCCAAGCTTTGGATCGCTTCAGCCGGTTCAGCAAGGCCGAAAGGTTTGTTGAGCCGGGACAAGTCAGCAACTGGTTTAGATGCTCCAGTATAAACTGAGATCAGAAGCACGGCATCATGGGGCGCATGTCCTGGGCAAGTTGCGCCAGCTCAGCGCCATCCATTCTGGGCATCTTATAGTCGGTGACGACCATCTCCATGCCTGACCGCTCGCCAATATCCTCAAAGCCTCGGCACTGCCATCAGCCTCTCAAACGCTGTGGCATGTTGTGCGAAACATTTCGGCGGTTCCGGCTCGAACGAGTTCCTCATCGTCGACGACCGGGATCAACAGTTGGTTTGGCGGCTACATCTATGGCGAGCCGCGCAATGTCCGCGCCACTTTGAGTTACGGCTTCTACCAGCCGTGCGGGTTGGTCAGGGCAGGATTGAACTGCCCGGATCATTTTCTGCACTGATGCAGGCGCGATATATCGATGAAGTTCCCATCCTGTCATTAATATGAAATCTAACTGTCACATCCTCTCCCGACGTGAAGCCTCTACTGTCGGAATCGAACTTTGTCCCTGAACCTTCTGATCGTCGAGGATGATGAAGATCTTGCGGAGCAGCTTGGCGAACAGTTGAAGCTGTTCGGTCATCAGTCCACCATCGTGGGAGACGGCCGCCGCGCAAATCATATGATCGCAGCCAGACATTTCGACGCAGTCATTCTGGATCGCATTTTGCCTATGGTCGACGGCGTGACCCTGCTCAAAAGCTTGCGCGAACATAATATCCTGACGCCAGTCATCATGATGACGGCGCTTGGGCAATCGCGGCAGAAGATCGAGGGGCTGGAAAGCGGCGCGGACGACTATGTCGTAAAGCCCGTCGATCCCGCGGAACTCAACGCGCGGCTCCAGGCCCTGGTACGGGCGAGGGGATGGACGGACAAGGGGGCCGACGAAACATTGCGCGTCGGCGACCTGGTGGTCAGCCCCGCCCGCCACAGCGCATGGCGCGACGGCAAGGCGCTGCGGCTACAGAAGACCGAATTCAAAGTGCTCATCGAACTGGTCCGCAATGCCGGCATGCCTGTCACCCGAGCCATGTTGCTGGAGCGGGTTTGGAATTATGATTTCGAACCTGCCACCAATCTGGTCGACGCCCATATCCGCCGTCTGCGAATAAAATTGATGGAATTCGGAGGCGATGATCCCATCGTGACCATTCGGGGACTTGGCTATATGATCCGGGGGTGATTTCCTTCCAATCCCTGCGGGCGCTGACGCTCGCCTTCCTGATCTTTTTCCTTTCCGCCACGCTGGCTACGGCCGTCGGCACTTATTTCGCGACGATGCGGACCATCGATCATATGGTGGTACAACGCATATCCGGCATGAGCGAGGTCATCGCGCCTGACAGGGAAAAAGTGTCCGCTCGCGGGATCAGCCGCCGCATCATGGCTGCGGCGCATGATCGCGACACCGCCGACCTTGGCTTCATACTGCTGGAAAGGGGACGGCAAATTGCGGGCAATGTCCGCGTGTCCCGGCCCCTGCCCCTTGGCCTGTCGAACGTCGACCTGGCTGACAAGATCAAGGGGCTTTCCCATGGCCGGGTGCTGGTCCGGGACCTGGGAGACGGGCTGCGGCTGGCGGTGATCGCCGAAACCGAGCCGTTCGACAATTACAACGCGGCGCGCAAGCGCATCTATATACTGGGTTTTGGCTCCATCATCCTGGTCGCGCTGGCGGCGGCGACGACATTCACGCTGATCATCCGGCAGCGCATAATAGAGATGCGCCGCACCGTAGACGCAATTTTCGAAGGCGATCTGTCGCAGCGCGTTCCCGGCGCCGGTTCGCGGACGGCCTTTGGTAAGCAGGCGCAGGCGTTCAACCGCATGCTCGACCGCATTAACAATCTGATGGACGAGGTGCGCAATGTCACCAATGGCGTGGCGCATGAATTACGGACTCCGCTCGCGCGCTTGCGCAATCACTTGACCCTGATCGGTCATGATCCACGCGCAGCGCCGCTGCGCGACAGGATCGGCGAAGCCCAGGCGCAGGCGGACGGATTGTTGAGCCTTTTTTCGGCACTGCTGCGCATTGCCGAGATTGACAGCGGTGCCCGGCGTGAGAATTTCGCGGCGGTCGATCTTGCCGCTCTGACGGCCGAATGTGCCGAAGCGCTGGAAGCCGTGCTGGAGGAAAGCGGACACCGGATCAGGCTTTCGTTGCAGCCGGTGATCCTCAATGGCGATCCCCAGCTGCTCTCGCAAATGATCATCAACCTCGTTGAAAATGCAGTGCGCCACACACCAGCGGGGTCGGAAATCCGCCTCAGCCTGACGGCTGGCGCCTCATCGGATCGGGCGACGCTGATCGTGGCCGACAACGGTCCGGGCATTGCGCCAGCGGACAGGCAGAGAGCGCTGGATCGCTTCGGCCGCTTGTCCGGGGAAGGGGAAATCAAGGGGCATGGCTTTGGCCTGCCTTTGGTCGCATCGATCGTGCGGTTGCATGGCGGATCGATCGAGCTTGGTGATGCGCAGCCCGGCCTGAAGGTGATCGTTTCACTGCCGATCGCATGAAAAAATGGCGCGCCGCAAAGGAGCAGCGCGCCACAGCATTCTTGACAAGTTTTGAGGGATCAGAACTTCACGCTGGCTTCGATGCCGTAGGTGCGCGGCGCGTTGAAGTTGCCATAGTCGCCCAGCACGTTGGCGATGCTGCCAGTGGTGGTGCTGGTGGTCGGCGCGGCGGGCAGGCTGTTCGACGGATCGCGGCGGAAGACATGCTGCTCGTTGAACAGGTTGCGACCCCAGAGGCTGAGCGTCAGGCTGCGGCCGACGCCGGTGCCGATGTCTGCCAGAGAGATGCGGCCGTTGAAGATCAGCGAGCTGTCATTCTTCGTCGCGAACTGATCGAAGGCCTGGGTCGCCTGCGAATAGTTTCCGTCAAAGTGGAACTTCAGCGTCGTGTCCTGGCCGCCGATCGGCAGGGCATAGTCGATCGACCCGCTGGCGGCGTTACGCGGCGTGAACACGATGTAGAAGTTCTGATAGACGCCCGTTGCGGAGATGAACACCGGCGGAATCTTCGTGTAGGTGTAGGCATAGGATGCGTTCAGCGTCAGGCCTTCGATCGGGTTCATCGTCAGGTCCGCCTCGATCCCGCGAATCTTGGTGGTGCCGGGCGCATTGATGGTGACCAGGTTGTTGAAGCTGCTGGTGCCCACGAACTGGATCGAACTGATATCGACCTGGCTGTCCTTGCGGTCCATGATGTAGCCAGCAAGGTTTAAACGGGCGCGGCCGTTCCAGAAGTCCGACTTCAGCCCGACTTCGTAGGACTTCACATCTTCAGGATCGAACGCTTGGTAGTTGGACGTGCGCGAACTGGCGCCACCGGCGCGGTAGCCGGTCGCGTACTTCGCATAGACATGCAGGTCGTTGCTGACGTCATAGGCGATCGTCGCCATCGGATTGAAGCGGTTCCAGGCCGCATCCAGCGGTTCATAGCCGACACTGGCGGCGGGCGGGTTGGGGTCATAGTTCACGTTGCGCGAGAAGTGCAGGACGCCCTTCTTCTTGTCGTGCGTGTAGCGGCCGCCGACCGTGATGTGCAGCGCGCCGGTCGCGTTCCAGGTCAGCTGACCATAAGCGGCGTAACTCTTAGACCAGACTTCCGAGGCGCGGTCGATCGAGCAGCCGTCGACCGCCTTCCCCGCAAAGAGCGGCGTGGACGCGGTGCAGAAGGGGATGGTGACATAATTATAGCCGGTGATTGCGCCAGCAGCGTTGCGGATGGCGACCGCGCCCATCGAACTGGGCGTGGCGGCGTCGTCGCTGACATGCTCGTTGAAGTAGAACAGGCCAGCGACATAGTCGATCGAACCGGCCGTGCCGACGGCCTGTAGTTCCTGGCTGAATTGGCGCTGGCGCAGGTCAGCAAGGCTATAGCGGCTGAAGGCGCAGGGCGCGGCCGTGGTGCAGCCAGCAGCGGTGCTGCCGAGGGGCGGGTTGACCAGCGGCGGACGATGAGCGCCGCCCGAATTGTCCCACTGCGTGGCGTCAACGCCGCGCCAGGCGGTGATGGAGCGCAATTCCAGCTCGTCGCCCAGATTCCACTTCAGCGTGTTGGTGAAGCCGTGGGTCTTATCGACGCTGACCTGCTGCGGCACGCCGATGTCGGCTTCGCCCATACGGGTGTCGCCGTTGACGACCACGCCGGGCAGCAGGGGCTTGACAGGTCCGCCGGTCAGGTTGGTGTAGGCCGTGCCGGGCAGGGTGCAGGCGGGCTGCGATGCCTGGGCGCCGTTGGCACAATTGTTGGGATTATAGTTCAGCAGCTGGCTGTAGAAGGGCGTATTCTCGTCCTTCGCTACGTCATAGGCGAAGTCATTGGTGATGGTGCTGGTCGGCTGCCAGCGCACGGCGGCGCGCAGGCCTTTACGGTTATAATAATTCCAGCCCGCCTGGCCCGCGAGCGGGTTCTCCGTAGTCGCGTCCTGATGCTGGATCACGCCGTCCAGCTTGACGGAAAAGCCCGCGACCTTGGGCAGATCGAGGTGGACGTCGGCAGTGCGGCTGCCATAATTGCCCGCGCCTGCCTCGACGCGGCCGCCCCATTCGCCGGTCGGGGCCTTGCTGATGATGCTGAGCGCGCCGCCTTCGGTGTTGCGGCCGAACAGCGTGCCCTGCGGACCTTTAAGCACTTCGACGCGCTCGATGTCGAACAGCGCGGCGTTCAGGCCGTGCTGGCGGCCCATATAGACGCCGTCGACATAGATGCCCACGCCCTGTTCGCGGGCGGGCTGGTTGGCGTCGAGTGGAACGATGCCGCGAATGCCGATGGTGAGCGCGGACTGGCGCGCTTCGAAGGTCGCGACGCGCAGCGAAGGAACCGCGCCGTCGGCGAAGTCATACATGCTCTGCACATGCCGGTCTTCAAGCGCCTGGGTATCGACCACCGCCATGGAGATGGGCGTTTCCTGCAAATCAGTTTCGCGCTTGGTGGCAGTGACAACGATGGCGGCCATGCCCTCGCTGTCAGCCGCGTCGGCGGCGGCAGGAGCCTCCGCAGCGGCACCATCGGTTGCTGCGCTTGCGAGCGCAGGCGCGGAAACCGACGCCAGCAGCAGAGCGCCCATGGACGCGTGGAGCAGGGTGGTGGAAGAGCGACTCATGATTTAACCCCTTTGGAAATCCATGAATGGATGTTTTGCGGGGCTGGCCACTAAGCACGTATCGCAACGATTTTGTGACAACAACTGTCACAGTTACAATAACGTTTCTTTCATTTTGGCGTCATTTTCCATAAAAATTTCGCCAATATAAGAAAATCTCCATATTTTATAATAAATAGTAATAATCAATGAAGTACGTAACTGTAAATGTATACATGATTATCAGTGTTATTATTAAGATCGGGACTCATTGATTGAGCCAGAAGATGTTTGTTGCTGCGATGCAGAGGCGGACATGAAGGTTTACGTGCAACGATCTTAGTGGGTGTGGATGCTGCGCCAATCCTTGAGCCCGCACTTGCCAACGCCCTACCCCATCGCCAAGACATAGATCGCGCAACCGCCCGGATGCCTGGTCGCACACAGATCCTAATCGAGGCTTTTCTTCTCATAGACGGTGGCGATGGCGCGACCATCCCAGACGTAACAGAGATGACGCTCCTGGCGGCAGTTCGACAGGAGCCGAGGCCGGAAGACGGCTGCGCACTCCCCTTCCCCACTCTCATCCCGCACGCTCATATAGACGATGCCGTCTGATCCCGCATAGCGCAAGGAACGCCCCAGTTCCTGAGACATCGCATAGCTGGTAGGGTGATAATATGCGCGATCGCTGTCTCGCATCGCGCGGATGTCATGGAGGTCAGCTTCGAGGTCAACGGCATAGACACGCATATCGATCTCCTGCGCCGGCTCCTCCGTTGCTTCGAGAAACCGCGTGCGATGATGCACGGTTTCGGCGATCGCCGTCTCGACAGTGAGGCTGGCGTAGAAGACGCCGTAGCTGCCGTCGGTGAAACGATCGCCTACCGGATTGACATGGGTGAAAGCGGCCATGATCGGCGAGGTTCCCGGCCCCGCCACACGGTCCTCGGCCGGCACCAGCGCCAGCTCTCCGACTTCCTCCCGCAGCCGATCATTGGTCATCGCCTCGATTCGGAACACCGCCTCCAGGTCGGCCGGATCGGCGACTGCCTCGAACAGTCCGATCGGCGGGAAACGGCTCGGAATAATCCGGTAGCAGGGCTGCCACCGGACGGCGAAAACGGGAATGTCCACGATCAGCCGCGCTGCGCATCGATATATTGGCGCACCACGTAGAGATCGGCGACATTGCCCGAGGTCATCCGGTCTAGTGCTGAGCGCCCGGCGAAGATTGGCGCCTTATTGGGTTTGCGCACCCATTCGTCGGCCGTTTTGGGCAACAGGATGTGCAAGCCCTTGTAGATGCCCATGATGTAGGAAATGCGCTCGAGCGCATCCTTGGAGAGGGCAGCGATGGCGCCGCGTTTCCATGCCTGTAGGGTGGAACGGCTGTCGAGGCCGAGGAGCCGCATCTGCTCCTGTTCCTTCAATCCCCATGCCTCAGCTATGCGGAAGAAAGTCCGCAGCGCGGGGCCGGTCAGATCCTTACGATCCGTTGCCTTGGCGGCCGATGCGACAGCCATAATGCCTTGCTCCTTCCAAGGCATTATGTTCATATACTGATCAATAATCAAGTTTATGCGCAAAATATAATCGTCACAGGCGAATCTCACCTGACAGGGGAAGCGCTTTCAAAAAGATGCGTCAATCAGATATCACGGCTGCTTTTACCGTGAGGCCATCGCCCTACACTCCAGGGCACATTTCGTCGCACAATAAGGGTATAGGAGGGTGACACACGGAAAGCCGTTTACTGTAAAACAACGACTTAATTCCCCCCATAAGGGTCACCATAGCCGGGCAAATCGGCTCACTTGCCACCCTTAGCCGCCAAATAAGCCTCCACCCGCTCTGCGGTCCCCTGCGGCACGTGCAGCCCGAGCTTCGAACGGCGATAAAGCACGTCCTGCGCGGAACGGGCCCATTCCGTGGATGCGAGATAATCCAGTTCAGCGGTGGTGAGCCCGCCGCCCAGATCCTCGCCCAGCGCATCCAGGCTCTGCGCATCCTTGAGGAGGCGCGTGACGCGGGTGCCGTAGGCGCGCGCGAGCCGCAGCAGGAGCGTGGGCGGCAGACCGGGATGGCTGGCGAGGAGCGCATCGGCGAAGCGGGCGAAGTCTCCGCCCGGCATGTCTCCTCCCGGCAGCGCCACGCCCGCCGTCCAGGCAGGCCCCGCCTCCGGGAAGAAGGGCGCCAGCCGCTTCATCGCCTGCTCCGCCAATCGGCGGTAGGTGGTGATCTTGCCGCCGAACACGCTCAGCACCGGAGCGCTGCCGCCATCGGCATCGACATCGAGCACATAGTCGCGCGTTACCGCTGAGGCATTACCGCTGCTGTCGTCATAAAGCGGCCGGATGCCCGCATAGCTCCAGACCAGATCGGCTTCGCTCAACTGCTGACTGAAATAGCGGTTTGCGCCGTCCAGAAGATAGCGCACCTCGCCGCTGCTGATCGCAGCCGGGCCAGCGGGTCCGTCCCACGCCTCCTCGGTCGTGCCGATCAGCGTGAAGCGGCCTTCATAGGGAATGGCGAACATGATCCGCCGGTCGGCATTTTGCAGCAGAAACGCATGCTCGCCGTCATAGAGGCGCGGCACGACGATATGGCTGCCCTTCACCAGACGGACGCGGCGAGAAGTGTGCGCTCCGGCAATCCGTCCGATTACCTCCGAGACCCACGGCCCCGCTGCATTGACCAGCGCACGAGCGCGCACCTCGCGCCGTCCGCCGTCACCCTCCAGAACCGCCGCCCACGCAGCCCCCTCGCGCCGCGCGGCGGCGAAGCTTGTGTGCGTCAGCACCCGCGCGCCCCGTTCGGCGGCGTCGAGCGCATTCAGCACGACAAGGCGGCTGTCCTCTACCCAGCAGTCCGAATAGACGAACCCGCGCCCCGTCCTGTCGGCCAGCGCATCCCCCAGGGGCGAGCGATCGAGCGCGATCGTGCGGGTGGCGGGCAGCCTCTTCCTCCCGCCGATATGGTCATACAGGAACAGCCCCGCGCGCAGCATCCATGCCGGGCGGGGCGAATGCGTCTGCGGGATGACGAAGCGCAGCGGCCAGATGATGTGCGGCGCCATGCCCCAGAGCCGCTCGCGCTCCGCCAGCGCTTCGCGCACCAGCCGCACCTCGCCATATTCCAGATAGCGCAGCCCGCCATGGATCAGCTTGGTCGATGCCGATGAGGTGTGGGACGCAAGGTCGTGCTGTTCGACCAGCATCACCTTCAATCCCCGCCCGGCGGCATCGCGGGCTATGCCAGCGCCATTGATCCCGCCGCCGATGATCAGGAGATCGCAGCTCTCCACCCTAACCTGCCCCTCCCCTGCGCATTGCCGGGCTTTACGCGAAAAGCAAAGCAGCCGAAAGTAGCCGCCTTGCGCAACGGAGCAGGGAGAGGCGCGTGCCAGAAAGGCATATATTGGCGATCGATCAGGGGACGACATCGACGCGCAGCATCCTGTTCGACGCTGCTGCGCGCCGCGTCAGCGTGGCGCAGTCGGAATTCCCCCAGCATTATCCCGCCGCCGGCTGGGTGGAGCATGATGCCGAGCAGATCTGGCGCGACACACTGTCCACCGCGCGGGAGGCCATAGAGCGCGCGGCCGTGCCATTGGACGGCATCGCCGCCATCGGCATCGCCAACCAGCGCGAAACGGCCGTGATCTGGGACCGCCGGACGGGTCAGCCGATCCATCGCGCGATCGTGTGGCAGGACCGGCGGACGAGCGAAACCTGCGCCCGGCTGAAAGCGGACGGAGCGGAGGATGAGGTGCGGGCGCGCACCGGCCTGCTGCTCGACCCCTATTTTTCCGGCACGAAGATCGCATGGATACTCGACCATGTCGCGGGCGCGCGGGCCAGCGCCGAACGGGGCGACCTCGCCTTCGGCACCATCGACAGCTTCCTGCTCTGGCGGCTGACGGGCGGCGCGGTGCATGCCACCGACGTCACCAATGCATCGCGCACGCTGCTCTGGAACATCAGGGAGCAATGCTGGGATGAGGAGATGTGCCGCCTGCTCCGCGTGCCTTCCGCCATCCTGCCCGCCGTGCATGACAATGCGCATCTTTACGGCGCCACCACGCCGGACCTGTTCGGCCGCGCCATCCCGATCACCGGCATTGCGGGCGATCAGCAGGCGGCGCTGTTCGGGCAGGCCTGCTTTTCGCCCGGCACGGTCAAGTCGACCTATGGCACGGGCTGCTTCGCGCTGCTGAACACGGGGACGCAGGCCATTGCCTCGCGCCACCGGCTGCTCACCACCCCCGCCTATCGGCTGGATGGCCGCACCAGCTTCGCCTTGGAAGGGTCGATCTTCGTCGCGGGAGCAGCGGTGAAGTGGCTGCGTGACGGCATCGGCGTCATCACCCATGCCGGCCAGACCAACGACATGGCGACGCAGGTGGCCGACAGCCATGGCGTCTATATGGTGCCCGCCTTCGTGGGCCTGGGCGCGCCCCATTGGGACCCGGACGCGCGCGGCGCGATTTACGGCCTGACGCTGGGCGCGACCCAGGCGCACCTCGCCCGCGCCGCGCTGGAGGCGGTCGGCTATCAGACCATGGACCTGATCGACGCCATGCTGGCGGACTCAGGCGTTCGCCCCGCCGTCATGCGCGTCGATGGCGGCATGGCGGCGAATGACTGGCTGTGCGGCTTCCTCGCCGACCTGCTGAAACTGCCGGTCGAGCGCCCGGCGGAGCTGGAGACGACAGCGCGCGGCGCGGCATTCCTGGCCGGGCTCGCCACCGGCATCTGGTCCGGCCTTGCAGAGATAGAGGCGCTCTGGTCCAGCGGCCGCCGTTTCGAACCGTCGATGCCGCCCGAACGCCGCGCGCCGCTGGTGGCGGGGTGGCGCGACGCGCTGCGCCGGACCATGCTGCCCAAGGCACCCTGAGTCCCTCTCCGATTCCGCTTGGCTTTGCCGTCCTGTTCGGAGAATAGGCGGGATGGCCAGAACATTGAACAGGATGCCGGGCAAGGGACCGTTCGCGAACATCGCGCGGAACACCGGCTGGCTGCTGGGCAGCAAGGGCCTGGGCGCGGTGCTCAGCCTCTTCTATCTCGCCATCACCACGCGGACGCTGGGTCCCGAAGGCTTCGGCGTGTTCAGCCTGGTGATCGCCGTCGCCCAGTTCATCGCGCGCGTCATCACCTTCGATAGCTGGCAGGCGGTGGTGAAATATGGGCAGGCGCCCCTGCGCGACAATCGCGCCGACATGCTCGGCCTGCTGATCGGCTCCACCCTCACCATCGACGCGATCAGCGCGGCGGCGGGGCTGGGCGTCGCCGCGCTGCTGGCGTTCGGGCTCGGCCCCGTGCTCGGCTGGCAGCATGACATCGCCTGGCTGGGCTTTGGCTATGCGGCGGTGGTTCTGCTCGCGCTGCGGTCGACCGCTGTCGGAGTGCTGCGCCTGCTGGACAGGTTCGCCGCCGCCGCCCTTGCTGAAAGCATGATGCCGGTGGTGCGCATGATCGGCGCCGTGGCGGCATGGTGGCTGATGCCGACGCCGCTGGGGTTCCTGATGGCCTGGGCGACGTCCGAAATCGTCGTGTCCAGCACCTACTGGATTCTCGCCTACCGCCATGGCCGCCATCATGTCGCGCGCGTCAGGCCCGTCTCGCCAGCGCAGGCGCAGCGGCATTTCCCCGGCATCGTCCCCTTCCTGATGGCCAGCAACATCAATCTCAGCCTCGTGACGGTGATCAACAGCCTGCCGATCTTCATCCTGGGCATGTTCGTCGGCGCGGCGGAGGCGGGCTATTACCGCCTGGCCGCGCAGCTCGGCAATGCAATGACGACCTTTTCCCAGCTCATGTCACGCGCCATCTTTTCCGAAACCACGCGCAGCCATGTGCGCGAGGGCGGAACGGCGGACCGCCATGCCCAGCTTCGCCAGCTGCTGCGCAAGATCAGCGCCTTCACCATTTTCAGCGCCTCGGTCATCGTGCTGGCGCTGTTCATCCTTGGCAAATGGTTGCTGGTGACGATGTCGGGTCCGGCCTATCTGCCCGCCTACACGCTCCTCCTGCTGCTGGGCGGCGCTGCGGCGATCGAGATGGCGGGCGTCAGCTTCGACCCGCTGCTGATGACCATCGACCGTCAGCGGCTGACCGTCATGGTCCGCATTGTCGAGGTCGTCATCCTTGCGGTGGCGCTCGCCATCCTGCTCCCCTCCATGGGCGCGGTGGGCACGGCGACGTCAGTGCTGATCGCCACGCTGGCCGGTTTCCTGCTGCGCGCGGCGGCGGTGCGTTACCATCTACGATGACGCACCGGCCGGGCAGTCAGCCCGCAAGCTCCGCAAACATGCGATGATGCGCGGCCAGCGCTTCATCCACCGCATAGGGGCGCACGGCCCGCCGTGACCGCTCAGGGTCGGCAGGCCGGGACAAGGTCCACTCGACCGCCCCGGCGAAGGCAGCGGCATCGCCAACCGGCACCATCGGATGCTGCCCTGCATCGGCGATGATGCCGGTCAGATTGGGCGTGCAATCGGTGATGACGAGCTGGCACCCGCAAGCCAGCGCCTCGATCGCCGTGGCAGTCAGCCCTTCCCAGCGGGACGACTGCAACAGAATGTCGGAACCGGCATAGAGCGCCGCCAGCTCGGCCGGATCGCCCACGAAGCCCAGAAACTCGACCCGATCGGCAATGCCCAGATCCCTGCATTGCTGCTGCAATTCCGCCAGCAGCGGCCCTTGCCCGGCGATTCGCAGCCGCCAGTCCCGCCTGTCCAGCCGGGCGAGCGCCGCCAGCATCGTGCGATGGTCCTTCTGCGGGACCAGACGCCCGACCGCCAGCAATTCGCGCCGCTCCCCCGGCCGCGCCGCGCGCCGCGTCTCCCCGGCTTCCCACAACAGAGGCGTCACGGTCGGCCGGGGCAGCAGCGCCACCTTCCGCCGGATCGCCCCGCATCCGCCAGCCAGCAGATCGGCGTCGGCTTGTCCCATGACCACCGTCCTGCAACTGATCCACGCCGTCAGCTGGAACCTCTTGCGCCGCAGCCATGCGAGCGGCCCTCGCGTGCCGGGACGCACGATCGGATTGGAAATCCGTCCTACGGCCCGCGTCCCCGTGCCGATTGCTGCGGCGGCCACCAGCAAATTGCTCTGATTGCCCGGCGAAAACAGGATGTCCGGCCGGTACCGCCGCAGCATCCGCCGCAGGACCGGCAACTGCGTCACCATCGACAGGCCGCGCGCTCCATCCGCCGCCGCCACGCGCCGGATCACCACGCCCGGCGCGATCAGCGGCGCGAGCGGCCCTTCCGTTCGCGCCATCCACAACTCGCTTCGGACGCCGCCGGCCGTGAGATAATTGGCCAGCAATATAGCGACCCGGTCCAGCCCCCCGTCGCTGGGTTCGTACAGGTAGATGGCGACGGAAAGGTCTGAACTCAAAATCCGCTGCTTTCGGTGAACGGAGGGCAGGCTCGGCGGGGATCACTGAGCGGCGATTGACAAACAGGGCAAATGCGGCTTCGGGCGATATTCAATCCCGCCAGCGGGTTCAATCGGCAAAAGCACGAGCGAAATGCGATGAAGTTGATAATTCAGATTCCCTGCCTGAACGAGGAGGAATCGCTCCCCACGGCTCTTGCCGCCCTGCCCCGGCATATTCCGGGCGTGGACAAGGTGGAATGGCTGATCATCAATGACGGCAGCACCGACCGCACGGTGGAGGTGGCGCGGGAGCTTGGCGTCGATCACATCGTCGATCTGCCGATCAACCGGGGCCTCGCCTATGCCTTCATGGCGGGGCTGAAACGCTGCCTGGCGGAGGGCGCGGACATCATCGTCAATACCGACGCCGACAATCAGTATAATGCCGACGACATCCCCGCGCTGATCCAGCCCATCCTGCAACGGCGCGCGGAAATGGTGATCGGCGACCGGCCCATTTCCACCATCGCGCATTTTTCCTGGGTCAAGCGCAAGCTCCAGCATCTGGGCACCAGCGTGGTGCGCTGGGTTTCGAAGGCCGATATTCACGACGCGCCCAGCGGCTTTCGCGCCATTTCCCGCACCGCCGCGCTGGAGATCAATATCTTCGACGGGTACACCTATACGCTGGAATCGATCATCCAGGCGGGGCTTTCCAACATCCCCATCACGTCGGTGCCGATCCGCGTGAACGGCGAAACCCGGCCGTCGCGCCTGCTGCGGTCGATGCACAATTATATCCTGCGGTCGATCCGCTCCATCCTGCGCAGCTTCTTCATCTACAAGCCGTGGATGACCTTCTTCTATCTCAGCCTCGCGCCGCTGCTGATCGGCGGCGGGCTGGTGATCCGCTGGATGATATTGTTCGCGGGCGGGACGGAGCGGGCGCATGTGCCCAGCCTGGTCGCGGCGGCGGGGCTGCTGCTGCTCGCGGGTCTTATGTGGATCGCCGGGCTGCTGGGCGAGCAATTGCTGATCAACCGGCGCATGCTGCACGACCTGCAATTGCGCCTGCGCGACACCCGCACCGCCAGCTTCGACGTGATGAAGGACGGCAGCGCCCTATGACGGCGTCTCCGCGCGACCTGATGGCCCGGCATGCACTGGGCGAGATCCCGAAGATCCTGACGCTGCTCGACCGCACGCCGGTCAGCCGCACCTATGGATGCTTCGACCGGATCTACTGGCATTACCGGATGATCGATTTCCCGTGCGGGATGAGCCAGGAATTCGTCTATCCGCTGGCGCTCGCATGGTCGCTCGACATTGAAGGCAACCCCTATCACCGCACGCCCGCGATCCGGGATTTCGTGGAGGCGGGCATCCGCTTCGCCGCCCGCTCCGCCCATCCTGACGGATCGTGCGACGATTATTATCCGTTCGAGCGGGCGGCGGGCGCGGCGGCCTTCTCCCTGCTCGCCTGCCTTGAGGCGGCTTCGATCATCGGGATAGAGGATGACCCGGAAATCCGCGACTTCTTCCGGCGGCGCGCGAAGTGGCTGGCGCACCATCAGGAATCCGGCCGCCTGTCCAATCATGAGGCGCTGATCGTCGCCAACCTCATCCGCATGTCCGCGCTGGAAGGGCCGGAGTGGGAAGAACCGCTGCGCGCGCGCGCCGCCCGGCTGCTGTCCTGGCAGGATGAGGAAGGCTGGTTCGACGAATATGGCGGAGCCGATCCGGGCTATCTCAGCCTCACCATCGGCCTGCTCGCCGAAAGCGACCGCCGCCGCCCCGACCTTGGCCTGCGTCCCGCCTGCGAGCGCGCCATCCGCTTCTTCGCTCATTTCGTCCATCCCGACGGCACGGTGGGCGGCTCCTACACCAGCCGGGGCACGCAGAATTTCTTCCCCCACGGCTTCGAGATCGCGGGCGAATGGATGCCTCAGGCGCTGGAGATCAGCGAGCGGGCGGCGTCCCTGTTCGCGGCGGGCGGGCCGCCCTGCTATTCCGACGACCATATCATCGGCCATCATCTGTGGAGCTGGCTGCTCTGCTGGGCGGAATGGCGCGACGACCGGCCGTCATCGCCCTCCCCCGTCCCCTCCGCCTACTTCCCGCGCGCCGGAATGCTGGTTGACCGCAAGGCGGACCAGACGCTCTATTGCGGTCTGCGCCAGGGCGGCGCCTTTCAGCTTTTCTCCGGCACCCGCCTGACCCTCGCCGACAGCGGCGTGTCGATCCAGACGCATGACGGCAAGACGGCCGTGCAGCATCTGGCGGGCGATTACGACATTGCCCAAGCGCCGGAAGGCCTCTCCGTCATCGGCAAGATGGCCTGGGCGAAAGCGACGTTGCTGACGCCGCTCAAGTCGGTCATCCTGCGCTGCATCATGATCAGCCTCGGCCGCTTCTTCCCCGATCTCGTCCGGCGGCTGCTCCAGAAGATATTGGTGACAGGACGAAAGGACGCGCCCTTCCGCTTCCATCGCGCGGTCCGCTGGGACGGCACGGGCTGGACCGTGCGCGACGAGATATTCGCCGATGGCGGCTGGGGCAACGTCGCGCGGATCGGGATCGCGGGGTTCCAGACATCATCCACCACCATCATGGCGCGCGTCTGGCAGGCGAACCATATCCAGCCCTGGCAGGACCTGACCGCCGCCATCGCCCGGCTCGGCGACAGCGACCCGCTGATCATCGAACGGCGGCTGCCGGGGCAAGGCGCGGCCTGATGCGCAAGCTGATCAGCATCGCTATCAGCCTTGGCATATTGGTCATCATCTGGCGCAGCGTCGATGCGGCGCGGGTGCTGGCGGTATTCCGCGATTCCGACCGCCTGTGGCTCGCCGCCAGCCTGCTCGCCGCCATCCCGCTGACCATCGCGACGGCGATCCGCTTCGCGATGCTCAGCCGTTCCCCCATTCCCTTCGGCGCGTCCTTGCGCCTGATCCTGTCGGCCTCGACGCTGAACGCCGTCCTGCCGTCAAAGATGGGAGACATCGCCAAAAGCTGGGTGCTGGCGCAGAAATACGGCTTCCCCGCAGGCCGCGCCGTCTCGCTCGTCGTGTTCGAAAAGATGATGGACATGGCGGCGCTGCTGCTTTGGGGCATGTTCGCGCTGTTCTGGACGGCCGGGACGGACTGGCTGCTATGGCTGTTCGCGCTGGCGGTCGGCGGCCTCTTCTTCCTGCTCGCGCTGATGATGGCTCCCTTCGCCCTTGCCCGCAAGCCGCTCGACTGGATCATCGCCCGCCTTCCCCGCAAGATTTCGGCAAAGCTCGCGGGCTTCATGGACGAATGGGTCGTCATGACCGACTGGTTCTGGTCGCGCCGGTCGCGGGCCGTGGCCACCATGCTCTTTTCCATCGCCCTGTGGGGCGCGCATCTCTGCCAATTCTGGCTGTTCACCAAGGCGGTGCATGCCAATGTTCCCCTGATCGACAATCTGGCCTTTGCAACCCTGTCGATCCTCGCTGGCCTCGTGCCGCTGACCATGGCGGGCATCGGCAGCAGGGACGCGGCGATCATTCAGCTCTATCAGGGCTTCCTCTCCCCGGCGGCGGGCGCGGCGGTGGGGGTGCTCGCGACATCCCGCTACGTCCTTCCCGCCATCGCGGGCGCGCCCTTCATGCGCGACTATTGGCATCGCCGGAAGCAGGGAGCCGCCGTTGCCGACACGCCGCATTGACGCCGGACGGGCGCTGTTCGCAGCCCTTATCCTGCTGACATTGGTGCGCTATGGTCTGGGGGCCTTCGCCTCCGGCCCATGGACGATGGCCGATGACGCGCGCCAGTTCCTCAGCTGGGGCGCGCGGATCGGCAACCCGGCGGCCATGCCCCACGATCTGCTCGCCGATTATTGGCAGCAGGCCGCGCCGCCCCTCTATCGCGCGATCCTCTTCGGCGCTCATCTGCTGGGCATCGGCCCGGTGCAGATCGCCAGCCTGCTCGCCTTTCCCCTGATCATCGTCAGCGCCGTGCTGGCGTGGCGGCTGGCCGGGTGCTTCATGCCGGACCAGGGACGCAGGCTGATCGCCGCGCTCTGCGTCATGGCGGCGATCCTGCACAATGACTCGATCTTTTCCGGCACGCCGCGCGCCTTCGCCTCACCCCTCATCCTGATGATGATGCTGGGCATGGCGCGCCGCCGCCATGGCCTGACTCTCGCTGGCCTGCTCCTGTCCAGCCTCATCTATCCCGCCCCGGCGATCACCTGCCTCGGCGTCTTCGCGCTGCATCTTCTGGGCTGGCCGCCGGTGCTGCGGTGGCGCTCGCTCGCGACGCTGACGGCCGCCGCGATGGTCGTGGGCGGAACCGGTCTGTTCTTCAAGGCCGGGCTGTCCGTCTGGGGTCCGACGCTCACCCTGGAAGAGGCGCGCCATGTCTACAGCCTCGCCAGCTTCGACGGCCGCAGCAGCATCACCGGACGCGACGGAGACATTGCCTGGCTCTGTTCCGCGCGCATCGGCTTCCTGCCAGCGATCGTCAATTGTCAGGGCAATACGGACCCGCGCCTTCTCCTCAACCTGTTGCTCGGCGTGCTGCCGATGATCGGCCTGTGCCTCGCCAGAAGGCGCGCCCATGGCGGGGACGGCCCCGATCGCGACGCCGCTTGGCGGCTGCTGCCCTACAGCCTGTTGTCATCGCTGATCTGCTACACCCTTGCCGCTGTCACCGCCTTCACCTTCCACCTGCCCGCCCGCTACAGCCAGCCGGTGCTGCTGGTCATGGGCAGCCTCGCCCTCGGCCTGCTGATCGGCACCATCTGGACCCGCGCTACGGGCCGCCTCGCCCGCGCGCGTCCCATCCTCCGCACGGCGGCGATCGGCCTTGCCCTGCTGATCGGCATCGCGGCCTTCGCCACGCCCAAGATGCGGCTGGTGCGCCCGGCTCATCCCGATCTCCTGGCCTTCGTCGCCAGCACGCCGCCCGGCACCCGCATCGCCGGGGTGGAGGACGACCTTGCCGTCATTCCCGCACGCACCGGGCGGACGGTGCTCGCCACCCCGGAACATGACATCCCCTATCACCGCCGCTATCATCGCGAGCATCAGGCGCTGCTGCGCGCGTCGGTCGCGATGGGCCAGATGAGCGCGCCCGCTTTGGCATCGGAGGTGCGCAGGCTCGGCGTCGATCTGCTGATCTTCGACCGGCATTTCCTCCAGACCGGCGTCCTGCCGGAAAGCTACGGCGCCGCCCTGCCGCCACCCCACCGGATCGGCCCTTCGCTAGCGGGGCTCGCCATGCTCCGGGCAAGGTCCTGCCGTGTGGTCGAAACCGGACAATGGGTGGCGATCTTCACATCCTGCCTGAAAAGCTGACGAAGATCAGGACGGGAAACGCCCCTCCTCCATCCAGGACAGGATCGCCAGCGCGCCCCGCTCTGAAGAGGATTGCGCCGATGCCGACATGGTATAGTCGAAGATCCTCTGCTGCTGCGCGCGATAATGCTCCCCCCTCTCGCAAAAGCCGGGCAGCAGCGGGAAAAGCGCGTCCGCGGATGGGACGACATCTCCCGCGGTCCACGACAGATAGGGCAACGCCCCGCCGTCCTGCCGCCAGTGCGTATCGATGAAGAAGGCCGGGCGCGGACGGCAGAGAAATTCGTAAATCTGGCTGCTGACGTCGCCGATATAGGCGTCGCTCCCCAGCGTATAGCTCATGTCGGTCAGGCGCTGGCTGTCCACGTCGACATGGATATTGGGCAATCCCTGCCAGCGCGGGTCGAGGTCAGGCCGCCGCTTCATCACCCGATATTCCGGCGAAATGTGCAGCTTCTTGCGGAACAGCATGATGTGCGGCGCGAAGATCAGGTTGAAATTCCGTCCCGGCCCGAATGCAAACCAGTTGATGATGGCATGCCCGTGCCGATACCAGCTCGACAGATAGGGGTCGAAATGGGGATTGTAGAGGAAGACCGGCCGGTCATCATCGAAGAAGGACGGCCGCGCATCCGTATCGATCAGGTCGAATTTGGGATAGCCGATGATAGCGATCGTCTCCGGCGACGCGAGGCCGTGGCCCAGCATCTCGTCGGCGACCTTCTGCCCCGACACCAGCATCGCGTCGAAATTCGCCATGTCCGGGTGATAGGTGACCGACCGGTCGCCTGCGCCATGGGGAACGAAGATGATCTGGGGCCCGCCATCCTTCCACTCGCGCTTGAGGCGCAGGCATGTCCGCTCCGGGCTGACGATCAGCGCGGCGTTGCGCAGTTCGGCGGCATGCCGTTTCAGCCGCGCCAGCCGCTCGGTCGGCGCGATCCGGTTGATCAGCCGCAGGACCGGCCCGGCGCGCCGCAGCCCCATGTCGAACCAGATGATCCGCGCCGCCGCCTCTTCGCCGACAATGTCCCGCACCCCCTGCGCGATTGCCCGCGTGCCAAAGGCGCAGACCAGCGGAAAAGCCGCCCGCTTGCCCGCAAGCGCGCGCAGGATGCCCGCCGTATGCGCAAGCTGATGCGTCGCGTCATGGTTGAACAGGAAGACGATCGCTCCTGCGGGGATGGAATGACCGTGCGGCTGCCTCTGCATGCGGGCGTCCCATAAAGAGGACTGCCCCGGCCGTCAAAAAAGGCCGGATGCCGGGAGGCCTTATTCGCGACGATTGATCGCGAAGACCAGAAGCTCGCTTTTGCCCAGCCTGGCTGGCGCGACCAGATGATAGTGACGTTGCAGAGCCGTCCACAATATCCGCCGCGTCACCATGTTGCTGCTGCTCGGCTTTGCCTTGGCGCTGGCGACGATCACCGCCGGCCGCCGCGCCAGCATCTCGTTCAACGCGCCGGAAACCGGCACGCCCAAGGCGTTGGCTTCCTTCAGGTGATTGAAGTGGCTGGGGAAGACGAACCGCGTGGCGAAACATGCCCCGGTCATGGAATAAAGGGCGGGCGGCCCTTCAAAGACATGCAGGCATCCGCCATGCAATTGCGCACGGACGATCGATGCGATGCGCTCCGCCTGCTGCCGGTTTCCTTCCTTCCTGACTTCGCTATAGGCCTTGATGCCGCCTGAAATGCCGCTGGTCAGCAACAGCAAAATGGCCAGAGGCGTCACCTTGTTGAACTTCGTCAGGACAGGAGCCGCCAGCACGGCGAGCGGCAGAAGAAGAGGCAGGGTATAATGATCGTAATAGCTTCCGAAGATCAGATAACCCGCCGTTGCGACGATCAACCACAGGCGGACGAAGAGTAGATCGGCCTTCCTCTGGCCCTCGAATTCGCGGGCCTTCCTCGTAACGATCACTGCCGCGATCCAGAAGGGCGCCAGCAACGCGGTATGTATGGCCAGACGCCGCCACGCTTCCCAGAGGGGTTCTTGCCGCCCGAAGATCGACAGGAAATTGGCCTGTATGAATGCGTCGGCCTGCCCCAGGAAAACATAGTAAGCGAGCGCCACCACCGTGGGCAGCAAGGCGCATGCCACCCACGCGATCGTGGCCAGCGCCAGAAAGGGCAGGCTTTTCCGTTCGCGCCAGCATTGCCACATCAGCGCCAGCCCAATGAATATCCCTTCGAAAAGGACCGGATATTTGATCTGGATGGCGCAGCCGGTCAGCAGCATGATGACCATGCCGTTGCGCAGCAGGTTCGCAGGCTGGCAGGCGGCCAGCACGCGCATCGTTCCCAGCACCGCCATGGCGACGAACAGGTTATAGAAAACCGGTGACTGTCCCCCGGCGCCGCCGAACGTCAGCAGGTACAGGAGGTAGGAAACACCGGCGATGACCGCGCCGCCCGGCTCCGCAACGCGCAAGGCGATCCGGTAGATGACCAGGGCCGTTGCTGCGGCGGTTAGGCAGGCCGCGATCTGATAGGCGTAGACGCCCGATCCTCCCAGCGCCATCGCCCAATAGATGATGAACAGCCCGACTGGCTTGCGGTCCCATATGTCGACATAAGGCAGCAGCCCCTCATGCATGCGCTGCCCGACGAGCAGGTAAAATTGCTCGTCTATGTCGATGACCGGATTGCCGAAACTGTACCAGCGGGACGCCAGAGCGACCAGGACGAAAAGCGCGATGGGCCACAACCACTCGCCAGGCCAGCCCCTAGCCCTATGTTCAGCCGTCACTTCCGGCGCCAGGTGAAGAAGGAAGATGCCACATAGTTCCAGACCGCACCGATGACCGCGCCCGCGATCCCCGCCACCCACCAGCGCTCATGCCCCAGGTACAGGAAGGACGCGACACCCACATTGGCGATCGCGCCAATCCCGCACACTGCATAAAAACTCAGCAGTCCACGGACCATGCTCCATCCCCGCAGGCGGCGGTCACGATAGGTAAGCGCATTGTTCAGGCTGAAATTGGATGCGATCGACACCGCAACCGCAACCGCCTGGGCCACCATGAACGACGTGCCAAGCGCCAGCATCGACCGCAGCAGCAACAGATGAACGACAAGGCCCGATCCGCCGACCGCCAGGAACAGGAAAAGGCGCGCGGGCACGAACCGCCCGATCTTCTTTTCCAGCAGCAGAAGCATGAAATCGACGGAAACATTGACGTCCAGCTTGCTCTCGCCAGCCGTCCGGCACCGGAAATGATAAGGAATTTCGGAAATCTTCAACTTGCGGGGGCTCGACATCAATATGTCCAGAAGGATCTTGAACCCGATCAGGCTGAGCCGGGGCATCAGCTCAACCACCAGGTCCCGCCGCACGCAAAGGAAGCCGCTCATCGGATCGCTGACGGGATTCTTATTGACGCGCGCGGCGATGCTGGTGGCGAAGCGGCTGATCAGAGCCCGGCTCTGGGCCCAGCTGCCGCACGACCCGTCCTGCGCATATCGCGTGCCCAGGGCCACGTCTGAACCATCGTCGATGGACTGCAACAAAGCGGGCAGGATGGCTTCGTCATGCTGCATGTCCGCATCCATGACCGCGACCACGGGGGCGGCGGTAGCCATCATTCCCTCGACCGCCGCCGACGACAACCCTCTCCGCCCGAAGCGCCGGATCAGCCGCACGTTCGGATGCAGCGCCATCAGCTCATAGATCGCCTCCGGCGTGCCATCGCGCGAATCATCATCGACGAAGATCACTTCCCACCCGCGCTCCGGCATGACCGCCTGAAGCTTCGCGAACAGCGGCTTCACATTGTCGCGTTCTTCGAAGGTCGGGATGATCACGCCATATTGCGGAGGAACCCATAGCTGCTCCGCAGAAGGATAGGATAGTTGAAGATTGTGCATGTTTGCCGCCGCTAACCCGGTCGCTTCCCCTATGCGTTGCGTTCACCCAACACAATCTTTCTTTGCGAGCCGCTAATGGAGTACCCCTGACACCCACCACCCCGGTATCGCCGCAACGGCCAGGCAGGTGCCAAGCGGAATGCGCGTCATCCGGTCGATCGCCCCGCCGCGCGCCATGCTGGCCAGCACCGCCATCAGCCCCAGCGTGGACGCCATCAGCAGGATGAAGGGCAGCGCCTGCCAGCCGAACCATGCGCCCAGCGCGCCCAGCAGCTTGGCATCGCCCAGGCCCAGCCCTTCCCGGCCGCGCGCCAGGCGGTACAGCAGGGCGAGAGCAAGCAGGCAGAGATACCCGGCCGCCGCCCCGATCACCCGGTCGATCAAGGGCGGCGCAGTCACCCACAGCCCGATCGTCAGCCCCATGAAGGCGAGCGGCAGGGTCAGCGCGTCGGGCAGCCAGAAATGCCGCCAGTCCAGCACCGCCAGCACCAGCAGAAGCCACCCCAGCAACGCCCATCCCGCGCCGTCCAGCCCCGGCGCGAAGCCAAGCGCCAGCGCGCCGATGATGGCGCACCCCGCCTCGACCCGGCCATGCAGCGGATCGATCCGCACGCCGCAGCTTCGGCACCGCCCCCGCTGCATGAGCGCGCTCACCATCGGCACGAGATCGGCGGCGCTCAGCACCCGCCCGCACCCGTCGCAGGCGGACCGGCCCCGCATCACGCTCCTGCCTTCCGGCCAGCGCAGGATCAGCGTGGCGAGGAAGCTGCCGGCGATCGCCCCGGCTATCCCGCCCATCGCGGCGGCAATCGGATCGATCACAACGTGCCTTCGACCTTCAGCACACGCGCGCCGCCAATGCCGGCAAAGCCCACATTGCCCAGCGCTTCGGCCAGCGTCGCGTCGGCCGTGTCCACCCGCATTTCGGCCACATAGCGGCCCGACCGCCAGATGCGCAGGGTCAGCTTTTCCATGCCCGACTGGCTCGCCAGCGGCATCAGCAGCGCGCCGCCGTCGCAACTGATCGTGCCCGACAGTCCCTGGCTCAGGTTCAGGCCGGGGAATTGCCCGGCCATCTGCGCCCGCACCCGTCCTTCGGCATGGCCGCACTGGTCGCCGGTAAAATAGGCGCTCACATCCTCCATCGCCAGGCTGCCGACCGGCAGGGGCGCGAATGTCCGCCCCAGCGGCACCGCGCCGGTAACATCATCCACCCCTGCCCGGCCAAAGCCGACCGTCAGCGCGCCGCGCAGGTCATCGGCCGCGCCGCTGCGCCTTTCTATGTCGAACCGCGCACGCGCCATCAGCAGCGATACGGGCGAAAGCGCCGCCCGCACCGACCCCATCGGCATCGTCCCAAGCATCAGCTGGTCGATCCGCGCGCCCCATATGGTGCCGCGCACGTCGCGCGCGGTAACGCCCACTTTCTCCAGCCCCGCAAGGCCGATCGCGATCCGCATCGGCATGAACAGGATGAAGCCGAAGGCGAACAGCGCGATCAGCGCCAGCCGCGCGCGGCGGGACAGGCGAAGGCCCATCATTGCCCCGCTCCCCGCACCAGCACCGCCTGCACCGACAGGCTGCCCGCCGTGACGGAAGGCCGGGCGGTGATCGTGTCCACCCGAATGCCCTGCGCCTCCAGCGCCGCCAGCCAGGAAAAGAGCGCGACCGGCCGCACCGAAGCCATGGCGATGTCGATCCTGTTCGCCCCCTGCGCCTGCGCGCGTTCCAGCGTCAGCCCCGCTTCGCCCGCCGACTGGCCGATGAGCTGGTCGATGCTGCCCGCCGAAGCAGCGGTAGCGCCGGTGCGAGGAAGCGATTTCAACAGCTTAACCTTCGCCCGGATGCTCGCGTTCCGGTCGGTCGCCTCCGCCAGCGCGGCGCGCGCCGACCGCTGCGCCGACTGGAGCGGCCACATCACCCCCAGCCACAGGATCACGATCGCCAGCAGCGCGAACATGATGCCCAGCATCCATTGTTCGCGCGGCGACCTTTCGCCCCACAGCGCCTTCATCCGCTCCATCATGATCGCACCGTAATGTCCGCCAGCGTCCGCCCGCCAGGGTCCTGGGACGGGGTGGCCGTTATCGTGAAGCCCGCTGTCTGCAATGCCAGCAGCACCCGGTTGATCTCATCGGCCTTCGCCGCCGCCAGCGTCGCGCGGATCATCCCGTCAGCATCGCGCGACAGCGCCGTCAGCGACACGCCCGGCTCCGCCTGGATCGCGGACAAAAGCCCAGCGACCGGCGCGGTGAAGGCATAGGCCCCCGCGCCCCGCTCGGCCAGCTTGCGGTCCATCTCCGCCTCGGCCTGCGCAAGGTCGTCCGTCCCCGGCACCACCTGCCGGGCGAGCGCCAGGCTCTCGGCGTCGACGCGGCTCGCCGTCATATGCTCCCGCGCGACACTGACCAGCGCGATCAACAGGCTGGCGAGCAGGATCAGCCCGCTCCAAAGAAGGATGCGGCCCAGCGCCTGCTTGTCGACCGGCCGCCGCACCCGCTTGGCGAAGTCGCCCTGCCGCATGTCGATCGGCGGATCGGCCAGCGCAGCGATCGCGGCCGCCGTCACCTGCGCGGCGGGCACGTCATGCACGGGCGCGTCCCCGGTCAGTTCCGGCATCGCCACATCGGCGGGCAAGGCGATGTCAACGCCCCGCAGCACCGGATCGCCGCCCGCCACGCCACGGCTGAACCCTTCGGCGGGTTCCGGCAGCAGCAGCGGCGCGGGCACGATGATGTCGGGGTCCAGCCCATGATGCTGCGCCCAGAGCAGCCAGTGCTGCATGTCGCTGCGCGCCGCCACCGCAATGATATGCGGGCGGGCCGGATCTTCATTCCGGTCCGCAACCGCGAACAGCTGGTCGGCAGGCACGATCCCGCTCGCCAGCGCCGCCAGCCGTGCCGCCGCCCGGCCCTGCCGTGGCGGCAGTTCAGGATAGCTGGCCCAATGCAGCGTCACCAGCGCGGCGGGCGCGACCAGCATGACGACCGTGCCAGCCGGAAGGGCGGTCAGCCCGCACTCCGCCAGCCAGTTCGCGCCGGTCCCGCTCTGCACGGCAACGCCATCGGCGACCCGCGTCCACAGCGGATCGCCCTGTTCGGGCAGCGATACGATCAGCCCGTCGCGCACGGTCATGCGCCGGTCCCCCAGCTACGGCGGATCAACCTAGCGGGGCTTTCCCGCGCGTCGATCAGCGCCTGCTCGACCACCTCTGTTCCCCCGGCGTCCACCGTCACTTCCACCCCGAAAAATCCTGTCGTCAATTTGACCTGTTGCCCGGCTTCTTCCAGCGGCGTGATCCCCTGGCTCGCCAGCCCCGCCCAGAATTGGTGCGTGCTGCCGTAGCCATCGGCGGGCCGCCGCGCCAGCAGTTCGCGCGCCTGGGCGACGCTGATCTGCCCTTGAAGCAGCATGGCGAACAAAGGCGCCTGCGACGGCAGCAGCGTGTTGATGTTGATCGGCGAAAGATCCGCCGTCGGCAACGCGCACACCCACGGCCGGACAATGGCGTAGATGGCGGGCGTCACGCCAGCCACGGCCCGCAGCTCGCTGAGGTCCACCATGAATCGGTTGGCCGCGCGATAGGGACGCGCCGCCTGCGCATAGACTTCATCCTCCGCGCCGCCCGGCTGGGGCACGCTGTCCGTGTCGATCCAGTCGCCCAGCGACGCCGCCGCGACCTGCGCCTGCCGCGCATCGACGCCCAGCGCTTGCAGCAGCGCCTGAAATTGCGAGATGCCGATCGGCCGCACCGTCAGCTTCGCCTCGCTCTCGCCCGCCACCACGCTGTTGAGGTTGAAGCAGTTGCCCGCATCGGTCACCCGCGCGGTCGCCATGCCGCCGGGCACCGGAATGGACTGCGCCGTGCCCATCCAGTTCCCCGCCAGCGTCGTCTTGCCCGGACTGGCGGCGACCAGATCGCCGATCCTCAGCCGCGCCATCTCCGTCCCCGCCTCGGCAAAGGCGCGCGCCTGATCGACCGATCCGCCATTGCCGGTCATCCGCGTCGCCAGCGCCAGCCGCTCCAGCGCGGTCGATGCGACCACCGCCATCACCGCGACCAGCAGCAGCACGGTCAGCAGCGCCGCGCCCCGTTCATTGGCCCTGGGGACGTCAGCCAATGGCCGCCTCCCCTTCCACCACCGGCTTTTCCACAGGCCCCGGCCCGACCAGGAAACGCAGGGTGACGGGCGGCTGCCCGGTGCGCGCGATCGTCATCTCCACCGCGCGCGGCATCAGGTCGGGCTGGATGGGCGTCCATTCGCCGTGCCATTCCCCTTGCCCATCGCGGAAGCGCAGCGTCACGTCATCGACATGGTCCAGCAGCGCGGCGGGCTCGTCGCCAGCCGCGCCATCGACCTGCGCATAGGTGCGCCGCTCCAGCCGCCCCTGCCGCACCCAATATTCGACCTTCTGGATCGAAGGGCGCGGCAGGTCGCCCAGATTGTCCCACCCCCCGCGCACGAACTGCATGACCGGCATCTCCTCGCCCTGCCGGTGCGACCAGAATGCGGGCGCGAGCGTACCGCTTTCCGTGCGGCTGATGCGCGGCACCGCCTGGCCAAGGTCCGCGGCCAGCGCCCCGCTGGCGCGCTGCACCGCCGCCATGTCGTCCAGCCGCGTCTTGATCTGCGCCTGCGCCGAAACGCTGTTGCCCAGCAGCAGCACGCCCGCAGCCGCCAGCATCGCGAAGATCATCAGCGCGACCAGCAGTTCGATCAGCGTGAAGCCGTGTTCGGCGGAAAGCCCCGAAAGCGTGAAGCCGTGTTCGGCGGAACGCCCCGAAAGCCTGAAGCCGCGCTCGTCGGCGCCCGAGCGCGTCCCCTCGAAGGCGGGGACCCAGGACGACGAGCCACGACTTGGAAGGCGATCCATCACTGCACCACCCGCACAAAGCTCAGCACCACGGGCGAAGCACCGGGCTGGCCATCCACGGTCAGGTCGACCTGCAACAGCCTTTTGTCGTCCATCGCCTTGACCTCGCGGCTCCAGCGCCAGCGGCGGCCGCCATTCTCCACCTCGCCCTCTTCCTTGCCCAGCGAGGGCGGGGCGGGATCGGTCTGCACCTCCACCATCAGGTTGCGCGCGACGATCTGCCCCAGCGCCTTGCTGTCCAGGTCCGCCGCCGTGCGCAGCGTCACCCCCTGCAACCGCACCAGCGCCAGCGCGGCAAGGCTGAACACCGCCAGCGCGACCAGCATCTCCAGCAGGGTAAAGCCCTGCTCTTTCTTCCCCCATCTTCCCGCGCAGGCAGGAGCAGGATGCTTCATGAGGCTGAACTTAACCACCCACGGCCACCTTCCCGGCCATGTCGACGGTCACCGCGACACGCTCCGCTTCCCGCGCCAGCGTGACCTTCATGGGATCGGTCGGCAGCCCCGTTCCATCGAATCCGATCTGCTGCCGCCCGTCCTTCCCCACCAGCGCGCGCGTTCCCGCCTTCCAGTTGGATGTGACGAAGGGCTTGTCTTCGACCGGCACCCACTGCGCCCCTTCACGCCTTTGAAAGCCATAGCCCGACGCCGAAACCCAAACGCCCATGGGACGCGAGGTCACGACCGCTTCGTCGCGCGCGGCGGCAACGCGCGCGGCAAAGCGGTCGGCATCCTCGATCACCCGCCCGCGCGGATCGGGAATGGCCAGCACGACCGCAGCCGAAATGAAGCCGATGATCGTCAGCACGACCATCAGTTCGACCAGCGTGAAGCCGTGTTCGGCGGAACGGCGCGAAGGCGTGAAGCCGTGTTCGGCAGAACGGCGCGAAAGCGTGAAGCCGTGTTCGGCGGAACGCCCCGAAAGCCTGAAGCCGCGCTCGCCGGCACCCGAGCGTGTCCCCGCGAAGGCGGGGACCCAGAGGCTCGCTCCCCGCTCCACCCCCGCCCGGCCCTGCGCCATCGGAAGGAGCCCCGCCTCAAAGCTCGCTGGAGAAGATGTCGGCATTCTCATTCTCGCCGCCCGGCTGGCCGTCCGCGCCCAGCGAACTGATGTCGAACGCGCCCTTCCGTCCGGGCACGGTATAATTATAGGCCCGGCCCCACGGGTCGTTGGGCAGCTTCTTGATATAGCCGCCCCGGCGATAGCGCTGCGGCTGCGCCAGCGAAGCGGGCGGGCTGATCAGCGCCTGCAACCCGTCGGTCTGCGCGGGGTAGCTGAGGTTGTCGAGCCGGTACTGCTCCAGCGCCTGCTCGATCGTCGCGATGTCCGCCTTCGCCTTTTCCACCCGCGCCGTATCCGTCGCCGGAATGACGTTGATCGCCACGATCGTCGCCAGCAGGCCGATAATCACGATGACCACCATCAATTCGACTAGGGTGAAGCCTTCTTCGCCGCGCCCACCTCCGTTCGTCCTGAGCCTGTCGAAGCCTGTCCTGAGCGCCTGCCTTTGGCAGGCAGTCGAAGGGGGCACGTCTTTCTTCCCAAGGAAGTGGAGGACTTCGACAAGCTCGGCCCGAACGGTCTTGAAATCTCGCATATTCACTCCTCAGGCCCCCGTAAGGCTCTGCAATTGCAGGATGGGCAGCAGGATAGACAGGATGATGACGGCCACAATGCCGCCCATCAATATGATGATCACCGGCTCCAGCATGGCCAGCGCGGCGGAGGTGAAGCTGTCGAACTCCCGCTCCAGATAGTCGGCCGCGCGCTCCAGCATCGTGTCCAGCCGCCCTGCGCTCTCCCCGCTCGCCGCCAGATAGACCAGCAGCGGCGGAAAGACGCCCGCCCGCCGCAGCGCCGCCGACAGGCTGCCGCCGCCGCGAATGGCCTCGACAATCTCCTCCGACGCCTGCCGCAGCACCCGGTTGTGCACCGTCTGCGTGGTGAGCAGCAGCCCCTCCATCAGCGGCAGGCGGCTCGCCACCATGGTGGACAGCGTCCGCGCCATCCGGGCCGCATGCAAGTCGCGGATCAGGCGGCCCAGCAGCGGCAGGCGCAACAGCGTCGCGTCGAACCGATAGCGAAAGCCCTCGATCTTGAGCGCCCGCCAGAATCCCAGCGCGGCAACCCCGGTCAGGATCGCTAGCAGCCACCAATAATTGGCCAGAAATGCTGACAGCCCCATCACCATCCGCGTCAGCAGCGGCAGGTCCTGCCCCACCGTATCGAACTGTTCCACCACCTTGGGCACGACGAAGATCATCAGCGCGGCGACGACGCACACGGCGAACACCGCCAGCACGCTGGGATAGGCGATGGCGGTCAGCACCTTGGACCGGATCACCGCCTGCCGCTCCATCAGGTTCGACAGGCGCTCCATGATCGTGGGCAGGCTGCCCGAACTTTCGCCCGCCGAAATCATCGCGCGATAAAGCGGCGGGAAGCTTTTCGGCTCCGCGCCCAGCGCATCGGCCAGCCTGCGGCCCTCCAGCACGCCGGAATGCACCTTGCCGACGATCGCCTGCACATGCGCCTGCTCGCTCTGCCGCCCGATCGTGCGCAGCGCCTCCTCCAGCGGGCTGACCTGGATCAGCGTGGCGAGTTGCCGGGTGAACAGCGTCAGTTCCTTCGCCGAAAGCCGCGGCGCGCGCAGCGACAGCCCGGCCCGCTTGCGCGCCACCTCCGCCGCGCCTGCCTCCAGCTGCACCACGAACAGCTTGCGCGCATCCAGCCGCGCGCGGGCATCCTCGATCGTCCCGGCCTTGACCGACCCCTTGCGCTCCTTCCCCGCAGGATCAATCGCGATATAATCATATTCAGCCATCGCCGATGGTTTCCACCTCGGCCGCATCGCGCCGCGACACGCGGATGGCTTCCTCCGCCGTGGTCTGCCCGTCGCGCACCAGCGCGCGGGCTGCGGACCCAAGGTTGGGCGCATTCAGGAAGGCGTGGCGGGCGATCAGCGATTCATCGCCGCCATCGTTGATCAGGCGGCGGATCGTGTCGTCCACGCGGATCGCCTCGAACACGCCGATCCGGCCCTTGTAACCCGTGCCGTTGCACTGGTCGCATCCGCGCGCGCGGTAGATGATCGTGCCCGGATCGAAGCCCAGCAGCGCGCTCGCCGACTTGTCCGCCTGCACCGGCTCCCGGCAATTCTGGCACAGCCGCCGCACCAGCCGCTGGGCAATCACCGCGCGCAGGGTGGAAGCGAGCAGGAAGGGTTCGACCCGCATGTCGCGCATCCGCGTGATCGCGCCCACCGCGTCGTTGGTATGGACGGTGGACAGCACCAGATGGCCCGTCAGCGACGCCTGAACGGCGATCTCCGCCGTTTCCCGGTCGCGGATTTCGCCGACCATCACCACGTCCGGGTCCTGGCGCAGGATCGCGCGCAGCCCCGCCGCGAAGGTCAGGCCGACCTTGGCATTCACCTGTGTCTGGCCCACCCCCTCGATCGCATATTCGACCGGGTCCTCGACCGTCAGTATGTTGCGCGACCCGTCATTCAGCGTGCGCAGGCCTGCATAGAGCGTCGTCGTCTTGCCCGATCCGGTCGGCCCTGTGACCAGGATGATGCCGTTGGGCTCCTGCAACCCCTCGCGGAAGATCCGGTCCGCCGCGCCCGCCATGCCCAGCAGGTCCAGGTTCATGCCCGCATTCTCCTTGTCGAGAATGCGCAGCACAACGCGCTCGCCCGCCCGGCTCGGCAAGGTGGATACGCGCACGTCCAGCAGCTTGCCGCCCAGCGTCAGGCCGATGCGTCCGTCCTGCGGCACGCGCCGCTCGGCAATGTCCAGCCGCGCCATCACCTTGATGCGGCTGACCACCACCGGCGCGACGTGCGGCGGCATGCGCAGCGTCTCGCGCAGCACGCCGTCGACGCGCATCCGCACGATCAGGCCCGTCTCATAGGGTTCGATGTGGATGTCCGACACGCCCTGCCGCGCCGCTTCGGCGATGATGCCGTTGATCAGGCGGATGGCGGGCGCATCATCGGCGCTGTCCAGCAGGTCGTCGGCGGTGGGAATGTCGGCGGCCAATATGTCCAGCTCGTCCGCGCCCACGTCCAGCGACCCCGCCATGGCGGCGGCGCTCCCTTCCATCGCATAATGGTCGGACAGGTGCCGGTCGAACTTCTGCGCATCGACGAACGTCACGTCGAAGCTGCGCGCCAGGTGCCGCCGCACCTCCAGCAGCACGCGCGGATCGCTCCCCTCGCGCACGGCGATGGTCAGCCGGTCGCCCTCCGAAGGCAGCATGACCACCCCATGCTTGCGCGCGAAGACATAGGGGATATCGACCGCGCGGGGGGCGGCGTGCGGCGGAACATCTCCTGTCAGCGGCTCACTCACGCCAGCCTCCGTTCGGGCTGAGCGAAGCCGAAGCCCTGTGCTGCGCGGAGCGAAAGCCCCTTCCCCGTGGCCGGGAGAGCCCTTCGACTTCGCTCCGGGCGAACGGCAAGAAGCGATCGCATCACCGCCTCCCCCCGCTCGCCGGAACCTCGACAGGCCGCACAACGCCGCTCGACTGCCGCATCGTGGGTTCGATCACCTGCCCCGGCGCGGCCGCGCCGGGCTGCACCACCGCATCGCCCGGCTGCATCGGCGCGGGCGGCGTCGCGCCCATATAGTCGCGCACCAGTTCATCGATGCTCGGTTCGGCTTCGGGATTGCGCGCCAGTTGCATGTCGCGGACATAGCCATAGCGCTGCTGCGTCAGCCTTTGCGCATCCTCCTTCGACCGCAGGATCGTCGGTCGGATGAAGACCATCAGGTTGGTCTTGGTCCGGCTCTTGCTGCGCGACTTGAACAGCTCGCCTATGCCCGGAATGTCGGACAGCAGCGGAATGCGCTCGATCGTCTTGCGCTCATTATCGTCCAGCAGGCCGCCCAGCGCCAGTATCTCGCCATCGTCCACCGTCACCATCGTCTCGATTTCGCGCTTGTTGATGATGAGGTCGCTGTTGTTGTTGCTGACGGGGCCAGCCACGCTCGACACTTCCTGATGCAGGAACAGCTTGATCGCGCCGCCCGTGTTGATCTGGGGCTTCACCTCCAGCTTGATGCCGACATCCTGCCGCTGGACGGTGCGGAACTGATTGTCGAAATTCTGGCTCAGCGCCTCGCCGGTGGTGATCGGCACCTGCTGCCCGACCAGGATCGACGCCTTCTGATTGTCCATCGTCATGACGGACGGGGTGGACAGGATGTTGCTGTCCGTATCCGACTTCACCGCATTGATGATCGCGCCGAAGATGCCATTGCTGCCCAGCCGCGTCGCCACGCCGCCAAAGCCGCCGGTCGCGTTCATCAGGCTGTCGACCGCCGCCTGCTGCAAGGTGTTGGCAAGGTCGCCATTCTGCCGCGTCGTCGTTTCCGTGCGCGTGCCATCCGGCGCCACCACGACCGTCTTCTGCTCACCCAGTTGATTGGCGCCGACCGCCCCCGCCAGCGTCAGCAGATTGGGCTGCGCATTGGAATAGTTGGTCGCGGCAAAGCCCGTCTTGGTGCTGCCGATCAGGAATTGCACGCCCAGCTTCTTGGCGGCGGCGTCGCTGATCTCGACGATGATGGCCTCCACCAGCACCTGCTCGCGCCGCGTGTCGATCTGGCGGATCGTTTCGCCCAGCATCCGCTGCACGTCGCTGTTCGCCGCGACGATGATGGCGTTCGCGCCTTCATAGCGGGTCACGATCGCAGGGCCGCGCGTCGAAATGCCGTTGCCGCCCGATCCGCCGCCGGAAACCGCCACGGCAGGCGCGGCAGCAGGCGGCGGCGCTCCGCTGCCCTCTGCGGGCGTCGATGCCGTCACCGGCTGGCTGGTGGATTGCCCGACCAGTTGTTGCAGCACGGGCAGCAGCTTTTCCGCATCGGCATGTTCCAGCCAGTAGACGCGGATCTCCGTCCCGCTCGCCGCCTGCCGGTCAAGGTCGCGCGCCATCTGCGCCAGCCGCGCGACGGTTCCGGCGTCGCCCCGGATCGCCACCGCATTGCTGCTGTCGATCGGCACGATGGTCGCCGCCCGCGCCGCGCCCTCACCGCTGCCGCTCTGCACCAGCGCCTGGAGCGATGTCGCGATCTCCCGCGCACCGGCATTGCGCAACAGCACCGTCTGCGTCGCCGCCGTGTCGCGGTCGATCCGCGCGATCACCTGCCGGATGCGGCCGATATTGTCCGCATAGTCCGCCACCACCACGCTGTTGCCCGCGCGGTTGGCCGTCACCGACCCGTCCTTGCTCACCAGCGGGCGCAGCGTTTCCAGCGCGCTCGCCGCATCGATGGAGCGCAGGCGGAAGACTTCGGTCACGAACTGGTTGCGGTTGCTCGCTCGCCCGACCGCGCTCGGCTGACCCGCCGCGCCGTCGGCGGGCTGGATGCGGTAGGCCCCGCCCGGCGCTGGCACGGCGACCAGGCCGTTGGCGCGCAGGGTGGACAGGAAAATCTCGAAATATTCCGATCGTGACAGCGGCCGGTCCGTCACCACCGACACCTTCCCCTGCACGCGATTGTCGATGATGAAGGTGCGCCCCGTCACCCGCGCCGCATCCTGGATGAAGGCCCGTATGTCGGCGTCGCGCACGTTCAGCGTCTGCTGCGCCATCAGGGGCGAAGCGATCGGCGCAGCCAGCGCCAGGGCGGCGGCGGCGGAAAGAAGCAGTTTTCTGGTCATTGGCCTTGCAAGGTCAGGTTGATCGTGGCGAGGCCAGCGCCCCGTTCGACCATGAGGGAAACGCGCGCGCCCGGCATGATCTTGCCTTGCAGCGCCTGAAGATCGCTGGCCGAACCCACCGGCTGCCCATCGACCTGGGTGATGACGTCGCCGGGCTGGAATCCGGCATTCTGGAATGCCGGCCCTTTGGCGGACAGGATCAGCCCTGTCACGCGGCCATTTTGCAGCCGGGGGGTAAAGCCGATGTCACGCTTCAAGCCGTCCGCCGTGGGATTGTCGATCCCCGCCACCCCCGCAGGAGAGGCTCCGCCTTCGGCCGGTCCGGCTGGCGCTGGCGCATCAGGCGGCGGCTGCGACTGGTCCAGGAACACCTGCTCCTCCGCCCCGCCCCGGTCGATCGTGATATTGTCGAACGCCACGCCTTTCAGCACCACGCCGGGCATGATCTCATCGCCCACCGCATAGCTGTTCTGCACGCCGTCCGGCCCGGCGACGATGGCGGAACCAAGGCCCGACCCTTCGTTCAGGCGGATGCCATAGACCGTCAGCGCCAGCGAGGTGACGACGCCTCCGCCCGCCGCCTGCGCCGGAACGCCGCGATTGAACGGATCGAAACTGGAAAACAGCGCCTGCCGCGCCTGAACGCTCGGAAACTCCGCCTGCCGCCCGGCCCAGGGGCCAAAGCTGCCCACCGGCGTCAACACCGCCCAGATCAGCCGGACGCATTGCAGGACGAGGATGGCGAGCAGCAGCTTTTCCGCCACCGCCAGCCAGTTGATGGGTTTCAGGCGACTGCCCCAACCCCCAATATTGTCGGCGAATGGCACCCGCATGAACCCGCTCGTCCCCCTTGCTGCACGCGCCTGCTAGAAAACTGTTTTGACCGTCGAATGACAGTTATGTGACTGTAATATTACAGCAGGCAAAGCGGAAGCGACGATGCTTGCTTTTCCCGCGCCGGGCGATAGCGTGACGCCGCTTTCAAGGTTCTCCCGGCGAAAAAGCTTTCCATGTTGTCCGATCAAACGCCCGTCGCGCCTGACGCCGATCCCGCCTGGATCGCGGCGCATCCCCGTGTTCAGCGCGTGCCCAGCCGCGATCTCACATTATTCATTCAGCGCCAGTTCCTGTCGCCGGACGAATGCGCCGCCCTGATCGGCCGGATAGAGGACAGGCGCCGCCCCTCCACCATCGCCGACGCCAATGGCGATAATGCTTTCCGCACCAGCGAGACCTGCGACCTCGACATGGCCGATCCCTTCGTGGCGCAGATCGACGCCCGCCTCGCCGCCTTTGCCGGAATCGACCCCGCCTATGGCGAACCGATTCAGGGCCAGCGCTACGGCGTGGGTCAGGAATTCAAGGCGCATACCGATTTCTTCGATCCGGCCGGGGCCGACTATCCCCGCTATTGTTCGGTGGCGGGCAACCGCACCTGGACGCTGATGGTCTATCTCAACCAGCCCGCGGCAGGCGGCGCGACCCGCTTCGTCAGGATCGGCAAGACGGTGCAGCCCGAAACCGGAAAGCTGCTCGCCTGGAACAACCGCACCGATGCCGGGCGATGCAACGACGCCAGCATGCACCACGGCATGAAAGTGCGCAGCGGCGTCAAGCACATCATCACCAAATGGTATCGCGAACGCCCCTGGGCATGAGGATGCGAAGCGCCCCTTGAGGGCCATGACACCTCTACTCGCAGCACCTCAGATTTCAGTCGCCGTAAGTTTGTCGAGCCGCAGGACGGCTTCAGCCAACGGCACACCTTCCTTGAATAAATGAGAAAGGCTTCGACAAGCTCAGGGCGAACGGAAGTAGCTTAAATCCCGGCGCTCAACTCCAAAAAGGCCGCGCATCGGCCAGCTTGTCATGCGCCTTCGCCGCCGCCTTGATCAGCTTCTTCTTGTCCTTGCCCGCAGGCTCCACCGCCTGCTCCCCGGCCTCCACGCCATGCTTCGCCAGCAACCCCGCCATGCTGGCCATGTCGTTCAACGCGCCCAGCCTGTCCTGCAACGCCTCCAGCGCCTTGATGAAATCGGCATGCCGCTTGCGATCCTTCCTGCTTTCGCTGAACAGGCTGGCGAAAAATTCCGACGCGTAGCGCAGCTTCTTCGCCTTCTTGCGCACGGCATGGCGATGCTCGTCGTCCAGTTCCGCCATGTCGCGGCCATGCTTCACCACCCAGCGGTAGAAATGCCGCAACCGCTCCGCCGCGAACGCCTTCGCCGATTCCCCGCCGCCTGACGGCGCGGCATTCAGCGTCAGCCATTCGGCAAAGTCGATCATCAGGCCCCGCACCCGGCGGGACTCCAGCATTTTCAATATATCGGCATGCGCCTGCTGCCGCGCGGCTTCGATCCGGTCGTGCAAGGGACCGGGAGCGATGCTGTCGATCAGCACGTCCAGGTCGCGCGCCTCGCCCAGTTCCCGCGCCAGCCAGCGAAGCTCGTCCTGAAAGCGGACGGCATTCTGGTCCGGCAGGATCGGCTTGAACAGCGTCAGCGCCGCCCGCAGCCGCCGCACCGCGACCCGCGCCTGATGCAGCGCCTGCGGATCATAATGGTCCAGCAGCAGATTCTCGTTCAGCCGGTAATGCCGCAGGCAGGCGCGGGCGATGGTCCTGAACGCCTCTTGCGGACTGCTGCCGGGCTTCAATGTCACCGGCTCGGCCTTGAACGAAGCGGGGGCGGCTCCCAGCAGGCGATAGCCGCGCTCCGACTTCGCCTCGATGCCCAGCCGCACCGGCGCGGCCGCTTCGATGCGGCGGGCCAGCGCGAACAGGGCGGACGCCTCCCCTTCCTTCAATTCCAGTTCGATCTCGCAGACCGGCGCTTCGCGATCGCCAGCGCGGACCACGCCCTTGTCCAGCACCATTTCGGCGCGCGCGCCCTGCTCCTCCACCATCCATGTCCGGCGCTCCACATCGACATGGAAGGCGGGCGCGATCAGGTCCGCCGCATCGCCCAGGGCCGATGGCAACGGCGTGCGCGTGTCGATCACCGGCTGGTCGTCCTTTACCGGCATTTCCCATTCGCCCCGCGCGAACAGGCCGCCGCCGCTTTCCCCATGATCGGCCTTCACCGTCTGGATGCGCTTGCCGCCCGACCGGCGGATGCGCAGGCTGTAGCCCAGGGCGCGCAAGGCGCTGCCGGGCGTGTCGAAATAGATGGCGTTCAGTTCCGCCCTGTCCCCTTCGCCGGGGATCAGCGCCGATCGCTCGAAAGCCTCCACGGCGTCGCGGGGCAATTCCAGCTTCAGCTCGACTTCCTCGTTCACGCCCTCGCCTCCGCTTTGTCCGCCATTCCTAGTATAGACGGGGCCAGCGCCTGAACATCCGTAAAATACGAAACGGCCGGTCCGTGCTGGACGGACCGGCCGTTCGCCTGGCCACGCCGGACGTCAGGTCAGAAGGCGACCGTCATCGACGCCGCGATCGTCGTTCCGATCTTGTAGCGGTTGTAGAACACCTTGTTCCCGCCCGCTTCCTGGAACTCCTGATATTTGCGGCCGGTGATGTTCCGCGCCTCGAACTTGAACTCGCTGTTGATGCCGCCGGGCAGCAGGACCGCCTGCCGCGCGACGAAATCCAGCGTCAGGCCGGGCTTTTCCTTGATGTCGGGCTGAAGGTTGGGGCCGCGGCTGGTCACGCGCGGGCTGGCATAGGTCAGCAGCAGCGTCTGCTGCGACAGCTTGTCCATGTCCTCCAGCCCGATCTGGAAGTTCACCAGATGGTCCGACTGGCCGGTCAGCGGCGCGCCGTCGACGAAATAGTCGGACGCCGCAGGCAGAGGACCCGTCGTGTAGCTGTAGGGGATGGTCGTGTCGCCGTCGCTCACCTTCAGTTCGGACTGGGTGTAGGTATAGTTGCCGATCAGCACGATCCGGCGGCTCTGGAAGAAGGGCGAATCCGACCAGCGATCGAGCGGCAGATATTTCTGCGCCTCGAACTCCACGCCATATAGCTGCGCCTCTGGAGCGTTGGCGAAGCTGGTCGTCACCGCATAGGTATCGGTGATGGTGGTGAAGGTTTCGATCGGGTTCTTGATCTTCTTGTAGAAGGCCGCGGCCGTCAGCCTTTCCTCACGCCCCATATACCATTCGGCGCGCAGGTCTGCGTTCCACAGCTCGCTGTCCCGCAAATAGGGGTTGCCGCGATAGAAGCGGTTGGATTCCGTATCCAGATAGGGCTGCGCGATCAGTTCGCGGAACTGCGGGCGGGCGATGGTCTTCGATCCGCTCAGGCGGAACTGCAACCCCTTCGCCGCTTCCACCGTCACCGTGACGGCGGGCAGCCAGTAATCCTTGCGGATCTGGTTGAACGGCGTCACGCCCGTATTGTAGACGTCCACGCCCGTCACCGACTGGCGGCCCTTTTCGTAGCGGACACCCGCGTCGAAGGACAGGCCCGGCAGCACCGACGCCTTCACCTGCGCATAGCCCGCATGGGTCCGCAGTGCCGCGTCATAGACTGGATAGTTGCCCGAAAATTCCAGCAGGCTGATGTCGAACAGCTGGATCGACGCGTCCGACAGCAGATAGTCGGGGCGCAGCTGCTGCACCGGGATCGGCAGGTTCGTGGCGTCGAAATGCAGCTCGTAACGCGAAGAGGTCCGCTTCGTGTCGCTGAACGCATAACCCACGCTCGCCGTCAGGTCGGGCGAGAATTTGTAGCTCAGGTCCACGCCCGCCGACCACAGGTCCTCGTTCAGGTCGCTGAACGTGACGGACGCGTCGCCGCGCTGACGGTTGAGCGCATTGACGAAGCGGTCGCCCACCGGATCGGTCGCCAGGTCGCGGTTGGTGCGGACATATTCGAACTCGCGCTCATAGGGCGCTTCCCGCTGCGAATTGGCATAGCCGCCGCGCACGTCCAGGCTGACCGCCTCGCCCAGCTTGAACTCGCCCACGAACTGGGTGTCGATCAGCTGCCGCTCATACCAGCCGGTCTGCTGGTTGAGATAGTCCGCGCCCTGGATCTGGCCGTCATTCTGGCCGATCGCCAGCGCGCTGCGCTTCAGCGTGTCGCGAATGTAAAGGTTGGTCCAGCGCATCTTCTGGTCGCCAAGCTCAAGGCCAAAGCCCAGCAGGCCGTTCACCGTCACCTCATTTTCGGTGCTGACCTGATTATAGTTCCGGCCAGCGCCCGCAGCGACATCAAGCGACGCCTGTTGCAGATTTTCGCGCGTCCGCCACTTGTTGCTGTAAGACGCGGTGGCCAGCACGCCGAAGCGGCCATCGCTGCCTACGTCGAACGCCGTGCCGCCGTTCAGCGATGCGGAAAAGTTGAACGGCAGGCTGTTGGTCCGCTGCACCACCGATGTATTGCTGTTCTGGAACTGCATGGCGATGGCGCGCAGGTCCGCGCGCGGCATGTTGGAGAAAGGCGTGCCGCTGCCGATCGCGCCCGCCAGCAGGCCGGGCACGTCGCGCGTGCCGTCGTCAAAGCCGGTCCAGTCCGACTTGCTGCCATAATGGGTGTAGCCAAGCTGCCCCGAAGTCTCGGTATTGGCGGAGCTGCCAAGGCCGATTTCCAGATAGCTTTCGACCGGGATCGCCTTGGTCGTCAGGTTGATGACGCCGCCGCCGAACTCGCCGGGAAAGTTCGCCGAATAGCTTTTCTGCACCAGCGTCGAAGCGATCACGCTGGTCGGAAAGATGTCGAGCGGAACGACGCGCTTGAGCGGTTCAGGGCTAGGCAGGGGCGACCCGTTCAGCAATGCGGACGAGTAGCGGTCGCCAAGGCCGCGCACATAGACATAGCCGCCCGAAACGACCGAAAGGCCCGTCACGCGCTGGAGCGATCCGGCGATGTCGCCTTCGCCCGTGCGCTTGATGTCGGCGGCGGACAGGACGTTCACGACCTGCGGCGCAGCCTGCGACACGTTGCTGGTGCGGCGGCCCGTGACGACGATGTCTGAGCCGGGGATCGACACGTCTACATTGCCGCTCTGCGCGTCGGCCTCTTCGGAAGCGCTGGGCACGCCGGAGGTCGGGGCGGAGTCGGCTGGAGCAGTTGCGGTCTGCGCCATCGCCGCCGGAGCGGACAGCGCGGTGGAAATCAGGAGCAGGCGCGCCAGGCTGAGCGGCTTCGACATGCTAAGGGTCCCCCTTGGGATGAAATTCTTCGCAAAGAGGGCGGAGAAGCGCCGGTAAACGCTCCCCCGCCCCTGTTGAGGTCAGGTCAGGATCAGGTGGTCGGGATGTCCGTGCAGTTGCCGCTGGCGCTGCCGAAGCTCGCCGTGACAGAGTTGCAGGTCCAACCGGCATACCAGGTGTCGGTGCTGTCCTTGACCGCGCCCACATAGTTGGTCGTGGTGAAGGCCGGGTCGATCGTCTTGGGATCGGTCGCGGTCAGGGCCGTTTCCGTCGCGCCGTTGATGAACAGGCTGCTCAGCGACGGGGTGTAGCTGATCGTGCTGTTCGGACCGGCTTCGAAGATCGACTGGACGACAGCGGCGGTCACGCTGTTATTGCCCTTGTAAGGCGTCGCGGGCAGGCACTGCATCGCCACGGAGATGTAGCGCGGCTTGCCTGCGTCTTGCAGCGCCGTGTCGGCATCGCGAACCGTCGTCGCGCTGTCGATGCGCAGGCAGGTCTGCGTCGGGCTGACGATCAGGCCGTTGACCAGCGTCAGGTCGGCGCCGCCGCGCAGCAGCATGGCGGAACCGTTGGAACCCGTGGTCGACCGGTTAATGTAGGTGAAGTTGGCGACCTTCAGATACTGGCGCGGCAGCACGTCTTCGCCGTTGTTGGACGCCGAACCGCCGTTGGAGTCGGTTTCAAGGAAGCTATCGCCGATGTTGTTGCCGTCGCGCTGGGCGCTCAGCAGATACTGCACTGTGCCACGGAAACCGACGTCGGTATCCAGATTGTCATCTTCATTGCCGGTCAGCACCAGATAACGCGGGTGGACGCTGCCGCCGAAGATTTCGATGCCGTCGTCAGAGCTGTTGTGGACCTGGATATGATCAAGCTGCGTGCCGGTGCCCACGCCGGAGGGGGTCAGGCCCTGTAGTTCGCTCGAACCCGACAGGACAAAGCCGGAATAGCGGATCTGGACATAGCTCATACGGCCAGAACTATCGGCATCGTTCGCACCGCCATACAAGGCGTTGCTCGCACCTTCCGTGTCACGTTCGCAAGCGGTGGTGCCCGCAGCGGCAGCAGGAGCCAAGCAGTCCGTGATCTTCGCGCGGCCCAGCAGGACGACGCCGCCCCACTGACCGGAAGACTGGTCGGTGACCGAACCCGTGACGTTTTCACGGCTGGTGAAGATGATCGGCTGCGTCGCGGTGCCGACAGCGTTGATCTTGTTGCCGCGGTTGACGGCCAGGAAGGTGTTACCCGTACCGGCGAAGATCACAACGCCCGGATCGATCGTCAGGGTGACGACGGTGTTGGTGCTCGCAGCACCTTGGTCGGTGCCGACATCCACGCGGCCCGGCATCGAATAGATGACGCCGGGAACCTTGGCGATCGCGGTCGAGCTGTTGAAGCGCGCCGGGAAGCCGCAGTTGCGCCACGTGCTGGTGCCGTTGGAAATGGTGCCCAGGTCGGTCAACTGGTCAGCGCCCGCGATAGTAGGGCAGTTCGCCGCCGGAGTTACCACGCCCGGAGTCGGGGTCGGCGTAGGCGTGCCGGGCGTCGGGGTCGGCGTGGGCGCCGGAATGACGATCGCGCCTTCGCCGGGCGAGGCAATGTCGTCGGCTCCGCAGGCGCTCAGCGCCGCGCAGGCGACGCCCGCCATCAGGATGGTTTGAATATGGTTGATCTTGGCCATGTCGTCTCCGCTTCCGGCTTTTTCCGGTCAGTTGCAGTGCGGAGCGCAAGGGGAACTCGAATCGGACAACGCCCCCTGTCGCCCTCAGGAGCCGCAGCTAGGCGTGGCAGATGACAGGCACGTTTTGCTTCCGTGACGGAATGAAGACATGAAAATGACAGTTTGAAGACTCTTCTTTCATTCCGATGAAATGGACGCGCGCGAAAAGGGCGCTGTCCGCCGGACAGCGCCCCTGTAAAGACTTCCGCCGGGAAATGCTCAGCGCATGGCGTAGCTTGCTTCCAGCCTGCCCAGCGCGCGGCGGGCGATGTCGCGCGACGACGCTTCCTCGCCATTGGCCAGCGACAGCGTCATGTCCGGGGCGAAGCGCGCCGAACGGTACGCCTCCTGCGCGTCATGCATGCGGCCCAGCCCCGCATAGGCGTTGCCCAGGTTGATGAGCCGCGCCGGATCATTGGCTTCGTCCGGGCGCGGAGCCGCGAGGCGCTTCGCCGCGCTTTCATAATTGCGGGACATGATCGATGCTGCGGCAAGGCCACCGTCCTGCACGCCGACGACCACCACCTCGTCGGCCGCGGCCGATGCCGCAACCGGCGCCATGGATACGGCCGCGAAGCCCAGGACCGCCATCAGCTTGATCATCTCATCTCTCCCGAAAAAAACTTCCCAATATAGCCGCAATTATTTCACTTAGATGACATCTGGGCAAGATAGCGAGAGACCCGCAAAAAGCATTTTCTTTGGAATAATATCAAACACTTAATAATTTTTCTTCAAACTGTCATAAAAGTGTAATTGAGTTGGTCCGCCAATTCACTCCGAGTCGCGGACGCATGCCGATAGGACCAGCGCGCCATCGGCCGGTTACCGCGATCATGATCTTTTTTAGGGAAAGGGTCCGGAGGGTTCTGTTGCCCGGCCCCTCCGGCGGCCGCTGAATTCCCTTCTGTTGCCCGGTGGGTTCAACCGCGTTCTTTTTGAGTAATGTCAGGCCGTGAGGCCATCAATTACGCAGCAAGAGCAAGAGCCTCGTTATCGTTGGCACTTGTGAGTTTTGAACCTTTTTACGGCGTACTCAGGCCGGGTGAAGGCATCGCTTTTCAACACACGTCGATCCTAGTTCGGCCCCGTCATACACCCCGCCAGGCGGGGCATGTGGTGGAGCCGCCGGGTACTGCCCCCGGGTCCGCTGCGCCTATTGCACGACACGATTTATCACCATAGCCGGGCGAACCCGGCACCAGCGCATATGGGATAATGCGCCGGCTTTTTCAACCTCCGCGCTCAGGCCGCGACCAGATGGACGGCCCTGGGCTTGGCGACGGGCAGCCCGCTTGCCTTGGCCTGCGCCATCAGCTCCTGCTTGCGCGCCATCATCCGGTCGCGCAGCTCGACCAGGTCGACATCCGTCTTGCGGCACTGGGCGAACATGCCGTCGGACTGTCGTTCCTCTTCCTTGACGTGATGCTTGATCTCCTCGGACAGCACCGTGACCTTGGCGTCATAGAAATCGTCCTCGGGCGATCCGGCCTCGATATCGTTCACCAGCACCTTTGCCCCGTCATGCTCGACATAGGCTTCGTCCAGCGTGTCGTCCTCTATCTTGCCGCGGAAGGCCGGATAGAAAATCTCCTCCTCGATCATCGTGTGGATCTTCAATTCGGTGCAGATCTGATGGGCGATGTCCTGCTTGCGGCTCGCATTCTTCGCCTTCTCGAACTGCTCGAACAGATCCTCCACCTTGCGGTGGTCCGCTTTCAGCAGCGCAATCGCATCCGTAAATTCGGCCTTGGCCATTTCCGTCCTCCTCATGAACAGTGGACATGAAGCGGCTGAAGGGGCGCTCGGTTCCCGCGCCTTGAACGTTGCCGCTTCATTTCACCTGTGCGCTCCCGCTCACTCATGCCCCACATCATGGGCATGCGGCTTGGCATGGCCGCCCACGCGCAGATAGCGCCGGTCGATTTCGTCGATCAGCCCCTCGGCCTGCTTGCCGCCGGTCATCTTCAGCAGCTCGTCGATCTTGGCTTCCAGCCGGTCGTCATTCTCCTTCGACGCCGGGGAGCCGACATAGAGGAAATAGGCAAGGCCAACGACCTGCCAGATCAGCTGCAAGAATTCCGACTGCCAGTTTTCGAACGTGTCGCGCAACATTTCCACGGCATAGGCGGTCGCTTCGGGCGCCTGCCCGTGCGAATGCGCATTATCCACATAGGCCCACCAGCCGAACAGCCAATGTCCCGCGATCGACACAAGAAAGAACAGGGCCGTTATCCAGCCATATGCATAGCGTTTCATGCCATCCTCACTGATCGTTTCGGGTGGAGAACGCCTGCGCGCGCGGCAGGTTCAAAGCTGCCCCGCCGATTCCGATTGGCCCGGAGCGCGGGGCGCATTATAGCCTTGGCCCCATGATCCTCGTCATCGACAATTACGACAGCTTCACCTGGAACCTCGTCCACTATCTGATGGAGCTGGGCGCGCAGGTGGAAGTGGTGCGCAACGACGCCATCTCGGCAGGCCAGGCGCTTTCCAGCGGGGCCAGCGCCTTCCTGCTGTCGCCCGGCCCCTGCACGCCCAATGAGGCCGGGGTCAGCCTGGATCTGGTCGCCGCCTGCGCGGACGCGGGCGCGCCCCTGCTCGGCGTATGCCTGGGCCATCAGGCGATCGGCCAGCATTTCGGCGGCCGGGTGGTGCGCGGCGGGCTGATGCATGGAAAGACGTCGCCGGTCGTCCATGACGGCACCGGCCTGTTCGAAGGGCTGCCCTCCCCCTTCACCGCGACCCGCTACCACTCGCTGATCGTGGAAGATATTCCCGCCTGCCTGCGCGTGAACGCCACCAGCGAAGATGGATCGGTCATGGGCTTCCGCCACGAAAGCCTGCCCATCCATTCGGTCCAGTTCCATCCCGAAAGCATCGCGACGGAATATGGGCACGACATGCTGGCCAACTTCCTGCGCATCGCGGGCCTTCCCGTGCGGGAACGCGCCCCCGCCTGAATTTTTCGCTGTCCTACAGCCGCGCCGCCGCGCTATCGTCAGGGGCTTTCGGCGCGGCTCTTTGACCCTGTAGGAAATTTCGCGAAAATCGGCGGTTTTCCGCGCCCTTGTCGTGTCACCTATGTCACCCCTGCAACGGACGCGCGAACCAGTTTCGACATCCCGCCCTCGACTCCGGCGCGGCGGCATGATTAAGGCACCAGCGATGACCCGCCTGCCCGATCCCGCCGCGCCGCTGAGCGCTGAAGAGGCCGCCCGCGCCTTCGACCTGCTGTTCGACGGCGACCTTGCGGAAGCGGACATCGCCGGCTTCCTCGTCACCATGGCGCGGCGCGGCGAAAGCGCGGTGGAAATCGCCGCCGCCGCCCGCGCGATGCGCGCCCGCATGCTGTCGATCAGCGCGCCCGAAGGGGCGATCGACGTGTGCGGCACCGGCGGCGACGGGCATCATACGCTGAACGTGTCGACCGCCGTCAGCCTGGTGGTCGCCGCCGCTGGCGTTCCGGTCGCCAAGCATGGCAATCGCGCCGCCTCGTCAAAGGCAGGCGCGGCCGACACTCTGGAAGCGCTCGGCCTTGATCTCGACCGCGCGGCGCAGACCGCCGAAGCCACTTTGGCCGACCTTGGCATCTGCTTCCTGTTCGCGCAAAATTATCACCCGGCGCTCAAACGGCTCGGCCCCATCCGCAAGGCGATCGGCGAACGCACCATCTTCAACCTGATGGGTCCGCTCGCCAACCCCGCCAGGGTCCGCCGCCAGCTCGTCGGCATCGCCCGCCCCGCTTATGTGCCCATCTATGCCGAAGCCCTGGCCGATCTGGGCGTCGACCGCGCCATGATCATCTCCGGCGACGAAGGGCTGGACGAGCTTTCGCTGGCGGGCGGCAACGACATGGCGGAGGTGAAGGGCCACAGCCTCGTCGCGATGCACCGCTTGAGCGCCGCCGAACTTGGCCTGTCCACCCATCCCGTGGACGCGATCCGGGGCGGCGACCCGGCCTATAACGCCGCCGCGCTGCGGAAACTGCTGCAAGGGGAAGCGGGGCCCTATCGCGACGCCGTGCTGTTGAACGCCGCCGCCGCCCTTGTCGTGGCGGACGCCGTGCCCGGCTTCCGCGAAGGGGTGGAGGAAGCCGCCGAAACGATCGACCGCGGGCTTGCCAACGCCCTGCTCAATTGCTGGATTGCCTATCAATGACGAACAAGCTGATCGAGATCTGCGATGCGAAGCGGGAGGAGGTCGCCCGGCGCAAGGCGGCAACCAGCGTCGCCAGCCTGCAAGACCGCGCCGCCGGACAGACGCCGCCGCGCGGCTTCCGCAAAGCGCTGGACGACGCCTCGCGCACCGGCTTCGGCCTCATCGCGGAAGTGAAGAAGGCCAGCCCGTCCAAGGGCCTCATCCGCGCCGATTTCGATCCCCCCGCCCATGCCCGCGCCTACGCCGCCGGTGGCGCCGCCTGCCTCTCAGTCCTTACCGACGAGCCTTATTTTCAGGGGCATGACGATTATCTGATCGCCGCGCGCGCCGCCTGCGCCCTGCCGGTGCTGCGCAAGGACTTCATGGTGGACCCGTGGCAGGTGCTGGAAAGCAGGGCGCTGGGCGCGGACGCCATCCTCATCATCGCCGCCGCGCTGGATGACGGGCAGATGGCGGAAATAGAGGATGCCGCGCTCGGCCTCGGCATGGACGCGCTGGTGGAGGTGCATGACGCGCAGGAGCTGGAGCGCGCCATGAAGCTGCGCTCCCGCCTCATCGGCGTCAACAATCGCGACCTGCGCGATTTCAGCGTCGATTTCGCCCGCACCTATGAACTGGTCGGCCAGGCGCCCGAAGGCTGCACTTTCGTCGCGGAAAGCGGGCTAGGCAGCCATGCCGATCTGGCTGCGATGGCGGACCACGGCGTGCGCTGCTTCCTGGTCGGCGAATCGCTGATGCGGCAGGCCGATGTCGAGGCGGCGACCCGCGCGCTGCTCACCGGCGCATGAACGGCCTTACCCATCTGGACGAAGACGGATCGGCCCGGATGGTCGATGTTTCGGCGAAGCCCGTCACCGCGCGCGAAGCAGTCGCCACCGGCCGCATCACCATGAAGGAAGATGCCGCGTCAGCCATCGCCCAGGGCCTCGTCAAGAAGGGCGACGTCCTGGCCGTCGCCCGCGTGGCCGGGATCATGGCAGCCAAGCGCACCGCGGACCTCATTCCGCTCTGCCATCCGATCCCCCTGACATCCGTTGTCATCGACTTCCAACTGGAGGCGCAGGGCGTCATCGTGAAGGCGACCGCAAGGACGGCAGGCCAGACCGGGGTGGAAATGGAAGCGCTCACGGCGGCCTCCACCGCCTTGCTGACCATTTACGACATGGCCAAGGCGATCGACAAGGCGATGGTCATAGATGGCGTCCGGCTGCTCGCCAAGACCGGCGGCAAGTCCGGCGACTGGCGCGCGCCATGACCCTGCTGCCGGTCGCGGAGGCTCAAGCCCGCCTGCTCACGCTGGCCCGGCAGCTTCCCGCCGAACGCCTGCCGATCGCCCAGTGCGCGGGCCGCTGGCTCGCCGAAGATGTCTTAGCGCTGCGCAGCCAGCCCTGGGCTGACCTTTCGGCCATGGACGGCTACGCCATCCGCGCCGCCGAATGGCCCGGCCCCTGGTGGATCGCGGGCGAAAGCACGGCAGGCGGCGCTGTTCCCGCTCCCCTCGCGCCAGGCGAATGCTGCCGCATCTTCACCGGCGCTCCGCTTCCCGAAGGTGCAGACACCGTCCTCATACAGGAGGATGCGGCAGTTGAACATGGCGCGCTCAGCCCGGCATGCGCGCCCCTTGCCAAGGGCCGCAATGTGCGCCCGGCCGCTTCCGACTTTCAGGCCGGGCAGCGCCTGCTGGGCGCTGGCGCTGGTTTAGGGGCTGCTCAGATCGCGCTCGCGGTGCTGGGCGGCCATGGCGCGCTCTCCGTCGGCGGCAGGCCCCGCATCGCACTGCTGTCGACCGGCAATGAACTGGTCCCGCCCGGCGCGCCGGTCCCGCCGGGCAGCCTGCCTTCGTCCAACGCTCCCATGCTCGCCGCCATGCTGGGCGGGCTTGCTTGCGACGTCACCGACCTCGGCATCGTCCCCGACAATCTCGACGCGATGACCGGAGCGCTGGAGCAAGCCGCCAAGGCCGACATCATCGTCTCCACCGGCGGCGCATCGGTCGGCGATCACGACCTCGTCCGCCCCGCCTTCGCCAAGGCTGGCGGAAGCCTCGACTTCTGGAAAATCCGCATGCGTCCCGGCAAGCCGCTGATGGCGGGCCATTTGGGCGACGCCGTGTTCCTGGGACTGCCGGGCAATCCCGTTTCGGCCTTCGTCACGGCTTATCTATTCCTGCTGCCACTGGTCAGGCATATGGCGGGCGCCGCTGCCCCCTTCCCACCCGCATCGACGGCAACCCTCGCCGCGCCACTCCCCGCCACGGGAGAGCGCGACGATTATCTGCGCGCCTGTCGCAGCGGCAATGGCGTGGTTTCCGTGACGTCGCAGGACAGCGCCGCCACCTGCGCCCTCGCACAGGCCGACTGCCTGATCGTCCGGCCCGCGCGCTCACCTGCGGCGGACGCCGGGGAGACCGTGACCATCCTGCCGCTCACGTGAAAAAAAAGGGGCCGCATATGCGACCCCTTCTTCATAGGCCAGCTATAGGCTCAGCGCTGTTGCTTGCCCTGGCCGCCCTTGTCCTTGCCACGCTCCTGGCCCATCTGGCCCTGGCGGTTCTCTTGCTGCTGCTGACGGCCGCCTTGGCTCGAACGGTCGCCGCCTTGCTGGCGGCGCTGATCACCGCCCTGATTGTTCTGGTTCGCCATCTCACTCTCCTATTCACGCCTTGTAAAAAGGCTGCCATGAAACGGCTGGCGCACCGCTCCGTTCCGTTTGTTACGGTGAGCGGTTAACCGCTTGACTTGCCACTTTCCGTTTCCTATGCGTTCTCCATCCGTTCCATGGAGGACAAGCAGGCATGCTGACGCCGAAGCAACAGGAATTGCTGAGCTTCATACAAAACCGGCTGGAGGAAGGCGGGGTATCCCCCTCTTTCGAGGAGATGAAGGAAGCGCTCGATCTGCGATCGAAATCCGGCATCCACAGGCTGATCAACGCGCTTGAGGAACGGGGCTTCATCCGCCGCCTGCCGAACCGCGCCCGCGCGCTTGAGGTGCTGAAACTTCCCGAGGCAATGCACCGAGCGCCCAAGGCAGCGCCTGCCAAGCCGCAACTGACCGCCAAAGCGCCGATTGCCGCCAATGACGTCATCGACATCCCGCTCCACGGCCGGATCGCGGCAGGCGTGCCGATCGAAGCGCTTGAAGGGCAGAATATGCTCTCCGTGCCAGCTGCCCTGCTGGGCGCTGGCGACCATTATGCGCTGGAGGTTTCCGGTGACTCCATGGTGGAAGCGGGCATATTGGATGGCGACTATGCCCTGATCCAGCGCACCGAAGTCGCGCGCGAGGGGCAGATCGTTGTGGCGCTGATCGATGAGAGCGAGGCGACGCTTAAATATTTCCATCGCGACGGGTCAAGGGTTCGGCTCGATCCCGCCAACGCAGCCTATAAGCCTCAGGTCTATGATCCGCGGCAGGTGCGTATCCAGGGCAAGCTGGCGGGGCTGCTACGGCGCTACAACTGATTGCCGGAACGGGCCTTCCGGTTCCTGACCGCAGGGACGATCCATGGATGGGCATCACTCGCTATTTTCGTCCCGCTTATCCTGCCCTGGTTCAGGTCGATAGCCAGCCCGCCTGTCCGCCAGAGCAAGCGCCGGTCCGCTTTCAGCCAGCGCGGGCGGCACCAGGGCGGCAGGCGGCGGTCGGAAACAACAATGTCCGCGCTGGCGCAGTCATCTTGCAGCGCAGCCTTATCGATCAGCATATCACTGCGCGTCAGCAGCAATCGCCATGCGCGGCCGTTCACAGCCAGCCGAACCGCGCAGAGATCATCGGAGCAGCGTGCTTCGGGCAAGTCCGCCAGCGCGCTCATCTCGCCGTCGAAGCCAGCGCTTTCCGCTATCATGTCGCGGACATAGTCTCCTGCACCCGCCCGCAACAATGCCATGCCTCCTGTCAACGCGCGTACCGCGACATGGCGGCCATCGCTGGTGACCAATATGTCGGGCGGCGATGCCATGGACATGACGGCCACTCCAGCCGCTATGGGAATGAGCCCTGCCCAGCGCCACCAGCTGCGCCACAAAAGGCACCATAATCCACCCAGTATCACCGCAGCGAAAACCCCTATGGGCAGGGTCGGCGTCATCATCACGGCCCAGGGACTTACCGACACACCATGGGCAATGACCAGCAGCAGATCGAGCGATCGTGCCGTGAGCCACCAGAAGGGAGCGCCTAGCCCCCCGATGTCGAGCAGCAACGCCATCGCCTCCAGCGGCATCACCACGAAAGTCGTCAGCGGGATCGCCAGCAGATTGGCGAAAGCGCCCAGCATCCCCGCCTTGTGAAAATGCAATAGCGCGATCGGCGCGAGCACCAGCTCAACGGCAAAGCCGGTCAGCAGCATGGCGCCCAGGCTTCGCCCCACTCGCCGCGACCAATGTTCGTCGCGTGCAGCGGCAAAGGCGCGGAAGCCGGGATGCTCGCTCAATGCGACCAGCGCGATCACAGCCGCGAAGCTCATCTGGAAGCTCGGTCCCACCAGAGCCTCCGGCCAGAATATCAGCACCACCACAGCGCCCGCCGCGACCAGCCGCAACGTGATGGCATCCCGCCCAAGCGCCAGCCCGCCCAGCACCAGCAAGGCGGCCACGCACGACCGTACCGTAGGCACTTCCGCCCCGGTCAAAAGCGTGTAACCGATACCAGCCAGCGCGCCGCCCGCAGCCGCGATCAGCATCAGGGGCCAATCAAGCGCGACACGGCGGCTCAGCGCCATGACGCGCATCAACAGGAAGATCACAGCCCCGATCAACGCGGTAACATGCAGGCCACTGATGGACAGAAGATGCGCAAGCCCGCTCCTGCGCATCGCCTCGGCATCCTCCTCCGCGATCGCCCCCTGATCCCCGGTCGCAAGCGCAGCAGCGATACCAGCGCCCGGCCCGTCCACACGCTCTGCGATGTGGGCGAAGAGGCGCGCGCGAAGTGGCGGCGCACTGGTGGAAGGCCGGAGCACCTTCACCGGCTTCAGCGCCCGTCCCGTAGCGCCGATGCCCTGAAAATAGGCGCGCCGGGCAAAATCATATCCACCCGGCAGGCTGGGCGGCGCAGGCGGCATCAGCCGCGCGCGAAAGCGGACGATAGCCCCCTCCCCCAATCCTTCGGGCACATCCTTTTGCGCTATGTTCACCCGGATCCGCCGCGGCAATGTGGGCGCATCGATGGGGCGGACCAACATGCGACTCATCTGCTGAGCCGGAATCGCGCTGACGCTTCGAACCTCGCCAGTCACCTCCATGAAGACGGCACGCGGCAGCGGTGGCGTGCCCCAGGCCATCGCTTTTCCCCAGACCAGCACGCATCCCGCGCATGCCAATATTCCGCCCAGCACGATGGCCTGCCGCGCGCGTCCACCCGCTGGCAACAGCATGCCACCGGTCGCCATGGCCAGCGAAAAACAGCAGAAACCAAGCCATTCCAACCGGTTGGGCAAAAGGAACCAGGCAACGATGCCCATGCCGATGGCGACCGGGACCCATAGCGCAAGCTGCTCGCGCTCCTCCTCCAGCGCTCCCTCCACGATGGCGAAAAGCCTCTCGCCCACCTGCCGGATGTTCCCGCCAACGGAGGTTTGTCGTGGCTCAAAAGCCATGCTAGGGGGCGTCGCGTTCATGAATGAGCAAGGCGCATGTCAGGGAATTTCGCGGTGAGTGCAACGGGTTTGAACAAGCAGGTCGTGACCCGTTTCGCGCCGTCTCCCACGGGCTTCCTGCATATCGGCGGCGCGCGCACCGCCCTCTTCAACTGGTTGTTCGCCCGGCATCATGGCGGCAAGTTCCTGCTGCGCATCGAAGATACGGATCGCGCCCGCTCGACCGAAGAGGCCGTGGCCGCGATTTTCGATGGTCTGGAATGGCTTGGCCTGACGGGCGACGAACCCGCTATATTCCAGTTCGAACGGTCGGCCCGCCATGCAGAGGTCGCGAACCAGCTATTGGCGCAGGGTGACGCCTATCGCTGTTATGCAACGCCGGAAGAACTGGCGGAACTGCGCGAACAGCAGCGCGCCGCCAGGCAGCCGATGCGCTACGATGGCCGCTGGCGTGACCGCGACCCTGCGGAAGCGCCCGCGGGAGCCCCCTATGTCATTCGGTTGAAAGCTCCGCGCGAAGGCGAAACCGTGATCGAGGACGCGGTCCAGGGCCGCGTCGTCGTGCAGAATGCGGAACTGGACGACATGATCCTGCTCCGTTCCGACGGCACGCCCACTTATATGCTGGCTGTCGTGGTCGATGACCATGACATGGGCGTGACCCACGTGATCCGGGGCGATGATCATCTCAACAATGCCTTCCGCCAGCTTGGCATCATCAAGGCCATGGGCTGGGAAGAGCCGGTTTACGCCCATATCCCGCTGATCCATGGATCGGACGGAGCGAAGCTGTCGAAACGGCATGGCGCGCTGGGCGTGGATGCCTATCGCGACGAAATGGGCATGCTGCCGGAAGCCGTGCTCAACTATCTGCTGCGGCTGGGCTGGGGCCATGGGGATGAGGAGATCATCTCCCGTGAGCGCGCCATCGAACTGTTCGACATTTCCGGCGTCGGCCGTTCGCCCTCGCGCTTCGATATCAAGAAGCTGGAAAATCTGAACGCCCATTATCTGCGTGAGGCGGACGACGCGCGTCTGGCGGCGCTGACGGCGCCCCACATAGCGGCACGGCTGGGCCTCGCCCAATTGCCGGCAAATGCCGCTGAATTGCTGGCCCAAGCCATGCCGTCCCTCAAGCCCCGTGCAAAGACGCTTAACGAAATTGCCGAGGGAGCAGAGTTCCTGTTCAAAAATTGCCCGCTGGATTTTGACGACAAGGCTCTCGCTCTGCTAGACGAATCGGCGCGCGAGCTGCTGGGCAAGACAGCCGACGCTCTTGGCTCCGTCCAGACCTGGACGGTCGAAGCGATCGAAGAGGCGACACGCCGCGTGGCAGAGGAAGCCGGCTTGGGACTGGGCAAGGTCGCCCAGCCTCTGCGTGCGGCGCTGACCGGTCGCACGGTTTCGCCGGGCATTTTTGATGTCCTTTTCCTGCTGGGAAAAGTGGAGAGCTTGAAACGGCTGAACGATGCCGGGCACGCATCGGCCAGCCGTGGCAATTGAGGAGAACATGATGTCGGAAAACAATGCCACCTTGACCGTTGGAGGCGATGCCAAGGAATATGGCATCTTGAGTGGCACGGTCGGGCCCAAGGTCATTGACGTTCGCAAGCTGTACGCCAATACGGGCATGTTCACCTATGATCCGGGCTTCACATCGACGGCGAGCTGCGATTCGGGGTTGACCTATATCGACGGTGACGCCGGCATCCTGCTGCATCGCGGCTATCCGATCGACCAGCTCGCCGAACAGTCAAGCTTCATGGAAGTCAGCTACCTGCTGCTGAACGGCGAACTGCCGTCCAAGGCCGAGCTGGAAGACTTCACCCGCACCATCACGCGCCACACCATGGTGCATGAGCAGCTGACCACCTTCTACCGCGGTTTCCGCCGGGATGCGCACCCGATGGCGATCATGTGCGGCGTAGTCGGCGCGCTGTCGGCTTTCTACCATGATTCGACCGACATCAATGACCCGGAGCAGCGCAAGATCGCGAGCCACCGCCTGATCGCCAAGATGCCGACCATCGCGGCGATGGCATATAAATATTCGGTGGGCCAGCCCTTCGTCTATCCGCGCAACGACCTCAGCTACACCGCTAATTTCCTGCGCATGACCTTCTCGGTCCCGGCGGAGGAATATGAACCCGATCCGGTGATCGTGGACGCGATGGACAAGATCTTCATCCTCCATGCCGATCATGAGCAGAATGCGTCGACCTCGACCGTCCGGCTGGCCGGTTCGTCGGGCGCCAACCCCTTCGCCTGCATCGCGGCGGGGATCGCCTGCCTGTGGGGCCCGGCGCATGGCGGCGCGAATGAAGCCGCGCTCAACATGCTGCGCGAGATCGGCACCGTCGATCGTATCCCGGAATATATCGCCCGCGCGAAGAACAAGGACGATCCGTTCCGCCTGATGGGCTTTGGCCACCGCGTCTACAAAAATTACGACCCGCGCGCGACGGTCATGCAGAAGACGGCGAAGGACGTGCTGGAAAAGCTGGGCGTCAACGATCCGGTCTTCGACGTTGCCAAGGAACTGGAGCAGATCGCCCTCAACGATCCCTATTTCATCGAAAAGAAGCTCTACCCGAATGTCGACTTCTATTCGGGCGTGATCCTGTCGGCCATCGGCTTCCCGACCGAGATGTTCACGGTGCTCTTTGCTCTCGCCCGCACCGTCGGCTGGGTTGCGCAGTGGAACGAAATGATCTCTGACCCAGCGCAGAAGATCGGCCGTCCGCGCCAGCTCTACACCGGCCCGGCACAGCGGGACTATGTGCCTGTCAGCCAGCGGTGAACGGCGCAGGACTGATGGAAAGGAAAACGGCGCCTTCGGGCGCCGTTTTTGCGTTCAGCTACTTATGGGAAGGAAGAGAGTGAAGCGGGCTCCTCCGCCGGGCGCTTCATCGACTTCGATATCGCCGCCCATCGCTCGCGCCAGCCTTCGCGAGATATAAAGGCCAAGGCCGCTGCCGCCTGGATCGCTGCGCCCCAGCCGCTCAAACTTGTTGAAGATGCGTTCGCGGCTGTCCTGCGGCACGCCAGTGCCCTGGTCCAGCACGGCGATCCATGCGCGCCCGTCCTGCACGCCCGTTTCGATGTGCACTTCCGACCCATCCGGGCTGTATCGGACCGCGTTGCCGACCAGGTTCATCAGTATCTGCAAGGCGCGGCGGAATTCTCCCGTGGCGACCGCTGACTGGTCAGGACCCGGAGGCACCAGCCGGATCTGCCGGTCAAGCGCCTTGACGACAAACAGCCCGGAGGCTCGCCTGCCGATATCGGCCAGGTCCACATCCTCCGTCGCGACAGTGAAATCCAGCCGGTCGATCGCTTGCAGGTCCGCAAGGTCGTCAATCAACGCCATCAGGTGCCGCCCGGCCGCCGCAATGTCGCTGGCATAACCGGCATAATCCGGGCGCAAGGGCCCATCGACCTGAGCACTGATCGAATCGGCATTGGCGATGATCCGGCCAAGCGGCTGGCGCAGCGACCGGTCGAGCCTCCGCCCGAATTCCGCCGGATAGATGATGACGCCGGGCGCGGGCGGCACATGCGGCGAAAGGATGGCGCGATCCACGGGGAAAGCCTTCCCCCTATATCCCAGCAGCTGCCCGGAAATGTCGAACATGGGAAAGCCCGACAGGCTGAACCGCCGGTCCGGTTCCGCCACCAGCGTGGCGATCTGATCGCGGAACGCCCGCCGCTGCGCGAAACCACGCAGGATGGCAAGGTCGCCTTCTTCCCCCGGTTGAAGCTGGAAATAGCTGGTGAAGCGGCTGCCCGGCGCGGGCTGAGTCTCAGGAAGAACGCTCTCCTGCCCCGCCCCTTCCAGCACCATCTGAAATCGCAACTGCGTATCGATCTGCCACGTCCACCCTTCCGCGACGGCGGCGATATCCGCCTCTCGCCGCACATTATCGACCGGCATGATCGCTGCCGGGCGCTCGCTCCATTCGATGACGGCGATCTGCACGCCGTCCGCCTCCGGCTTGGCGCGCACCCACATATCGATGTCGCCGCGTTCGGCAGCGGCCGTGACGGGCCGCGACACGGTGACGCCAAGCCGCAAGGCCAGCCGCACCATTGCCGCAAGTTGCGGAATGGCGAGCACGGCGCCAACATCCGCCCCCGCCTCCCGCTGCAATTGCAATAGCGGCGGGTCCGCGCTCAGCAGCAGGCCGTTGGCCGCCACCATCGCACGCACGACGGCCGGGTGCGCGGACATATGCATCAGAAAGCGACCCGGCGCAGATGATCCAGCTTCGCCCGCAGCGCAACCGGAGCGCGCATCGTGCTGACGGCCGCGTCCGCCTGTGCTTCGGTCAGCGCCTGGTAACGATCCGCTTCCCCGATGATCGCCGCATCTGTGAGGGACGGGCGCACCGGCCGCAAGGCAAGCAGCAGATGCCTGTAGTCCGCATCCGATCCGCCAAGGGACCGGCACAGCGCCGCCAGTTCGTTCACCGGGCCCAGCACCATGATGTCGGCCACCTGGGCGCAATCCATGCGCAAACGCCGGGCGGCAAGGGCGGCGAACAGCAGGAAGCGCCGCTGCCCCAAAGCCGCACCCAGAAGATCCGGCGCGTCGGCCCGCTCGCCCAACTGACGCACGAGGCGCGCGGCGATCGCGATCGGCCCCCTGGCTTCGTCATGCGCCGCCAGCAGCGCCCGGCCAGCCTGTTCGAACATGGGCAGAGCCGTTTCGGCGCCGTCCATCCCGCTCCGCTGCACCACCGCCGTCATGCAGGCCGCAGCCGTCCACAGCAGCTCGGCGAAATGCTCGGCCGGCAAGTCCGCCAGCATCGGTTCATCCTCCGCGCCGATCGCCAGCCACCGGCCTTCCGCCACCGCCAGCGCCGCCAGCGTCTCTCCAATCGCCGGATCGTCATTGGCCAGCAACGCGTCGGCCTCCGCCTCTTCAAACTCCCCATCCGGCTGACCGAATTGCCGCAGCATCAGCGTTACGCCCGCTCGCATCTGCATATGGGCGAGCAGCGCCGGGCTCAACAATGTGGGCTGGGCGCATACCATCGGCCAGCACAGCATAGCCCGCTGCTGTCCGGCCAAAGCCGCGATGGCAGGCCGGTCGCGCAACGCGATTCGCAACGCCGCTTCGATCCCGGTCAGGCACCCGCCCAGATGCCGCCGCGTCTCCGCCATCAGGGCATCATGCCGGTCCCGCTCCGTTTCGGGAAAGAAAAACGCCAGATCAATGGCATGGCCGACGGGAACAGCGGACATGCCCGCCATGACTCGCGCCATGGGCCAGCTGTCCGCCACCATCGTACCGGAAGGGAACGAAAAGGCGCTCATGCCGGGCAGCATAGCCACGCGTCCTTAAAATGCACTAAACCCTAAGCAGGAAAATTTTTCAGTCGCGTTTCAGCAGGATGATGGTGCCCACGGACGCGATCACGCACAGCATCGACACTTCATAGCCCAGCGAAAATGCACCTACCCATGTGGTCAGCAGTAAAAGCAGCAGGGCGCTGGCGGGCGTGAAGATCATCCATGGCCGTGCCGCGCCGGTCCTGCGCCAGCGGTCGGCGACCTGCACGATCGCAAGCAGCAGAGCGAGGCATGTCGCCAGCACGCCTGCTCCGGCAAGCGAAATACCACCCACGGCGAAGAAGGGAACGACGAATGCGGCCCATCCCGATGGCGGCAATCGCAACGCCAGTTCATCCAGCCGGTCAGCAATCTCCGCGATCAGCAATGCCAGCAGCAGAAGGAAGAAGCCGGTCGCGGGCCACAGCAGTTCAATCGGCACCAGCGCGATTGCGCCAAGAGCCATTCCCGCTATTCGGACCTGCATCGCGGGAACCTGCGTTCGCATCAGCGCCGGGCTTGCCAGACGCGCCAGCGGTGCCAGCAGATAATGTTCGGCCAATCCCCGCACATATGTGGCGCGGGAACCGGAGGACATGACGGTCTGTGCGGCGACGTCCGCCTCCGCCTGCGTTTCGACGAGCGCCACGCGCCCGGTCAGCAGGTCGTCCTGCGGCACGGTTACCCTCCGCGCGCCGCTCTGCACCGCCGCGCGGACCAGGGTCAGCGACAGGTCCCAATCGCCGATCATGTCCAGCGTCCCGAACAGCAGATCGGGGCTGACCCGCGCCAGCCCTGCCCAGCGCTGCCCGGCATCGATGCGCTCGAACGGCGCGCTGGCGCGGCTGTCGTCAGTTACCAGCAGGGCATTGCCCTCCCGCTCGGCCATGGCATCGAAATGGCTTTGCGCGACGACGACGCCGTCAGCGACCAGCAGGACGTCCGTGTCGCGCGGGGCATCCCGCACCATCGACACCATGTCGCGTACCAGAGCAACGGGAATGCCGTCGGCGCTCAACCGGTCCACGGCCTGCGACAGGGCGGGCGTTATCACGCTGACCAGGATCATGATCCTGTCCGCCCCCGCCCGCGCCGCCTGCCGCGCCTGATATTCCACCAGCGTCTGCCCGGCGAAATGCAGGCTCGCGCGCAGTGCTCCGCTGGAATCGCCGGATGCCCGGCTGGCGCTGAGAATGGCCGCAAATGTCATGCTGCGATGGAACCGACCCGTGCTTGTGAGGCCCGCCTTTTCGCAAGGAGAAGCCGTCCGCGCAAGCGCCGCGCGTCAGCCGTTGCGAAGCCGGTCCAGCGTCATGCGCATCTGCCGCAGGACGCGCGGGTCGCCTGGCGCGCTGCTGGCCGCCTCATCCGCGATCGCCATCAGGCTGGTGAGGCCGAAGCTCGCTGCCAGCCCCTTGAGCCGCCACGCCGCCAATTCCCAGTTCGCGTCGCAACGGGCGCGGCGGAGCAGGTCCAGCTGCCGCTCGGCGCTCTCCATGAACGCCACGCGCAGATCGGCGATTAGCGCGATATCTTCGCCGACCGCTGCGGCAAGTGCGGCATCCAGGGCGCCAGGATCATAGGACATGGGGTCAACGCTATCGGGCTTGCGTTAAGTTTTGGTAACGGGGCATTTTGTTGCGCTGAAAAGCTGTTAGGATGGGTGCATGACCGGGGGCAGCACAATCGTCGAATTTTGGCGCAACAAGAGCATAGCGACCACCAATGAGTCGCAGGCGGAGGATGATCTGCAATCGAAGCAGGCCCTCCAGGATCTGGAGGCGGAAAGCGAAGCCATCGCCAGGGATGAGCGCGCGGCGCGGCGGACGGCCATGGCCTTCGCGGTGCTTGGCGCGGCATGGCTTGGCTTTGCCGGCTGGGCGACCATCAGCACGGGACAATGGCGTGCCGGTCCCGCCGCATGGCCGGGCATCGTGGCGGCGATCCTGGTCCCCATCGTACTGCTTGGCCTCTGCTACCTGCTGATGACCCGCAACAGCCGGGCCGAGTCGCGCCGCTACCTGAACAGCGCGCGCGCGCTGCGCACCGAAACGGAAATGCTGGAACTGCGGCTTGCGCGGATCAATGCCCAATTGGCGAGCGCGCGGCAGAACATGCATGATCAGGCGGAACTGCTCGACAGCTATGGCGCGGCCGCCAGCAGCAATATGGAAGCCTCCGCCGAACTGATCGCCAGCCGCGCGAACAGCACGACGGAAAAGGCGGAAGCGGCGGAACGGGCGGGCGCTGCGCTGGCGGCGCGGATGGATGCCCTGATCGCGTCCATGCCGGACCTTGAGGAACGCGCCACCCGCATGGCCGCCCAGATCAGCGACAATGGCCACGCGCTTGCCGAGCGAATCGACACGCTCGAAGCGCGCCTGCACGCCATTGGCGAACTGTCGGACGATACGCGGGCACGAACGCTTTCGGCTACCAAGAGCCTGTCCACCCAGCTCACCCAACTGCGGGAAGCGACCCGTTCCGCCAGCGAGGAAGTCAATGGCCTCGCCGATGTCGCGTCCGGCCGCATCGACGCCACGGCCCAGAGCGCGCGCAAGGCGATGGAGGAAGGCTGGCAGGATCTGGAACAGAAATCCGCCATGCTCGACAGCCTGATGGGGCGGACCAGGGACAATCTGTCTGCAACGACCCAGTCCGTTGCCGCGATCCTCACGGACCAGCTGGAAGCGGCGGAGGCTGACGTCCGGCAGCGGCTGGAAGCCTCCCTCGCCCATGCCCGCGGCATCATGGCCAGCGCGGATCAGGATCTCACCGCCCAGGCAGGCGCGCTGCGATCCCTCGTCGAAACCGCGCAGGCGGGCATCTCCGCCACCAGCCAGAACGCTACCGCCGCCCTTGCCAGGGATGCCGAAGCGATCGAGGCGGAGTTCCGCCACCGGATGGACGCCGCCCTGGCGCGGGCGAAAGAAGGCATGGCCGCCACGGATCACGGCCTCGCCCGGCAAGCCGAAGCGGTCGACGCCCTTATCACCCGCTCGCGCGCCAGCATCGACAGCATCAGCAACGAAACCGTGTCCGGTCTTGCCGACCATATGGGCGAGATCGAAAGCAGGCTTCACCAGATCAACGATCTGGTCGATGGGCAGCGGACGCTTGTCGCGGGGCTGCACGCCACCCTGGGCGAAGCGGTCGACAGCGCCCAGGCGCGTTTCGCCGCGCTGGAAGACGCCGCCTTGTCGCGCAATGAGCGGCTGACCGAAGCGCTGACCCGCCTGACAGCGGAAACGCAGAGGATCGACAGTTCGCTGGCAGCGGGCGGTGTCACCGCCGAAAAGCTGATCAGCTCCGCCGAAACCCTGCTGGTGGCGCTCGATTCGAGCGTCCGCGAATTGGACGAGACCTTCCCGGCGGCGCTGCAACGCTTCGACGCGCGGATCGAAACCAGCCGGACCCTGCTGGAAAGCGCCGCACCCGAACTGGAACGGCTGGAGGCCATTTCCGAGGCATTGGTCGGGCGCACGCAGGAAGCGGAAGAATTGCTGCGTGGACAGGGCCGTCGCCTCACCGAATGGCTGGAAAGCACGCAGAGCGGCGTCGAAGCCAATCGCGAACTGGTGGAGAAACTTCGCACGGCCCTCGACAACGCGCATCAGGACGCGACGCGCATCACCGAAGGGGCCGGGCCACTTCTCGTCACGGCCCTTCTGCGCGTCAAGGACACTGCCGATCAGGCAGCGGAGCGCGCGCGCCAGGCGCTCGGCCGGGCCATTCCCGACGCCGCCCAGTCCCTGGCCGACGCAAGCGAGCAAGCCTTGCAGCGCGCCATTGATGACAAGGTCACCGCGCAGATCGAAATGGTCGCGCGAGTCGCCGAAGAAGCGGTGAAGGCCGCACATCAGGCATCCGACCGCCTGACGCGCCAGCTGCTGACGATTGCCGACACCAGCGCCAGCGTCCAGTCGAAGATCGAGGAAGCCGAACGCGCGGCCGAGGAGCGTGACCGCGACCATTTCGCCCGCCGTGCCGCCTTGCTGATCGAATCGCTCAACAGCACCGCCATCGACGTCACCAAGATCCTGTCCAACGATGTGACGGACTCGGCCTGGTCCTCCTATCTGAAGGGCGATCGCGGGGTTTTCACCAGACGCGCGGTGAAGCTGCTCGACGCCGGAGAGTCCCGCGAAATCGCGCTGCACTATGACAATGACCTGGAATTTCAGGATCATGTGAACCGCTACATCCATGATTTCGAATCGATGCTGCGGATCATCCTGTCGGCGCGTGATGGCAATGCGCTGGGCGTCGCCATCCTGTCGTCTGACATGGGCAAGCTCTACGTCGCCCTCGCGCAGGCCATCGAGCGGCTGCGTCAATAAGAGCGAAGCGCTGCATGGGGAGAAGGTGCGATAGCCCTCCCCGGCCGCTTGCAACACCGCGAGCGCTCGTGGCGACGTGGGGCCCGCCGGTCCATATTCCTGCGCTGGCGGACAGTTGCTACTCATCAAAGGCTTCGGAGATCGAGCGCCTCGCGCGGCAGGCGGATCAGCGCAAGTTGCTGATCATCATGCTGGCGATCAACGCCATCATGTTCTTCGTCGAGTTCGGGGCGGGCATCGTTGCCGGTTCAACCGCTCTGATGGCCGACGCCACCGGCATGCTCGCGATGCGCTGGTCTATGCCATCAGCCTCTACGCGCTTGGCAGGACGGAACGGTGGAAGGCGGGCGCGGCCTTGTTCAAGGGGCTGTTTATCCTGCTGCTGGGCGTTGGCATCGCCATCAGCGTGATCGTCAAGATTCAGTCCGGCATGCCGCCCTCGCCCGTACTGACGCTCGCCTTTGGCGCGCTCGCTTTGGTTGCCAATCTCTATCGCCTGCGTTTGCTCTGGCCCTTCCGCAGCGAAGATATGAACATGGCAAGCACATTCGAATGTTCGCGCAACGATGTCATTTCGAACAGCGCCGTGCTCATTGCGGCGGCTGCGGTCGCCCTGCTGCAATCGCCTTGGCCTGACATAGCGATCGGTTCCGCCATGGCGCTGCCGCTCCTGCGAGCGGCCTGATCCGCATTGCGCTATGCTGGCCCGGTCACGACAACCGGACGAACTGATCCAGCGTCACCCAGCCCTGAACATAGTTGGCGTAGTAGATCCCGAACAACACCGCCGACAGGATCGTCGCCCGAATGGCGACAATGCCGGGACGGAAATTGCTGGGCGCGCTGTCCGCCTGTCCTTTCAGTATCACTTCGCCCGTTTCGTCGGGCGTCCTCAGTCCGAAAGGCAGCACGATGAAAGCGCTGATCACCCAGAACAACACATAGATGGCGAAGATGGCATACCAGTTCATGATGCTGTCTTAGGCTCGAATGAGCAGCACGTCGACCACGGGCTTCTTGCCGGTCCAGCGCGTCGCCGTCCTCCGCACCGCCAGCCTGACCCGCTCGCGCAGGGCTTCCTCGTCCAGCGAGCCCTTGGCGACCGCCGCGACGGCCTCCTCCGCTGCTTCATCAAGAAATGCCGCCTTGTCTTCTTCCACCGGCACGCCCTGCGTCCGTAGCGCCGGCGTCCCAAGGACCCTGCCCTTGCCGTCGAGCGCCACCGCGACGCTGATCTGGCCATGCAGCGCCACCTTGCGCCGCTCATTCATCGTCGCGCCGTCTGCGGGCAGGATCACGTCACCGTCCAGCACCAGTCTGCCGGTCGCTTCATGCCCGATGATCTCCGGCCCGTTGGGGGCCAGACGCAGCAGGTCGCCATTGGATTGCACCACCGCGTGGGGAATGCCGCTGGCAAGGCCCAGCCGCGCCTGCTCGGCCATGTGCCTCCGCTCGCCATGCACTGGCAGCAGGATCTGCGGGCGAACCCAGCGATACATCGCCTCCAGCTCCGGCCGCCCCGGATGCCCGGAAACATGCACCTCGGCCTGACGGTCCGTGACCATCAGCACACCCTTGGCCGCGAGCGCATTCTGGATACGGCCGATGGCGATTTCATTGCCGGGGATCTGCTTGGAGGAAAATACGACCGTGTCGCCAGCATCCAGCTTGATCGGATGGCTGTCGAACGCGATGCGCGACAGCGCGGCCCGCGCCTCTCCCTGGCCGCCGGTGGCGATGATCATCACCTCATTATGCGGCAGGGCCATCACATCGTCCCAATCCACGGTCGGCGGAAAGTCCTTGAGATAACCCGCCGCCTTGGCGGTCGAGATGATGCGGTCGAGCGAACGCCCCGCGACGCACAGCCGCCGCCTGGTGGCGGCCGCCACCTCGCCCAGCGTCTGCAATCGCGCGGCATTGGATGCAAAGGTCGTGACCAGCACGCGGCCCTTCGCGCCCGCGACCGTCTGCATCAACCCTTCGCGAACGTCGCCTTCCGATCCGCTCGCTTCGGGATTGAAGACATTGGTGCTGTCACACACCAGCGCCAGCACGCCTTCATCACCGATCGCGGTCAATTCCTCCGGCGTCGACGGCTGGCCCAGCAGAGGCTTCTCATCCAGCTTCCAGTCGCCCGTGTGGAATATCCTGCCATAGGGCGTGTCGATCAGCACGGCATTGCCCTCCGGGATCGAATGCGCCAGCGGCACATAGCGGAAGCCGAACGGACCGAGCGCGAAGCTCCCCTCATTCTCGATGACGTTTAGCTCGACCTCGCTGGTCAGCCCCTCTTCCTCCAGCTTCAACCGGATCAGGCCAGCCGTGAACGGGGTCGCATAGAGCGGCACGCCTAGATCCGCCGCCAGATAGGGCAAGGCGCCGATATGGTCCTCATGCCCATGGGTCAGCACGATGCCCAGCAGGTCGTCGCGCCGCTCCTCGATGAAGGTCAGGTCGGGCAGAACCAGTTCGACGCCCGGATAGGCGGGATCGGCGAAGGTCAGGCCCAGGTCGACCATCACCCATTTACCCTGGCAGCCATAGAGATTGACATTCATGCCGATCTCCCCCGACCCGCCCAGGGCCAGGAACAGCAGCTCATTTCCAGGTGTCATCAGTCTTTCAAACTCCGTTCGTGCAGCAGCGCCAGCCCCATGATCGTCAGGTCCGGCACGATCGCATCGAAAATATCGCTATTCTCGTCAAAAAGGACGGCAAGGCCGCCCGTCGAAATCACCTTGGCAGGGCGGCCGATTTCGGCGCGCATCCGCGCCACCAGCCCTTCCATCATCGCCACATAGCCCCAGAATACGCCGATATGCATCTGCGCTTCCGTCGTTCGCCCGATAACCGATCGGTTCTCCGGCGGAGCGATGGCGATCTTGGGCAGCTTCGCCGCCGCAGCAACCAATGCATCAAGGGACAGGTTGATGCCAGGGGCGATGATGCCGCCCTTGTAGCTCCCCTGATAATCAACCACGTCGAAGGTCGTCGCCGTCCCGAAATCGATGACGATCAGGTCGCCTTCATAAAGGTGGTGGGCAGCGATGGCGTTTACAACCCGGTCAGCGCCGACCGAAGCAGGCTCCGCAACGTCCAGTTCAATGCCCCATTCCACCGGAGCCTGTCCCGCGATCAGCGCCGGCACCTTGAAATATTTCTCGGCCAGCACCTGCAAATTATGCAACGCCCTGGGAACGACCGTTGCAATGATAACCGCATCGACATCATTGATCTTGTGGCCTTCCAGCATCAGCAGCTGGTTCAGCCAAACGGCATATTCGTCTGCCGTCCGGCGCGGGTCGGTCGCAATGCGCCAGCGCGCGCGGATTTCGCGCCCGTCCAGCAGCGCGAAAACCACATTGGTGTTGCCCGCGTCGATCGCGAGAAGCATGGCCGGTCCTCGAATTCAGATGAGAAATATGTCGCCCGCATGAATGGCACGCGTGTCGCCATTCGCCAAGCGGAGGATCAGCATTCCCTGCCGGTCCAGCGTATCGAACGCACCCTCGATCACCTGACCGTCGGGTTGCACGACACGCATCGGCGTTCCGGCCGGATGGGCGTTGAGCAGCCAGTGCGTCAATACCGGCTCCAGCCCCTGCGCCCTCCAGATCGCCAGCCAATGAGCGAACAGATGGGCCAGCCGCTCAAGCAGCAGGCCCGCGTCAGTCTCCGGCGCGCCTTGTGCCGTCAGGCTCGTCACGGGCCGGTCGAGCCCCGCCGGATGTCCGGCCACATTGACGCCGATGCCGACGACGATCGCGTCGCCCGCCCGCTCAAGCAATATGCCCGCGATTTTCGCGCCATCCACCAGCAGGTCGTTCGGCCATTTGATCTGCGCCTGCCCCTTGCACAGCGGTGCGATCAGCGCATGGACCGCGTTGGCCGCGACCAGAGCCAGGGTGTGCGCCAGCGGGTCGCCAGCGTGCAGCCGGACGAGGGTCGAACAATGAAGGTTGCCTTCCGGGCTTTCCCAGGAACGGCCCATCCGCCCCCGGCCGCCGGTCTGGCGCGCCGCCCGCAGCCATGTGCCTTCGGCAGCGCCCTGCTCCGCCAGCGCCAGCATGTCGGCGTTGGTGGAGCCGGTCTCCTCGACGAAGCGGATGCCGGTCAGAATAACGACGCCGCAGCCACCGCGCTGGCATGATCAAGCGCCGGATTGAGAAGGTAGCCGACCACGATCACCACGGCACAGGCCGTCAGGATGACATTCTCAACCGGGCCGCCCCGTGACTCATAGGCGTCGGCAGGCTCATCGAAATACATCGTCTTGATGATCTTGAGATAATAGAAGGCGCCGATCACCGAAGCGGCAATGCCGAACACCGCCAGCGCCGTCAGGCCCGCCGCGACGGCGGCATCGAACACCAGGAACTTCGCCCAGAAGCCGAAGAGGGGCGGAATGCCCGCCATGGAGAACATGAAGATGGCGAGCGCCGCCGCCAACCCCTTGCGCGACTGCGACAGTCCGGCCAGGCTGGCAATGCTCTCGACCGGACGGCCTTGTGCATCGCGCATTTGCAGGATGCAGGCAAAGCCGCCGATGGTCATCACGACATAGATTGCCATATAGCTCATCGTCGCCGCCACGCCCGCGGGCGTCGCTGCGGCCAGACCGATCAGCGCGAAGCCCACATTGTTGATCGACGAATAGGCCATCAGGCGCTTGATGTTGGTCTGCCCGATGGCCGCTACCGCGCCGAAGATGATGGAGGCGAGCGCCACGAAGATCACGATCTGCTGCCAGTCCAGCCCGGCTGGACCCAGCGCCTCGATCGCGACGCGTACGGTCAGCGCCATGGCGGCGACCTTGGGCGCGCTGCCGAAGAAGGTCGTGACCGGCGTCGGCGCGCCTTCATAGACGTCCGGCGTCCACATATGGAACGGCACGGCGCTCATCTTGAAGGCCAGGCCCGCCAGCAGGAACACCATGCCGAACAGCTCGCCCCTGCCCACGCCATCGCCCATTGCGACGGCGATGCCGTCAAAGCTCGTGCTGCCGGTAAAGCCGTACAGCAGCGCGATGCCGTAGAGCAGGATGCCGCTCGCCAGCGAACCCAGCACGAAATATTTCAGGCCCGCTTCGGACGAACGTTCATCCTGCCGCATGAAGCTCGCCAGCACATAGGCGGCAAGGCTCTGCATCTCCAGGCCGACATAGAGCGTCAGCATGTCGCCCGCCGACACCATCATGCCCATGCCCACGCTGCTGAACAGGATGAGGACCGGATATTCAGGCCGCAGCGCGCTTCCAGCAAGGAAATAGCGCGGCGCGAGCAGGATCGCCGCGCCAGCAGCGGCATAAATCAGCGCCTTGGCAAAGACCGAGAAAGCATCGGCGCGGACTAGCCCGTCAAAAGCAACGGGCCCATTGGCCACGGAGGTCGACAGGGCGAGGCCCGCAACCAGCAGGGTCAGGACCGACAGCCAGTTTACGACGCGCGCGGCCGCGTCACCGCTAAAGGCGGCGATCATCAGCAGCACGAGACCGCCAGCGGTCAGGATCAGTTCCGGCAGGACAGCCAGAAGGGAAGCGGATTCAATCATCAGTGCGCCTCCCCATGCGCTGCTTCTTCTTCATGATGAGCCTGCGCCGTGGGAATGGCGGGCCCCATCTTGATCTTGGAATCCCCCGCCGGAGCGGCAGAGGCAATGCGAGCTTCCAGCGCGCGAATGTCTGACCGCATCGGCGCCAGGAAGCTTTCGGGATAGATGCCCATCCACAACACGGCGGCGGCGATCGGCGCCAGCAGCCAGATTTCGCGCGCCGACAGGTCGGGCATGGCCGCGGCGTCGGCATTCTTCTGCTCGCCATAGGCGATGCGGCGGTAGAGGTAGAGCATATAGGCCGCGCCCAAGATGATGCCCGTGGTGCAGACCAGCGCCACCCAGGTCGACACCTGGTAAATGCCCATCAGCGCCAGAAATTCGCCGACGAAGTTGCTCGTGCCCGGCAGGCCGATCGAAGCCATGGTGAACAGCAGGAACAGCACCGCATATTTAGGCATGTTGATGCTGAGGCCGCCATAGCGCGAAATCTCACGCGTATGCAGGCGGTCATAGATGACGCCGACGCACAGGAACAGCGCGCCCGACACGAGGCCGTGGCCCAGCATCACCATCATCGCGCCCTCGATGCCCGCCTGGTTGAAGGCGAACAGGCCGACCGTCACGATCGCCATATGCGCGACCGAGGAATAAGCGATCAGCTTCTTCATGTCCGTCTGCACCAGCGCGACGAGGCTGGTATAGACGACCGCGACCATCGACAGTCCCCAGATCAGCCAGGCAAGCTGCGCCGAAGCCTCCGGGAACATAGGCAGCGAGAAGCGGATGAAGCCGTAACCGCCCATCTTCAACAGCACGCCCGCCAGGATGACCGAACCGGCGGTCGGCGCCTGAACGTGCGCGTCGGGCAGCCAGGTGTGGACCGGCCACATCGGCATCTTCACCGCAAAGCTCGCGAAGAAGGCGAGGAACAGCCAGACCTGGACCTGCGGATCGAAATTATAGGTCATCAGCGTCGGGATGGCGGTGGTGCCAGCTTCATGCACCATCCACATCATCGCGATCAGCATCAGCACCGATCCGAGGAGCGTGTAAAGGAAGAATTTGTAGGAAGCGTAGATGCGATCCGCCCCGCCCCAGATGCCGATGATGAGGTACATCGGGATCAGGCCAGCCTCGAACATCACGTAGAAGAGGTAGAGATCCTGCGCCGTGAAGACGCCGATCATCAGCACCTCCATGAACAGGAATGCGGCCATATATTCGCCAACGCGCTTTTGGATCGCTTCCCAGCTCGCCCCGATGCAGATCGGCATCAGGAACACGGTCAGCATGATCAGCACCAGCGCAATACCGTCAATGCCCAGCGCCCAGGCGAACCGGCCGAAGATCGGCGCATATTCCTGGAACTGCCACTGCGCCCCGCTGCCCGACTGGTCGAAATTCGCCCAGAGCAGGATACCGAGCGCCAGATCGACCAGCGTCGCCAGCAACGCGATCCAGCGCGCCTGGTTGGCGCCCGCATAAAGACAGGCGATGGCCCCCGCCATCGGCACTGCCATCATCAGGGAAAGGATGGGGAAGCCGTCCATTATCGTGTCATCGCCCAGGTTGCGGCCGCGGCGAGGCCGATCAGCATCACCAGCGCGTATGTGTAGAGGTAGCCGGATTGCAGCCGGCGGGTGACTTTATTGCCCTGCACGACCAGAGCAGCGAGGCCATTAGGCCCGAAGCGGTCGATGAAGCCCACGTCGCCGAACTTCCAGAAGAAGCGGCCGATGGCGAAGGCAGGCTTGACGAACAGGAAGTTGTACAGCTCGTCGAAATACCATTTGTTGAGCAGGAACTGATAAAGGATGCCGAAGTGGGCGACGAAACGCCGCGGCCAGTCGGTGTTCTTGATGTAGCTTAGCCACGCGATGACGAAACCCGTCAGCATCACCGCGAAGGGCGAGAACTTCACCCATACCGGCACTTCATGCGCTGCATGCATCAAATGGCTGTCGAACGCGAGAGCTCCCTTCCAGAACTCGACGCCGCCTTCGGCCCCGATGAACTGGTCATGGAAGATGAAGCCCGCGAACACCGCGCCCAGGCTCAGCACCACCAGCGGCAACAGCATGACCCAGGGGCTTTCGTACGGATGGTAGCCGCCCGTTCCGGCGGGCAGAGCATGCGCGTCCCTCTCAGCACCGTGCGGATCATGACCCGCATTCTCCTGCGCGGGCGCATTGTCATCCTCCGCGCCATGGCCATGGGTGGCATGATCGTCATGCCCATGGCCATGCGCGTCGTGGATCGCATGCTGAATATGCTCCGACGCGGCCCAGCGCGGTTTGCCGAAGAAGGTCAGGAACACCAGCCGCCAGCTGTAGAAGCTGGTGAGCAGCGCCGCGAACACGCCGACCAGGAATGCGCCGGTGCCATATCCGCCAGCCGCAAAGGCCGACTCCAGAATGGCGTCCTTCGAATAGAAGCCCGCGAAACCATAGCCCAGCAGCGGAATGCCGACGCCGGTGATCGCCAGCGTGCCCAGCGTCATCGTCCAGAAGGTGACCGGAATCTCCTTCCTCAAACCGCCATAGTAACGCATGTCCTGCTCATGGTGCATCGCATGGATGACCGAACCCGCGCCCAGGAACAGCAGCGCCTTGAAGAAGGCGTGGGTGAAGAGGTGGAACATCGCCGCGCCATAAGCGCCGACGCCCGCCGCGAAGAACATATAGCCCAGCTGTGAACAGGTCGAATAGGCGATGACCCGCTTGATGTCGTTCTGCACCGTGCCCACCGTCGCCGCGAACAGGCAGGTGGCCGCGCCGATGAAGGTCACGAAGCCCAGCGCCGTCGGCGAGGTTTCGAACATCGGGGACAGGCGGCACACCATGAACACGCCCGCCGTCACCATGGTGGCGGCATGGATCAGCGCCGACACGGGCGTCGGGCCCTCCATCGCGTCCGGCAACCATGTGTGCAGACCAAGCTGTGCCGACTTGCCCATCGCGCCGATGAACAGCAGCAGGCAGAGCACGGTCATCGTGTCGAAACGATGGCCAAGGAATCCGATGGTCGAACCGGCCATCGACGGCGCGGCGGCCAGGATTTCCGGGATCGAGATGGTGTCGAACACCAGATAGGTGCCGAAAATGCCCAGCATGAATCCAAGGTCGCCGACGCGGTTGACAACGAACGCCTTGATCGCGGCCGCGTTGGCGGAAGGCTTGCGGAACCAGAAGCCGATCAGCAGGTAGGAGGCAAGGCCCACGCCTTCCCAGCCGAAGAACATCTGCAACAGATTGTTCGCCGTCACCAGCATCAGCATCGCGAATGTGAAAAGCGACAGATAGGCGAAGAAGCGCGGCTGGTCCGGCTCCTCCTCCATATAGCCCCAGCTATAGAGATGGACGAGGCTCGATACGCTGGTGATGACCACCAGCATGACCGCCGTCATCGCATCGACACGAAGCGCCCACTGCGCATCGAAGCTGCCCGACTGAATCCAGGTGAAGGCGGGCGCGACATAGGGTTCCGCATGTCCGGTCAGGAAGCTGATGAAGATCGGCCAGCTCAGCGCGCAGCTGACGAACAGCGCGCCGGTGGTGATGATCTTCGCGGGCAGCTTGCCCAGCGCCTTGTTGCCGAGACCGGCGATGACAGCCGCGATGAGCGGGAGAAGGACGATAAGCTGGATCATCGAGCTTTAGCCCTTCATCCGGTTGACATCGTCAACGGCGATGGTGCCGCGACCACGGAAATAGATGACGAGGATGGCAAGGCCGATGGCCGCCTCACCCGCCGCAACGGTCAGCACGAACATGCTGAACACCTGCCCCACCAGATCGCCCAGGAAGGCGCTGAAGGCGACGAAGTTGATGTTCACGCTCAGCAGGATCAGTTCGATGGCCATCAGGATGATGATGACATTCTTGCGATTGATGAAGATGCCCAGCACCCCCATCACGAACAGGATCGCACTGACCACCAAATAGTGCTGAAGGCCGATCACAGCTCCACCCCCTGCCCCACGGGCTGATTGACGTTACGCACGGCATCCTGCGGACGGCGGCGGTTCTGCTTCGCAATGACCTGTCCGCGCACGCCGCCGCGTGCACGATGGGTCAGCACGATCGCGCCGATCATCGCGACCAGCAGCACGATGCCGGCCGCTTCGAACAGGAAGATATAGCGCGTGTAAAGAAGCGTCCCGATCGCCTGGATGTTCGACATTTCCGGGTTCACCGGAGCCGCGCGCTGCGCCAGTTCGATAGGGCCTGCGCTCCAGATGCCGATGCCCAGCACGATCTCGGCCAGCAGCACCAGCGCGATCAACATGCCGAAGGGCAGATAATCGACGAATCCGGCGCGCAGCTCGGCAAAATCGATGTCCAGCATCATGACGACGAACAGGAACAGCACGGCGACCGCGCCCACATAGACGATGACGAGCAGCATGGCGATGAATTCGGCGCCCAGCAGCACCATCAGGCCAGCCGCATTGAAGAAGGCCAGGATCAGCCACAGCACCGAATGAACCGGGTTGCGCGACAGGATCGTCAGCGCGCCGCTGCACACCACCAATGTGGCGAACAGGTAAAAGGCGAAGACGTGAATCATGTCAGAGTACCAGCCCCTTCATGCGGCCTTGGATTAACCGCCGTTCGTTTCGAGCGCGGCCGAGAAACGCCGCGCCAGGTTCCAGTTTCTCGACGGCGCTCAAAACGAACGGAGCCGAGTGTAATGGCAAGTGCGCGCCCATTAGCGGTAGGGCGCATCGGCGGCAAGGTTCGCGGCCAGGGCGCGTTCCCATTTGTCACCATTTTCAAGAAGCTTGGCCTTGTCGTAGATAAGCTCCTCGCGGGTTTCGGTCGAAAATTCGAAGTTCGGCCCTTCGACGATGGCATCGACCGGGCAGGCTTCCTGGCAGAAGCCGCAATAGATGCACTTGGTCATGTCGATGTCGTAGCGCGTCGTGCGGCGGCTTCCATCCTCGCGCGGCTGCGCCTCGATGGTGATCGCCTGCGCGGGGCAGATCGCCTCGCACAGCTTGCACGCGATGCAACGTTCCTCCCCGTTGGGATAGCGGCGCAGCGCATGCTCTCCCCGGAACCGCGGCGAAATCGGGTTCTTCTCATAGGGATAGTTGATCGTCGCCTTGGGCTTGAAGAAATATTTCAAGGTCAGGGCATGCGCCTTCACGAACTCCCAGAGGGTGAAGGATTTGACATAATAGCCGAGGCTCATTGAACGCCTCCGTAGCGCGTAAACATCAGGAAGCCCGAAACCAGGAAGACGAAGAAGAGGGAGACCGGCAGGAACACTTTCCAGCCCAGCCGCATCAACTGGTCGTACCGGTAGCGGGGCACCGTCGCCTTCACCCAGGAGAAGACGAAGAAGAAGAACAGGATCTTCGCGAAAAGCCAGATGATGCCCGGCACATAATAGAGCGGCGCCCAGTCGATCGGGGGCAGGTAGCCACCCCAGAACAGGACGGCGTTCAGCGCGCACATCAGCAGCACGTTCGCATATTCGCCCAGCCAGTAGAGCGCGAAGGCCATGGACGAATATTCGGTCTGATAACCGGCCACCAGCTCCGACTCCGCCTCGGTCAGGTCAAAGGGCGCGCGCGCCGTTTCGGCCATGGCTGAAATCAGGAACATGATCGCCATCGGAAAGAGCAGCGGGTTGAAGCCATTGCCGTTCAGGAAGCCATAATAGCCCTTCTGGCTTTCAACGATCATGGTCAGGTTGAAGCTGCCCGCCCACAGCACGACGCAGATCAGGATGAAGCCGATCGAGACTTCATAGCTGATCATCTGCGCGCTGGCGCGGATCGCCGAATAGAAGGGATATTTGGAGTTGGACGCCCAGCCAGCCAGCACGATGCCGTACACCCCCAGCGAACTGATCGCGAGGATGTAGAGCAGGCCGACATTGATGTTGGCCAGCACCACCCCGGCCTGGAACGGCACCACCGCCCAGGCGATCAGCGCGACCGTGAAGGTGATGATCGGCGCGATCAGGAACAGCACCCGGTTGGCGGCCGAAGGAATGATGGTTTCTTGCAGGAACGCCTTGGCCCCGTCGGCGAAAGATTGGAGCAGACCGAAAGGTCCGACGACGTTCGGGCCGCGGCGCAGCGCCATCGCCGCCCAGATCTTGCGGTCGGCATAGATGATCATCGCCACCGCCAGCATCAGCGGCAAGGCGATCAGCAGGATGCCGATGACAGTGGAAAGCAGCCACGCACCGTTGAAGGGCATACCAAGATTTTGGAAGAAAGCGGTCATCGGGCCTTATGTCCTTCCCCCGTTCGCTTCGAGCGAAGTCGAGAAGCATGTTTCGCAAGGTCGGTGCAGCGGTTCTCGACAGGCTCGAACCGGACGGATGTATGTACCTGTTCCATCACTCCGCGGCCTCCGCGAAGCTCTCGCCATGGATCAGCTCGGCCGAACATTGCTGCATCGTCGGGCTGGCGCGGCAGATGGCGTTGGTCAGGTAGAAGTCCTTGATCGGCGAACCGAACTCGCCGCTCGCGCCGGTAGGTAGCCTGGGCATGGACCAGCCATAATCGGCCAGCCCTTCGACGCCCAGCGCCGGAACGGCCTTCGCCATTTCGGCCCGAAGCTGCTCGAAGCTGTCGAACGGCAAGGTCGCGCCCAGCACTTCGGACAGCGCGCGCAGGATCGACCAGTCCTCGCGCGCGTCGCCTGGCGCGAACACGGCCTTTTCGCCGTGCTGCACCCGGCCTTCCAGATTGACGTAGGTGCCCGCCTTTTCGGCATAGCTCGCGCCCGGCAGGATCACGTCCGCCGCATGCGCGCCCTTGTCCCCATGGTGGCCGATATAGACCTTGAAGCTGCCTTCGAACGCCGAATAGTCAACCTCGTCCGCGCCCAGCGACAAGAGCAGCTTCGGCTTCGCCGCCGCCACCGACCTAATCCCGCCGTCCACCGCATAGCCCAGCATCAGCCCGCCCATGCGCGCCGCTGCGAAATGCAGGACATTGTAACCGTTCCAGCCATCTTTGATGAGGCCCAGCGTCTCGACCAGCGCCAGCGTATCGCCATGCGCGCCGTCCTTGGCCAGAACGCCGCCGCCGACGATCACCGCCGGACGTGCCGCCTTTCCGAACGCCTCGACCACCGCTTCCGGCAGCTTGGCCAGCAGCGAAGCGTCATTGCCCAGCCATTCGACCTTGTAGGTCAGGTCCACCTGCGGGCCGAGGGCGAAGACCTTCGCGCCCTTCTTGATCGCCTTGCGGATGCGCGTGTTCACCAGCGGCGCTTCCCAGCGCAGGTTGGTGCCGACCAGCAGGATCGCGTCCGCCGTTTCGATGCCGTTCAGCGTCGTGTTGAAGTTCACCGCCGACAGGCTCGACACGTCATAGGCAAGGCCGGTCTGACGCCCTTCCAGCATCGTCCCGCCCAGCTTCTGGACCAGCAGCTTGGCCGCGAACATCGTCTCGCAATCCAGCAGATCGCCCGCGAGCGCGGCCACCGAACCGCCATGCTTGACGGCGGCGATCGCGGCGAACGCCTCGTTCCATGTCGCCGGCACCAGCTTGCCGTCTCTGCGCACATAGGGCTTGTCGAGCCGCTTGCGAACCAGGCCATCGACATTGTGCCGGGTCTTGTCGCTCGCCCACTCCTCGTTCACGTCATCATTGATGCGTGGAACGGCGCGCAGCACCTGACGGCCACGGCTGTCGAGCCGGATGTTGGTGCCGACCGCGTCCATCACGTCGATCGCCGGGGTCTTGCGCAGTTCCCAAGGACGCGCCTCGAAGGCATAGGGCTTGGACGTCAGCGCGCCGACCGGGCACAGGTCCACCACATTGCCCGACAGTTCGCTTTTCGCGGCATGTTCGAGATAGGTGGTGATCTGCATATTCTCGCCGCGATAGATGGCGCCGATTTCCGGCACGCCCGCGACTTCCTCGGCAAAACGCACGCAACGGGTGCACTGGATGCAGCGGGTCATGACCGTCTTAACGATCGGACCCATATACTTCTCGGTAACGGCGCGCTTGTTCTCGTCGAAGCGGCTGCCGCCACGGCCATAGGCGACCGATTGGTCCTGCAAATCGCACTCGCCGCCCTGGTCGCAGATCGGGCAGTCGAGCGGGTGGTTGATGAGCAGGAACTCCATCACCCCTTCGCGCGCCTTCTTGACCATTTCAGTCTGCGTGAAGATTTCCTGATTGTCCGCTGCCGGGAGCGCACAGCTCGCCTGCGGCTTGGGCGGCCCGGGCTTCACCTCGACCAGGCACATGCGGCAATTGCCCGCGATGCTCAGCCGCTCATGATAGCAGAAGCGCGGAATTTCCTTCCCCGCCAGCTCGCAAGCCTGGAGGACGGTCGCGCCCGCCGGGACTTCGAGTTCTACGCCGTCTACTTTGACCTTGGGCATGATTACTCCGCTGCCTCCATGACGGGGGCGCCACCCTTATTCTCGTTGATCCGCCGCTCGATCTCCGGGCGGAAGTGCCGGATCAGGCCCTGGATCGGCCAGGCCGCCGCGTCGCCGAGCGCGCAGATGGTGTGGCCTTCGACCTGCTTGGTGACCTCATGCAGCATGTCGATTTCGCCGATGTCGGCCTCACCGGTGCGCAGACGCTCCATCACCCGCCACATCCAGCCGGTGCCTTCGCGGCAGGGCGTGCACTGGCCGCAGCTCTCATGCTTGTAGAAGTAGGACAGCCGCGAAATCGCCCGGACGATGTCGGTCGACTTGTCCATGACGATGACCGCCGCCGTGCCGAGGCCGGAGCCAAGCGCTTTCAGGCCATCAAAGTCCATCGGCGCGTCCATGATCTGCGCCGCCGGAACCAGAGGAACCGAAGAACCGCCGGGGATCACCGCCAGCAAATTGTCCCAGCCGCCGCGAATGCCGCCGCAATGCCGGTCGATCAGTTCCTTGAAGCTGATGCCCATGGATTCTTCGACGACGCAGGGCTTGTTCACATGGCCGCTGATCTGGAACAGCTTCGTGCCCTTGTTATTCTCCCGCCCGAAGCTGGAGAACCATTCGGGCCCGCGCCGCAGGATCGTCGGCGAAACCGCGATCGATTCCACATTGTTGACCGTCGTCGGGCAGCCATAGAGGCCCGCGCCCGCCGGGAAGGGCGGTTTAAGGCGCGGCTGGCCCTTCTTGCCCTCCAGGCTTTCGATCTGCGCGGTTTCCTCGCCGCAGATATAGGCGCCCGCGCCGCGATGGACGAAGACGTCGAAATCATAACCGGAGCCGCATGCGTTCTTGCCCAGGAAACCCTTTTCATAGGCCTGCTCGACAGCGGCGAAGAGGACTTTCGCCTCATAGATGAACTCGCCGCGAATATAGATATAGGCGGCCCGCGCCCGCATCGCGAAACCGGCGACCAGCGCGCCCTCGATCAGCTTGTGCGGATCATGACGGATGATCTCGCGGTCCTTGCACGAACCGGGTTCGGATTCGTCCGCATTGATGACCAGGAAGCTCGGACGGCCATCCTTGCTTTCCTTGGGCATGAAGCTCCACTTCATGCCGGTCGGGAAGCCTGCGCCGCCACGGCCGCGCAGACCGCTGGCCTTCATGCGCTCGATGATCTCGTCCTGGCCGATGTCCAGCAGCGCCTTGGTATTATCCCAATCGCCGCGCTTCATCGCCGCGTCGATGCCCCAGTCCTGGAAGCCATAGACGTTTGTGAAGATGCGGTCCTTATCGGCAAGGGGTGCGATGACGTCAGACATCAAGAGTCACTCCACATCCGAACGGAGTTTCCTTGGAAGGCATGCGGTTCATTACCACTCCCCCCGGTAATCGTGATTTTCGCTGACCATCTCCCTGAGCGTGGTCGGGCCGCCTTCGGGGCAGCTGGTCTGGCGATCGATCTGCGGCCCGATCCTGGGCTGCTTGCCAGCGGCGAGATCGTCGAGGATCGCGCTCATGCTGTCATAGGTCAGGTCTTCATAATTGTCGTCGTTGATCTGGACCATCGGCGCGTTGGCGCAGGCGCCCAGGCATTCGACCTCTGTCAAGGTGAACAGGCCGTCCGGCGTCGTTCCGCCCTTCACCAGCCCCTTGTTCTTGCAGGCCGAAAACACATCATCCGAACCGCGCAGCATGCAGGGCGTCGTGCCGCAGACCTGCACATGATAGCGGCCGACCGGCGCGAGATTATACATGGTGTAGAAGGTCGCGACCTCGTAGACGCGCATGTACGGCATCTCTAGCTGGTCGGCGATATATTCCATCACCGGCACCGGCAGCCAGCCCTGGGTCTGCGTCTCTTCCCCCACCTGACGCTGGGCAAGGTCGAGCAGCGGCATGACCGCCGATTGCTGGCGGCCTGCGGGATAGCGGGCGATCACCTTCCTGGCCTGCTCGGCATTGTCCGCCGTCCAGGCGAAATTGCCCCAGCGGGCGCGCGTTTCCGCTTCGTCAGGGATATGAACTGCGTCAGCCATTAGCGGTCACATTCTCCGAACACGATGTCCATGGCGCCCAGGACAGCGGTGGTGTCGGCCAGCATGTGGCCCTTCATCATGAAATCCATTGCCTGCAAGTGCGAGAAGGCCGTCGGGCGGATCTTGCAGCGGTAGGGCTTGTTGCTGCCGTCGGCGACCAGATAGACGCCGAATTCGCCCTTGGGGCTTTCCGTCGCCACATAGACCTCGCCCGCCGGAACGTGGAAACCTTCGGTATAAAGCTTGAAATGATGGATCAGCGCTTCCATCGACCGCTTCATCTCGCCGCGCTTGGGCGGCACCACCTTGCGGTCGAAGCTGGCGATGGGTCCTTCCGGCATCTGTTGCAGGCACTGCTTCATGATGCGGGCCGACTGGCGCACTTCCTCGACGCGGACCATGAAACGGTCATAGCAGTCGAAATTGGTGCCGACCGGAATGTCGAATTCCATGCGGTCATAAACGTCATAGGGCTGCGACTTGCGGATGTCCCACGGAATGCCGGACCCGCGGATCATCGGGCCGGAAAAGCCCCATTTGAGCGCGTCTTCCTTCGACACAACGCCGATATCGACGTTGCGCTGCTTGAAGATGCGGTTGTCGGCCACCAGGCTGATCGCATCCTCGAACAGGCGGGGCAGGCGCGTGTCCAGCCAGTCGGCAATGTCGGTCAACAGCTTGAGCGGCACGTCCTGATGCACGCCGCCGGGGCGGAACCAGGCCGCATGCATGCGCGCGCCCGATGCGCGCTCATAAAAGTTCATGCAGTCTTCACGGATTTCGAACAGCCACAGGTTGGGCGTCATCGCGCCCACGTCCATGACATGCGAGCCGAGGTTCAGCATGTGATTGCTGATGCGGGTCAGTTCCGCGAAGAACACGCGCAGATACTGCGCGCGCAGCGGCACTTCCAGGTTCAGCAGCTTTTCGATCGCCAGCACATAGCTATGCTCCATGCTGAGCGGCGAGCAATAATCCAGCCGGTCGAAATAGGGCAGCGCCTGAAGGTAGGTCTTGTATTCGATCAGCTTTTCGGTGCCGCGATGCAGCAGGCCGACATGGGGATCGCACCGTTCCACGATCTCGCCGTCCAGCTCCATGACCAGGCGCAGCACGCCATGCGCCGCTGGATGCTGCGGGCCGAAGTTGATCGTGTAATTCTGGATCTCGGTATCGCCCAGCGTCGGATCTTCCGGGCTGGTCTTGCGCTCCAGTTCGTCGAGATAAGTGGACATCAGGACTTGTCCTCGGGCTTGGCGGCGCCTTTGCCTTCGTCAGTATGTTCTTCGGGCTTCACCGGAGCGGCAGGCGACTTTTCCGCGCCCTTGCTGTTGGCGGGTTCGCCCGCGCCGGTATCCCCGGACTTTTCCGTCACCTTGGGCGTCGCGCCAGCGGGCTGGCCCTGCGGCGAAGCGGGCGGCGGCGGGGGAGCGGCGGCAGGCGTCGGCGCGCCGGGCGCCTGGGGCGCCTTCTCGTCACCGGGCAGCAGATATTCCGCGCCTTCCCACGGGCTCATGAAGTCGAACTGGCGGAAATCCTGCGCGAGGCGGACGGGCTTGTAGACGACCCGCTTATCCTCCTCGCTGTACCACATTTCGACATAGCCGGTCAGCGGGAAGTCCTTGCGGAAAGGATGCCCCTTGAAGCCATAGTCGGTCAGGATGCGGCGCAGGTCCTGGTTGCCAGCGAAAACCACGCCGTACATGTCGAACACTTCGCGCTCAAGCCAGCCAGCAACGGGCCAGATGTGCGTGACGGTCGGCACCGGCGTGTCCTCATCCGTCGACACCTTGACGCGGATGCGGTGGTTACGCGTGACGGAGAGCAGATGGTAGCAGACCTCGAACCGCTCTGGACGGTCGGGATAGTCGACGCCCGCAATCTCCATCAACTGTTGATATTCCGCGCGGTCGCGCAGCAGCAGCAGCGCTTCTGCCACTTGCTCGCGGACGACGGTGAAGCTCAACTCGTCGGCATGATCGATGGTCTCGACCAGCATGGGCCCCAGCAGGCCGCCAATTTCCTGCGCGATGCCCTCAATGGCCGCGATCTTCGGTGCAGAATGACCCATATCAGCGCTCGATTGTCCCGATCCGGCGGATCTTCCGCTGCAACTGCATCACGCCGTAGAGCAGCGCTTCGGCGGTCGGCGGGCAGCCGGGCACATAGATGTCCACCGGCACGATCCGGTCGCAGCCGCGCACCACCGAATAGCTATAGTGATAATAGCCGCCGCCGTTGGCGCAGGACCCCATGGAGATCACATATTTGGGCTCCGACATCTGGTCGTAGACCTTGCGAAGCGCCGGGGCCATCTTGTTGCACAGCGTGCCCGCGACGATCATCACGTCCGACTGGCGCGGGGACGCGCGTGGCGCGACGCCGAACCGCTCCATATCGTAACGCGGCATGTTGGAATGGATCATCTCGACCGCGCAGCAGGCAAGGCCGAAGGTCATCCACCACAATGACCCCGTCCGCGCCCATTTGAACAGTTCTTCGGTCGAGGTGACAAGGAAGCCCTTGTCGCTGACTTCGCTGTTCAGCGCATTGAAGAAATCCTGGTCGGGCTGCGTCCCCGCGGGCAGCATCGTGCCGGGCGCGGGACTTGTCAGTTCTACTCCCAATCGAGGGCTCCCTTCTTCCACGCATAGACGAGGCCGAGCACCAGCTCCGCTATGAAGATCATCATCGTCGCCCAACCGGCCCAGCCAATCTGGTCAAGGCTGACCGCCCAGGGATAAAGGAACGCCGCTTCCAGATCGAAGATGATGAACAGGATCGCGACGAGGTAGAAACGCACGTCGAACTGGCTGCGCGGTTCTTCGAAGGCGGGAAAGCCGCACTCATATTCGCTGAGCTTGGCCGGGTCCGGCTTGTGTGCGCCCGTCAGGCGGCCCACCAGCATCGGCAGGAACACGAACGTGACGGAAAGCAGCAAGGCGATCCCCAGAAAGATCAGGATCGGCAGATATTGGGCTAGATCGACCAACGGAATCCCCTGGGCGAAAATGACTATGGGCGCGCTTTAGGCCTGCCGCATAAGCGAAGCAAGGCCCGGAGGCGTGAGAATGATTCGCAACAATTCACTTCTTGTACGCAGAAACAATTGGCCGCCTCAGCGCAGCGCTCCAGCCACAAGCTTGTGCAATTTGCTATGGATAGCGTCGTTGCCTGCGATCACTTCCCGGCGCTCGATCGGCTGGTCGCCGCCACGGAAGTCAGTGACGAAGCCGCCCGCCTCGCGCACCAGCAGGATGCCTGCCGCGACGTCCCAGGGTTGAAGGCCGCTTTCCCAATAGCCGTCATAGCGCCCCGACGCGACATGGGCGAGGTCCAGCGCCGCCGCGCCAAAGCGGCGGATGCCCGCCACCGACGGACCCACCGCGCCGAAGACGCGCGTCCACTGCGCGAAATCGCCATGGCCAAGGAAGGGGATGCCGGTGGCGATCAGGCAATCGCCCAGGTCGCGGCGGGCCGACACGCGCAGTCGCTGGTCATGCCGCCATGCGCCACGGCTCTTTTCCGCCCAATAGCTTTCGTCAGTGACCGGCTGATAGATGAGGCCGGTGGTGACTTCCCGCTTGTTGCCGCCATAGAGCGGCTCCTCGACCGCGATGGAAATGGCGAAATGCGGGATGCCGTGCAGGAAATTGGTGGTGCCGTCGAGCGGATCGATGATCCAGCGCGGCTTGGTGGGATCGCCCTCGATCACCCCGCCTTCTTCCAGCAGGAAGCCCCAGTCGGGCCGCGCCTTCTGCAATTCTTCCACCAGCGTGCGCTCGGCCTGCTGGTCGGCCTTGGACACGAAATCCGCCGGGCCCTTGCGGGACACTTGCAGATGTTCGACTTCGCCGAAATCGCGGCGCAGCTTCGCGCCAGCCTTGCGCGCGGCGCGCTCCATGACGGTGAGAAGGCCGGAATGGGATACCATTTTCTATTCTCCCCCCTCCCGCTTGCGGGAGGGGAGATTGTCATCAATCCGCCCGCTTCACATATTCCCGCTCATACACATCCACGACGATGCGGGTTCCGGTGACGATGTGCGGCGGCACCATGACGCGCACGCCATTGTCCAGGATTGCGGGCTTGTAGCTGGCCGAAGCGGTCTGCCCCTTCACCACGGCGTCGGCCTCGACCACGGTCGCCTCGACCGTTTCGGGCAGCTGCACGGAGATCGGGCGTTCCTCATACATTTCCAGCATGACCATCATGCCGTCCTGCAAGAAAGCCGACGCTTCGCCCACCAGGTCCTGCGGCAGGTTGATCTGCTCATAGGTTTCCGTGTCCATGAAGACGAGCATGTCGCCCTCTGCATAGAGATATTGGAAATCCTTGGTGTCGAGGCGGATGCGCTCGACCGTCTCGGCGGAGCGGAAGCGCACGTTGTTCTTGCGCCCGTCGATCAGGTTCTTGAGTTCCACCTGCATATAGGCGCCGCCCTTGCCGGGCTGGGTGTGCTGGATCTTGACGGCACGCCACAGGCTTCCGTCATATTCGATATTGTTGCCGGGACGAATCTCGACGCCGCTGATCTTCATGGGAAGAGCCTGCCTATATGCTTGAAGGTGAAAAGAGCCGGCCTCTTTAAGGCTTGGGGGCCTCTACATCGTGCCGCCGCCAAGGGCAAGTGGGGTCATCGGGGCGGATGCGCCAGCAGCGGATAGGGATTGATGGCGCGCCCGCCATGCCATGGCTCGCCCGGCATCATCTCAAGCACGGCGAAGTGGAGATGCGGCGCGGCCGGGTCGGCATTGCCGCTGCTCCCCACGGTGGCGATCTTCTGCCCGCGCCGCACCGTCTGCCCTTCGGCCAGCCCCGGCGCATAGCCGTCCAGATGCGCATAATAATAGATGCGGCGCCCATCGCCCGACCGCTCATAGATGGTAAGGCCGCCGTCCGCGCTGGAGAACAGCTTCTCGACCCGTCCGTCGGCGGCCGCCAGCACCGCCGTTCCGCGCGCCGCCATGATGTCGATCGCGTCGTGCGGACGCGCGCCGCCCGCCCGCGACTGGGTGAATGTGTCGGTCAGCGCCGCCGGGGGCACGCCCTCCACCGGGATCAGCAGCGCGCCCGCATTCGCCGCAGCGCGTTGGGGAGGCGCCGCAGGCGGCCTTTCCGGGCCGCCCCCTGGCACGATCCGCACGCACATTTTCAGGAACAGGACCAGCAGCAGGATGGCGAGCGCTATGCCCGCCCACCCGCGCCGTCCCGGCCTCCTCATGCCTGGAACACGGCCTTCACCCCGCTTTTCACCATCTGCGCCAGCCGCGCGGCATCCCAATTGGTCAGGCGGATGCAGCCGTGGCTTTCGGTGCGGCCGATGGTCTGCGGCTCGGGCGTGCCGTGAATGCCGTAATGGGGTTTCGAAAGGTCGATCCAGACCACGCCGACCGGACCGTTCGGCCCCGGTTTGAGCACGGCTTTCTCATCCTTGGCGTCAGCGTCCCAGAAGAGGTCGGGATTATAGTGGAAATCCGGGTTGCGGCTGATCCCCTTGATCTCCCATGTGCCCAGCGGCAGCGGATCATGCTGCGATCCCATGGTTGCGGGGAACTGGGCGATCAGCTTGTCCTGCGCGTCGAAGACCCGCAGCACCCCGTCCGACTTGTCCACCACGATATGGTCCGCCTGCGGCTGGTCCTTGGCCACCGCCAGGCTGGCGAGCGTGCTGCCCCAGCCCCGCTCATCTCCCTCGATCCGGGCCACCGGCTGATTGCCGATGGCCGGCACGCGCACCGTCGCCCCCGGCCCCAGCTTCGTGCCCGGGGCGTTCAGCGCCACCAGCACTTCGGGCTTAGTATGGAAGCGTTCGGCCAGCTTCTCGATCAGGTTGCGGTAGCCAAGCGCAGGCAGCTTCGCCTGATCGGCATATTCCTTGGGGATATTGCTATACGGCCCGCGCGCAAAGCCTTCGGGGATCGTCACCAGCCATGTCGCCGGGGGCGGGCTGTCCCCCAGCAGCGCCTTGGCGGTCACTTCGTCATATTTGCCTGTCTCCGGCAAGCCCCTGGCTTCCTGGAATCCCTTGAGCGCCGCCGTGAAGGACATGCCCTCCTTCCCGTCGAGAACGCCGGGGGAGAAGCCCGCCCGGTCGAGCGCCACCTGCGCCTGGAGGATTGAGTCCGCCCGCGCGGGCGCGCCACCCGGTTCCGGCACGATGGTGAAGGCAAAGGGGTCGCCCCCCTGATTTGCCGCCGCGCTCTGCTGCTCGCTGTCCGAGGGCGCGCGCCCGCTTTCGTTGGCATCAGTGACGGAAACGTTGCAGGCGGTGCACAGCAGCGTGAGCGCAAGCAGATGTGTCTTCAAGGCGAAACTCTCCCGATGGTTGGGAAAGGAAACGCGCAAATGCCAGGAAAGCTGCCTGCCTCCCTTCCGATGCGTCAGGCCTTGCCCAGAACCCCCGCAAAAGCCGCCACCCCGGCGCGCGCTCCGTCCGGGTGGCTCCACACAGCGCTGCTCACCGCCAGGAAATCCGCGCCCGCCTCCACCAGCGGCGCGGCATTGGCGGCGGTGATCCCGCCGATCGCCACGCAGGGAAGCTCGAACACGGCCGTCCACCAGCTCAGGATCGACGGGTCCGGCCGGTACAGCGTCTCCTTGGTCGTGGTCGGATAGAAAGCGCCGAACGCGACATAGTCCGCGCCCGCCTCCCCCGCTTCCATCGCAAGGTGGCGGCTGTCATGGCAGGTGACGCCGATCTGCATGGACGGGCCCAATATCTTGCGCGCCTCACGCGGGTCGCCATCGCCCTGCCCCAGATGCACGCCGTCCGCGCCCAGCCGCTTGGCCAGAGCGATGCTGTCGTTGATGACGAACGCAACCTCCTGCTCGGCGCACAGCTTCTGCAATGGCTCCGCCGCGCGCGCGACCACCTCTTCGTCCGCGCCCTTCAGCCGCAACTGGAACGCCGCCACATTCCCGCCGTCGAACGCTTCGGCCAATTGCCGCACGAAATCCTCCCCGATTACCGGCGGGGAGATGAGGTAAAGCTGGCAGGGCGGGCGGAAGCCCTTTTCGAACTGGTCGGCGAAATGGGGGTCAAGCGCCAGTTCTTCGTCAGTGAAGTCGGTCATGCGCCGCCCCTTAGCGCGTTTCGGCACCCAAGGAAAACTATGGAACCGCTTCACGGCCCGGCAGCTTGTCTCGGCTATGATCAGGATCGGCTGTTCAGGTTGGAACTATCGTCACTGGCGCGGCCGCTTCTATCCCGAAAAGCTTGCCAGAAGCGCTGGTTCGCCTTCTATGCCGAACATTTCGACACGGTGGAGATCAACAACAGCTTCTACCGCCTGCCCAGGCCGGAGACGGTGGATGGCTGGCGCGATCAGGCTCCGTCCGGCTTCTGCTATGCCGCCAAGGCGAACCGCTACCTCACCCAGGCGCTGAAACTGAAAAATTGCGAGGAACCGATGGAGCGGATGATGGAATCCTTCCGCCATTTCGGCCCGGCGCTGGGACCTGTGCTCTATCAGCTACCGCCCAGCATCCGGCTTGATCTCGACCGGCTGGACAGCTTCCTCAAGCTCCAGCCCGCGGACATCACGCCCGTCTTCGAATTCCGCCACCCAAGCTGGTATCAGGACGGCACCTATGAACTGCTCGAACGCCATGGCGCGATCTTCTGCGTCCATGACATGGCCGGATCGGCCAGCCCGCGCATCGCGACGGGCAGCGCCGCCTATGTCCGCTTCCACGGCGCGGGCGGCAAATATTGGGGCCGCTATCCCGAAGCGCAGCTACGCGACTGGGCGGAGTGGATGCGCGATCAGGCGCGCCATGGCCGCGCCGTCTGGGCCTATTTCAACAATGACATGGAAGCGCATGCGATAGCGGACGCGCTCGCGCTCAAAGCCATGGCCGCTTAGGCCATTGTCCCATATATCGGTCGTGGCTCTTGATTGATCGCGCACGAGCGGCGATAGTTGATCCGCCGGAAATAGAGCAGCAGGTCGGTAGTTCCTGCACCCCACCGGGGTTCTTCCCAGCCGCGGCGTCACCCCAATTCGGGGAGGCGCTGTCCCGTGGGTTGGCGCTTCCTCGAACCAGGCGAGGAAGGGTTATGATAATCTCACTTGTTGCTCTGCTCAGCGCGACGCTTTTCACTGGCGCAGCTTTCTACATCACGCTGGTCGAGCATCCCGCGCGGCTTGGCCTGGGCGACGGGCCGATGCTTCAACAATGGCAGCCAAGCTATAAGCGCGCACTACCCATCCAGTCTGGCTTGGCCGTGATTGGCGGAGTGGCAGGCCTGATCGCAGGCTATCTCACGAAAGACTGGCTCTGGGTGGCAGGGAGTGTCGCCCTTCTTGCGAACTGGCCCTTCACGCTGTGGGCCATCTTCCCCGTCAATAAGCGGCTCATGGCCCTGAACCCACGTCTCGCCGACTTCGAAAGTCGCGCGATGCTCGTCCAGTGGGGCCGGCTTCATGGTGTCAGAAGTTTTCTGGGAGCCGCAGCCATGCTTTTGTTTGCCTTGCCATTCATGCGATGACACGCAGATTCGCCACGCTTTTTATGTGTCACAGTCTCGCTGACCGTGATCGTCTTGTACGGAAGCCTCCGCATCAAGGCTCGCTATCCATCATCCGGGCTTGTCGAAGGTCCGGGATGAAGATCACTCAAACATGATCATGCTCTAAGCACGCGGCGCTATGTCGAAATGCAGCACATCCTCGCGCGCGCCCAGCCTGGTGTAGAGCGCGACCGCAGGCTCATCCTCCAGATCCGCCTGCACATAGATCACCCACGCGCCCGCAGCGATGGCGACCGGCCGCAACGCGTCGATCAGCGCGGTGGCGATGCCTTGCCGCCGCCGGTCTGCCGCCACGGCGAGATCGTAAATGTAGATTTCGCTGCGCTGCTGCTCGAACTTGCGCAATTCATACGCGGCCAGCGCGCCGACAACCCTGTCCCCCTCCAAAGCGGCCAGCGCGATGAAGCGGGGATCGGCCAGCAGATCGGTCAGATAGCCGTCGGACGGCGGCAGGCCGGCATAGGATTGCAGGTCATCGAAGACCTCCGCGAACAGCGCATTCACTGCCCGCATCGTCGCGACGCCGTCCGGTCCGATGCGGATGACGGCGGCCCCGGAATGGCTCCCTGCCGCCGTCATCGCCGGATCAGGCCGCCTTCTTGGTGGAGGCGGTGTAGATTTCGTCGATCGCCTGACCCAGCGAGGCGTTGAACTCGTCATCGCTCATCTGATGGCGCAGGTCGTTCAACAGCGCGCGGCTGAAACTGGCGATGATTCCCCGGTTCTTGGCCAGTTCGACACAGGCTTCCGCGCGCGAAAAACCGCCGGACAGCGCCACGACGCGCAGCACGCGGGGATGATCGACCAGCGGATCGAACAGGCCGGGCTTCGTCGGCAACGACAATTTCAGCATCACCTGATCGTCGCCCGGCAAGGCGTCGAGCGCCTTCACCAGTTCCTCCAGCAGGATCTGGTCGGCATCGGCCCGCTCAGGGCTCTTGATGTTCACTTCGGGCTCGATCATCGGCACCAGCCCGGCGGCCAGAACCTGCTGCCCCACTTCGAACTGCTGCTTCACGACAGCGGCGATGCCCTCGCGATTGGCGAGATTGATAACCGAACGCTCCTTGGTCCCGAACACGCCCAGCGACTTGGCGCGCTTCAGCAGCGTGTCGAGTTCCGGCATCGGCTTCATCAGCTGCACGCCGTTCGCTTCATCCTCCAGACCCTTGTCGATCTTGATGAAGGGCACGACGCCGCGCTCGATCAGCGCCTGCGGCACCGGCTTGCCGCCTGCCTCGCCGTCCATGGTCCGCTCGAACAGGATCGCGCCGATCACCTTCTCACCCGAAAAGGCGGGCGAGGTGATGATGCGGCTGCGCATGTCGTGGATCAGGCCGAACATTTCCTCATCGTTCGACCATGCTCCTTCTTCGATGCCATAGCCTTTCAGCGCCTTAGGCGTCGAACCGCCGCTCTGGTCCAGCGCGGCGATAAAGCCGTTGCCGCCCGCAATCTTGTTCTTCATGTCCTGATCCAGCATCTGCACATACCTTCTCTGTAGGGTTGCGCCGCCACGATGGCAGCGACGGAAAATGAAAGGGGCCGCCAATCACGGGCGGCCCCTGATATTCAAGCCATCAGCGCCTTGACGCCTGGCAGTTCCTTACCTTCCATCCATTCGAGGAAAGCGCCGCCAGCGGTGGATACGAAGGTAAAGTCGCCCGCCACGCCCGCATGGTTAAGCGCCGCGACGGTATCGCCGCCGCCCGCCACGGACGTAAGCTGCCCTTCCTTGGTCAAGGCCGCCGCCGTCTTCGCCAGGGCCACGGTCGCCTTGTCGAACGGAGCGATCTCGAACGCGCCCAGCGGCCCATTCCACACCAAGGTGCGGCAGTTCTTGAGCGCATCGCCCAGCGCCTCGACAGCCGCCGGTCCCACGTCCAGGATCATCTCGTCAGCCGCGACCTCATGCACATTGCAGGTCCGCACCGATGGCGGATTGGCCGCGAACTCCTTCGCCACCACCACGTCATAGGGCAGATGGATCGTGCAACCGGCCTTCTCCGCCGCGTCGAAAATCGCCTCGGCCGTGTCCGCCAGATCCTTCTCGCACAGCGACTTGCCGACATCCACGCCACGCGCGTGCAGGAAGGTATTCGCCATGCCGCCGCCGATGATCAGATGATCGACCTTGGCGACGAGGTTGTTCAGCACGTCGAGCTTGGTGGAAACCTTCGCCCCGCCGACAACCGCCGCTACCGGCTTCACCGGCTCGCCCAGCGCCGCCTGCAACGCGTCCAGTTCCTTCTCCATCGACCGGCCAGCAAAGGCGGGCAGCTTGTGCGCCAGTCCTTCGGTCGAGGCATGGGCGCGGTGCGCGGCCGAAAAAGCGTCGTTCACATAGAAGTCGCCGATCGCAGCCATGGCTTCCGCCAGCGCCGGATCATTCTTTTCCTCGCCGGGATGGAAGCGGGTATTTTCCAGAATGGAAATGTCACCGGGACGCATCACCGCGATGCCATCGACCGCAGCCTCGCCGCAGCAATCGGGAATGAACTGAACGTCGCGACCCAGCACCTGCGTCAACGGGCGGGTGATCTTCGACAGCGAATATTCCGGGTTCTTCTGACCCTTGGGCCGCCCGAAATGCGCCAGGATCAGTACCTTCGCGCCACGATCGGCCAGTTCCAGGATCGTCGGCATCGCCGCCCGCAGGCGGGTGTCGTCGGTCACCGATCCATCCTGCATCGGCACGTTCAAATCTTCGCGCACCAGCACGGTCTTGCCGCTGATGTCGCCCATATCGTCCAGCGTCTTGAAGGGCTTGGCCACGTCTCGTTTCTCCGCCTCTATTGTTTGGACTTCCCTCCAACCGTTCGGGCTGAGCGAAGTCGAAGCCCTTGGCCGAGCGGAGCGAGGCCAGATCGGCCTTCGCTCCGCTCAGGCGAGCCCTTCGACAAGGCTCAGGGCGAACGGATAAAGGTTCGCCCAGGCTTGCCGCCTTACAGCAGCCCGGCAACCACGCCGGTCGTATCGACCATGCGGTTGGAGAAGCCCCATTCATTGTCGTACCAGCTCAGCACGCGCACCAGCTTGCCGTCGATCACCGCCGTTTCCAGGCTGTCGATGGTCGAGCTGGCCGGATCGCCATTGAAGTCGATCGAAACCAGCGGCTCGTCGGTATAGGCCAGCACGCCCTTAAGCGCGCCTTCGGCAGCGGCCTTGAGCAGGCTGTTCACTTCCTCGACGCTCGTGTCGCGCTTGGGCGTGAAGGTCAGGTCGACGACCGACACGTTCGGGGTCGGCACGCGGATCGCCGAACCGTCCAGCTTGCCCTTCAGTTCGGGCAGCACCTCGCCCACCGCACGGGCAGCGCCGGTGGTGGTCGGGATCATCGACATGGCGGCCGCGCGCGAACGGCGGGCGTCGCTGTGGATCTGGTCCAGGATCTTCTGATCGTTGGTATAGCTGTGGATCGTCGTCATCAGGCCACGTTCGATGCCGATGCTGTCGTTCAGCACCTTGGCGAGCGGGGCAAGGCAGTTGGTGGTGCACGAGGCGTTGGAAATAACGACATCGTCGGCGGTCAGCGTCTCATGATTGACGCCGAACACGACGGTCTTGTCCACGCCCTTGGCCGGAGCCGAGATGACGACGCGCTTGGCGCCCGCCGCCAGATGCTTCGACGCCGATTCCCGATCGGTGAAGAAGCCGGTGCACTCCAGCGCAATCTCAACGCCCTGCGCCGCGTGGGGCAGCTTGGCCGGGTCACGCTCAGCGGTCACGGCGATGCGCTTGCCGTTGACGACCAGCACGTCGCCATCGACGCTGACGTCGCCGGGGAAAGCGCCATGGACGCTGTCACGCTTGAACAGCAGGGCGTTCGCCTTAGCGTCGCCCAGATCGTTGATGCTGACCAGCTCCAGGTCATGGTCGGTGCGCGACAGGATTGCGCGCGCCACCAGGCGGCCGATACGTCCGAAACCGTTAATTGCTACCTTCGTTGCCACTGCACTAGCCTCCTGATTGGTAGATGTTCTTCTCAATGATCCAGCGCGGCCGCAACCTGCGGCGCGATCTTGGCGGCGGTCAGGCCGAAATGCTCATACAGCACTTCCGCCGGAGCCGAAGCGCCGAACGTGTCGATGCCAAAGCGCAGGCCCGCAATGCCGGTATAGCGTTCCCAGCCGAACGTCGTCCCTGCCTCAATCGAGACACGCAGGACATGGTGCGGAAGGAGATCATCCTTATACGCCTGCGGCTGCGCCTCGAAATGCGCCCAGCTCGGCATCGACACCACGTCCGCGCCGATGCCCTGGCTTTCCAGCAGATCGGCCGTCGCGACCGCGATCTCGACTTCGGAACCCGTGGCGATCAACACAACCTTGCGATCCGCCTTGGCGGCGCGCAGGCGATAGGCGCCCCTCGCGCAGAGATTCTCGCCCGCCTTCTCCGTCCGCAACTGCGGCAGGTTCTGGCGGGTCAGCGCCAGCACGGACGGACCATCCTTGTCCTGCAACGCCAGCTCCCAGCATTCCGCCGTCTCGACCACATCCGCCGGGCGATAGACGTCCAGGTTCGGGATCATGCGCAGCGACATGACATGCTCGATCGGCTGGTGGGTCGGACCATCCTCGCCAAGGCCGATGGAGTCATGGGTCAGCACATGGATGACCCGCTGCTGCTGGAGCGCGGCCAGACGGATGCCGCCACGCATATAGTCGGAGAACACAAGGAAAGTGCCGCCATAAGGGATGACGCCGCCATGCAGCGCCAGCCCATTCATCGCGCAGGCCATGCCGAACTCGCGGATGCCATAATAGACATAGCGGCCGGAATAATCGTCCCTGGTGAGCGGACCGGTGCTCTTGGTCTTGGTGTTGTTGGAGCCGGTCAGGTCCGCCGAACCGCCCAGCGTTTCGGGCAGCAGGTCGTTGATCGCGCCCAGCGCCAGTTCGCTCGCCTTGCGGGTCGCGACCTTCTGCGGATTGGCGATCAGCGTGTCGATATAGTTGGAGAGCGAGAAACCGGCGGGCAATTCCCCCGCCATGCGCCGCTCGAACTCCGCCTTCTGGCCATTGCCCGCCAGACGGTCTTCCCAGCCCGCGCGCACGTCCGCGCCGCGCGCACCAATGCGCCGCCATTCGGCCGCCACATCTTCGGGAATGACGAAGGGTTCGGCCGTCCAGCCCAGGAACTCGCGCGCCGCAGCCACTTCCTCGACGCCCAGCGCCGAACCATGGACGCCAGACGTACCAGCCTTGTTGGGCGCGCCATAGCCGATCTTGGTGGCGCAGGCGACCAGCGACGGGCGCGGATCGGCCAGCGCCTCGTCAATCGCGCGTCGCACGTCCGCCACATCATGGCCGTCGCACGAAACCACATGCCAGCCGGTCGCGGCATAGCGGGCGCGCACATCTTCGCTGCTCGACAGGTCGACCGCGCCGTCGATGGTGATCTTGTTATCGTCCCACAACACGATCAGGCGGCCGAGGTTCAGGTGCCCCGCAAGCCCGATCGCCTCATGATTGACGCCCTCCATCAGGCAGCCGTCGCCAGCGATCACCCATGTACGGTGATCGACCAGATCGTCGCCGAAGGTCGAATTGAGGTGCCGCTCGGCGATCGCCATGCCGACCGCGGTCGCCAGGCCCGAACCCAGCGGCCCGGTCGTCGCTTCCACGCCCGCCAGTTCGAAATTCTCAGGATGCCCGGCGCAGGGGCTGCCGAGCTGGCGGAAGTTGCGAATGTCCTCAATGGTCGGGCGCGCATAGCCGGTCAGGTGCAGCAGCGAGTAGATCAGCATCGACCCATGGCCCGCCGACAGCACGAAACGGTCGCGATCGGCCCATTTGGGCTGGCTTGGGTCGAACTTCAGATAATCCTTGAACAGCACCGTCGCGACGTCCGCCATGCCCATCGGCATGCCCGGATGGCCGCTGTTCGCCGCCTGCACTGCATCCATGGAAAGCGCCCTGATGGCGCTGGCGAGCGACTTTTCGGAAACGGTCATCTGGGCTGGCGTCTTTCCTGCTCTAAAAAGCGGCCCCCTGCTGAGCCGACGAATCGAAATCGGGTCCCCTTTGTCGCCTCTGGCACGGGGCGTCAACCACGGCAGGCCGCAACGCCGGGCCGAGCGGCCCAATGACGGCTTTTGCGCGGCGAAAACTTTGTCTATGCGTTGGTTATGGCAAGCAATCGCATGATGCAGGCGATCGGCGCTCTGGAGCGCGCGGTTGGCAGGCTTGAGCAGCAGGTGGACCGGTCCAGACCCTCCGCTCCCCCACCCGGCGGCATCGATGCGGCGGCGGCACGGGAAGCGCTTCGATCGCTCGACGCATTGATCGCCGAGGTGAAGGGACAGGCGCATGGCTGAAACGACTCTCGTAATCGCCGGGCGTCATTATCCAGTGCGGTGCCGCGATGGCGAGGAAGCGCATCTCGCCCATCTCGCCAGCCTGATCGAACGCAAGGCCCGGCTCGCCCAGCAGAACACGCCCGGCCTGACGGAAGTGCGCACGCTGCTGTTCGCCGCGCTGTTCCTGGCGGACGAGCTGAACGACCTCAAGCGGGAGGCCATTGGGCGGCAACAGCAACTCGCGCTGGGCGATGAGGACGAATCCGCCGCCCAGACGATCGAAAGCCTCGCCGCTCGCCTCGAAAAGCTGAGCGACAGGCTTGCCGCGGCGGCGGACGATGCCTAGATTGCCGGTGACGGGCACTGCGCGGTACGAGCTTTAGCGAACATCCCTGAGGCGATAATCACATCCACGGGGACTGTCCCTGGGCGGGCTCCGGCCTGATCTACATGGTTCCCACCTGACGTTGAGGCGTCAGAGGATATTCCAGCAAACGGCCGAGGCGGTCCCGTCACCCTCCCTCTCGCTGGCTCCCACAACACCGTTGGTTTCGAACGAAGCCTGTCCTGAGTTATCGAAGGGTCGAGAAACAGGTTCCCAGCCCCCTCCGCCGGGTCTAAACGCGGCTCATGAGCGACGACCCCGATAAAGCCGCCCTGCGCGCCCTCGCACGGGAGCGCCGCCGTGCCTTCCTCATCGCGCTCGATCCGCTCGCCCACCGCCTGGCCTTCAAGGCGATCCCCTCCCCCCTCGCCCGCCGCCTCACCGGCGCGAACACCGTCGCGCTCTATATGGGCCTGGACGATGAAGCCCCTGCCCAGCGCCTCGCCCCGCAGCTCGCGGCCATGGGCAAGACCCTCGCCCTCCCGCGCGTCATCGACCGTTTGGGCAGCATGGACTTCCTCGCCTGGACGCCGGAGGATCAGCTTCATCCCGGCCTTTACGGCACGCACCATCCCGAACCCAGCGGTCCGCCGGTCACGCCCGACATCATCTTTGCGCCGATGCTGGGATTCGACCGGGCGATGAACCGGCTGGGGCAGGGCGGCGGCTATTATGACCGGGCCTTCGCCCGCTATCCCGATGCGCTGCGGGTCGGCATCGCCTGGTCGGTGCAGGAGCATGACGCCCTGCCCGCCGATCCGTGGGACCTGCCGCTCGACATCATCCTCACTGAAATCGAACTGATCGAAGGACCCGACGCGTGAACCGCCAGCCCGCCCCCTATGAGCCCAGCTGGCGCAAGCCCGTGGGCATGTTCATCATATTGGCGCTGATCGCGCTCTGGGCGATCCTGATCGGCAGCCTGTCGAGCCTTATCGGCCGCCTGCCGATGATCGCGCAGGTGCCGGTCTATGTCTTTCTGGGCCTGATCTGGATCTGGGTGCTGCCTTTGAAGCGCCTGCTCGCCTGGATGGAAACCGGCCGCTGGCGGCGCGGCTGAACGCGCTACCCCGCCATCACGGCGAAAGCTGCGCCTTCTGGCGCGGACACCGCCTGGCTCGACAAGGTGCCAGCTTCCGCTGACATGACGATCATAATATCGGGATAATATGGTTCTTCGGGACCATTCACTCTACTAGGAGAGTGGCGCGAGTGACGGGGCTCGAACCCGCGACCTCCGGCGTGACAGGCCGGCGCTCTAACCAACTGAGCTACACCCGCGTTCGGTGTGGGCGGGCATCTATGCGGGCGCGCCGGACCTGTCAACCGGCTCTTTCAACTGTTTCCTCCGTTTCGTCATTTTCTTTGCGCGGCGGCACCGTGAGTGTCCCGCGTTCGAACAGGAAACCGGCGATGTCGGGCATCCCCGCAGCCGAAATCACCGTCTGGATGATGATCAGCAGAGGCACGCCCAGCAACGCGCCGGGCGTTCCCCACACCCAGCCCCAGAAGGTGAGCGCGACCAGGATCAGCAAGGGGTTCATGGTCAGCCGCCGCCCCAGCACCATGGGCGTGATCGCATTGGCCTCGATCAGGTGAAAGCCGATCTGGATCGCCGCGGGCAGCAACGCCATCCATATGTCGTCGAACATCATCAGGCCGCCCAGGCCCAACAGCACCGCCGCCAGCATCGGCCCGAAATAAGGGATGAAGTTCAGCATCGCGACGATGCCGCCCCACATCAGCGGCGACGGCATGCCGATCAGCCACAGCGCGATCGCGACCGAAAGGCCAAGGCACAGGTTGATGGTGGCGATGGTCAGCACATAGGCCGATGTCGCATCGACCACATTCTGGATGACGCGCGCCACCGCCATCGCGCCGTCGAAGCTGCCCCGGCTGTTGATCGTCCGCCGCCGCAGCCGCGTCCATCCGGCAAGGAAGAAATAGATGATGAGCAGCGCGAAGACCATCTGCACGATGGCCGACGGCGCTGACGTCGCGGCGAATTGCAACAGCGATCGGGGCGCGTCGACCGACGCCGTCCGCGCAACAGCGCCGGGGCCGCTCGCAAGCGCCTGAATCGTTTCGTCTACGAAACGTTGCAGCTGCGAATAAAGGTCGATCAAAGGCGCTAGATTACTCTGTATTTTGGGCAGCCTTTCGGGCAGCAGCACGAACCAGTCCGCCGCCGGAACCACGATCATCACGATCGCCGCATTGGCCACCAGCAGGAAGACGATCACCGCCACCAGCGCCGCGATCGCGGACGGCACGCCCCGCCTCTCCATCCACTCCAGGAACGGCACGAGCGCAATGGCGATCACCAGCGCGGCGGTCAGCGGCAGGAAGAATTCCGCGCCTTCGCGCAAGGCGAAGGGCAACGCCAGGATCAGGCCGATGCCCAATGTCAGCGCGATCGACGCGAGCAGCCGGTCGCGGCGGCGGTTGATCTCATTCTGTTCATGGGGTGTCACCTAGGATCGTTCCCTGCCGTCTTGCCTGCGCGCCCGGCCATTTCGCCGCGCCAATTTCATGTTGCAGTGCGGACATATAATCAACAGACGATTAACCGAATCTTCGGCCATCTCCCTTTATCACCGGCTCCATGAACTATCGGACTTCCGGCCTGATCAGGCGCTGCGGCGTAATGGGATGCGGGCTGCTGGCGGCGTCCGCTCCGGGCGGAGCTTTCGCCCGGCAGGATATCAAGGTCGATACCCAGCTTTTCGTGGAGCGGGTCCATACCGACATCAACGGACGTCCCCGCCGCGTTCTGGCAAGCGCGGACCGCGTCGCGCCCGGCGACCAGCTCATACTGGTGGTCAACTGGCGTAATGCGGGGACCCAGCCCCTGCGCGGACTGGCCGTCACCAATCCGGTGCCGCGCGGCATGCAGCTTGCCACATCCGATCCCGCTGTCCAGGTCTCCGTCGACGGCGGGCAGCGCTGGGGACGGCTGGGGGAACTATGGCTGCCGACGCCGCTCGGCGGCACCCGGCGCGCCGTGCCCGCCGACATCACCCATATCCGCTGGACCATGCCCGACCCCATCTCTCCGGGCGAAAGCGGCCGCCTCAGCTACCGCGCGACGGTACGCTGAACGCCGCCACCCTCAATCAGCGAACAACAGCACCGGCGTTTCCAGCAGCGTCTTCACCGCCTGCACGAAACTCGCCGCGTCCCAGCCGTCGACGACGCGATGGTCGCAACTGATCGACAGGTTCATCAGCTTTGCCGCCACTATGTCCTTGCCCCTGAAGACGGGACGCTCGATGATGCGGTTGGGGCCGATGATCGCGACCTCCGGCCGGTTGATCACCGGCGTCGTCGCCACCCCGCCAAGCGGACCCAGCGACGTGAGGGTGAGGGTGGAACCGGACAATTCCTCCGCCTTCGCCTTGCCGGCGCGCGCGGCGTCGGACAGACGGCGGATTTCGGCCGCGAGCTGCCAGATATTCCGGTCCTGCGCGTCGCGGATCACCGGCACCATCAACCCGGCGCCGGTCTGAGTCGCGACGCCCATATGCACGGCGCCGTGCCGCGTCACCACGCCCGCTTCATCGTCGTAGCGCGCATTCAGCATCGGGAAGTCAGGCACGCAGCGGCAGATCGCACTGATCAGCAGCGGCAGCAGGGTAAGCCTTGGCCGGTCGCCCCGGCTGGCGTTCAACTGCTCGCGCATCCGCTCCAGTTCAGTGACGTCGATCTCCTCGACATAGGAAAAATGCGGAATATGCCGCTTCGACGCCGCCATATTCTCGGCGATTCGGCGGCGCAGCCCGATGACCTTCACCTGCTCGTCCGGCCGCCGCACCGACACCCCCGCCGGTCGATAGCCCTGTCCCGCGCCGTAAAGCAGGAAGGCGTCCAGGTCCGAATGGCGCACGCGCTCTCCGGCGGTCTTCACCTGCGACAGATCGACGCCAAGCTCCTTCGCCCGCGCACGGACGGCTGGAGAGGCAAGAACCTGTGAGGGGGCGGCCTCCATGGTTGAGTTAGGGAATGTGTTAGCCGCACCACCGTTCGGGCTGAGAGAAGTCGAAGCCTCCTGCTGAGCCAAAGGCGAAGCGCCCGTGCCGTCCTCCGAACGCGCCTCGTCGATCACCGACTCGCCCGGCGTCTCGGCCTCGATCACCTCTTCGGATGGCGGCGGCGCATCGGACAAGGCGGTCACCTCCGCTTCCTCCTCCGTCTCGATTTCCACCAGCATCGCCCCGATCGCGACCTGATCGCCCACCTCGCCCGCCAGCCGCAGGACGGTTCCCGCGACCGGGCTCTCCATCTCCACCGTGGCCTTGTCCGTCATCATGTCGGCGACCGGCTGGTCTTCCTCGACCCGGTCGCCCGCTTTCACATGCCATGCGACGATTTCCGCTGCGGAGATGCCTTCGCCAATGTCGGGCAGCTTGAACGTGAACAGGGCCATGGCGCGCCTCAATCCTTCATGATCTTGTCAATGGCTTTGCGGATGCGCACGGGCCCCGGGAAATAGGCCCATTCCAGGCTGTGCGGATAGGGCGTGTCAAAGCCGGTCACCCGCTCGATCGGCGCTTCCAGATGGTAGAAGCATCGTTCCTGCACCAGCGCGCTCAACTCCGCGCCAAAGCCGCTGGTCCGCGTTGCCTCATGCACGATCAGGCAGCGGCCGGTCTTCTTCACGGATCGCTCGATCGCCTCGATGTCCAGCGGGATCAGGGTGCGCAGGTCGATGATCTCCGCATCCACGCCCATGTCGGCGACCGTGCTTTCCACCACATGCTCCATCGTGCCGTAGCATAATATGGTGAGCGCCTCACCCTGCCGCACGGTCCGCGCCTGCCCCAGGGGCACGCGATAATGGCCCTGCGGCACCATCGCGCCGGGATGTCCCGCCCACCCCTTGGCCGGGCGGTCATAATGGCCGTCGAAGGGGCCGTTATAGATGCGTTTGGGTTCGAAGAAGATGACGGGATCATTATCCTCGATCGCCGCGATCAGCAGCCCCTTGGCGTCATAGGGCGTGGACGGGATCACCGTCTTGACGCCCGATACATGGGTGAAGATGCCTTCGGGCGACTGGCTGTGGGTCTGCCCGCCGAATATACCACCGCCAAAGGGCGACCGCACCGTCAAGGGCGCGATATATTCCCCCGCCGAACGATAGCGCAGCCGCGCCGCCTCGCTCACAAGCTGGTCGAGCGCCGGATAGATATAGTCGGCGAACTGGATTTCCGGCACGGGCCGCAGCCCATAAGCCCCCATGCCGATCGCCACGCCGATAATGCCGATTTCCGTTATGGGCGTGTCGAAGACGCGGTTCTTGCCATATTTTTTCTGCAAGCCCGCCGTCGCGCGGAAGACGCCGCCGAAATAGCCGACATCCTCGCCCATCACCACGACATCGGGATCGCGCTCCATCATCACGTCCAGCGCGCTGTTGATCGCCTGGATCATGGTCATCTGCTGGAGCCCGCCGCTCCCGGAATCGCTTAGGCTGCTGCTCACAGCCCGGCTGCCTTCGCTTCGTCCAGCATCTGCTGCTGCTGTTCGCGCAGATGCCAGGGCATGTCCTCGAACACATCCTCGAACATCGTTTCCATCGGATGATGGTGCAGCCCGTGGCCTAATATGCCGTTCTTTTCCGCTTCCCGCGCGGCGTCGCGCACCTGTTCGGCCAGCTCCTTGTCCATCGCCGCCTGCCGTTCCTCATCCCATATGCCCAGGCGGATGCAATGCTGCTTCAACCGGGCGATCGGGTCGCCCAGCGGCCAATGGCTGCCTTCGTCCGCCGAACGATAGGCGCTCGGATCGTCCGAGGTGCTGTGCCCTTCCGCCCGGTAGGTGAAATGTTCGATCAGCGTCGGTCCGGCATTGGCCCGCGCCCGGTCGGCGGCCCAGCGGGTGGCGGCATAGACGGCGAGCGCGTCGTTGCCGTCGACCCGCAGGCCAGCAATGCCATAGCCCAGCGCCCGCGCGGCGAAGGTCGTCGCCTCCGCCCCCGCAAAGCCGGAAAAGCTGCTGATGGCCCATTGGTTGTTGACGATGTTCAGGATGACGGGCGCGCGATAGACGCTGGCGAAAGTACAGGCGGAATGAAAATCGCCCTCCGCCGTCGATCCTTCCCCGCACCAAGTCGCGGCGATTCGCGTATCCCCCCGCGCCGCGCTGGCCATCGCCCATCCGACCGCCTGCGGATATTGAGTGGTCAGATTGCCGGAGATGGAAAAGAAGCTCGCATCGCGTGCCGAATACATGATCGGCAACTGCCTGCCCTTCAGCCGGTCGCCCTTGTTCGAATAGATCTGGTTCATCATGTCGATGATCGGCCAGCCGCGCGCGATCAATATGCCCTGCTGGCGATAGCTGGGGAAACACATATCGTCGCTGGCAAGAGCGGTGGCGGCGGCGATCGACACGGCCTCTTCACCCGTCGACTTCATGTAGAAGCTCGTCTTTCCCTGCCTCTGGGCGCGGAACATGCGCGCGTCGAAGGCGCGGGTCAGGGCCATGGCGCGCAGCATCTTCAACAGCGTTTCGGCGGGCAGATGCGGGTCCCATGGCCCCACCGCCGCGCCCTCATCGTCCAGAACGCGGATCAGCCCATAGACCAGACCCTGCATCGTGCCGGGATGCGCGGCCTCATCGGGGCGCGGGGCTTCGCCCGCCGCCGGTATCTCGAAGCTGCTGAAATCGGCCGTGTCGCCGGGGCGAAACTGCGGCTCCGGCACATGCAGGCGCAACGGCGGCAGGTTGCGCCCGTTCCCCTGATCTCCAGCGCCCGAAGCAGGCTGATCGCTCATCCCGCGCTCTCTCCGTTGTTGCAATAAAATTGCTTATAGCAATTACTATATTACAACGTTTGAGAAAGGCAACTGTTCCTGTTGAGGTGCTCGCTACACAGCGACGGGCGCTGCGATATGGGCTTGGGGAGCATAGTCCAGCACCTCGAAATCCTCGATCCGGTAGTCGAAGATGCTGGGGGGCCGCCGGTTGATCTTCAATCGGGGCGCACCGGCGGGCGTGCGGCTGATCTGCTCCTCAACCAGCGCCGCGTGGTTCAGGTACAGGTGAACGTCGCCGCCCTGCCAGACCACTTCGCCCGGTTCCAGATCGCATTGCTGCGCCAGCATCCGGGTAATCATCGACAGGCCGAAGATGTTGAAGGCAAAGCCCAGGCCCAGGTCGCAGCTACGCTGGAACAACAGGCCGTTGAGCCGCCCGCTCGCCACCTGGAACTGATAGGTCATATGGCACGGCGGCAGCGCCATCCGCGCGACTTCCGCGACGTTCCAGCCGGTGAAAAGCAGGCGGCGCGAGCCGGGATTGGTCCTGATCCCCTCGACCAGATCGGCAATCTGGTTGTGCCCTTGCGCTGCGCGTCGGTAGAGCCCATCCCCCACCGGCTCGTAGCGCGGCCAATTCACCCACTGCGCGCCATAGACCGGGCCAAGCTCTCCCCATCGGGCCGCGAAATCGTCATCCTCGATGATCCGCGCTTCAAAGGCGTCCCGGTCGATCGTCTCGCCCGTCGCCCTGCGATAGGCATCGAGCGGCCAGTCGGTCCAGATGTGAACGCCCTGGCGCACCAGTTCGCGGATGTTGGTGTCGCCGCTCAGGAACCACAGCATCTCGCGCGCGGCGGCCTTCCAGAAGACCCGTTTGGTGGTCAGCAGGGGCACTGCATTGTCCGCCAGCGAAAAGCGCATGGTTGCGCCCAGGATCGACCGCGTTCCCACGCCCGTCCGGTCGACACGCTCATCCCCCTGCGTCCAGATGAGGCGCATCAGGTCCAGATATTGCTGCTCATAATGTGCGGCGTCCGGGGTCAGCATGCGGGTCAAGTCGATCTTTCCTGATGAGCCGTGAGGCGAACGGCGAGTCCCTGCCGGATGTAGCCGAGCGTCCCGCGATCGCCAATGTTCGCTTTGGATCAAAAGCCCGGCAGTCCCCTCCGAATTGGACGCAACGTCAGGTGAAGAACGACGCCGCCCGCACCATCCTGCCCTCATGGACGTTACGGAAACGGTGCAAATCATCGTACTGGATGAAGACTGGAGGCTGCTGGGGCGCATCGACGGCAGGACCGGCTGGACCGGCATCGTCAGGGCGCTGCTCAGTCTGGACAGCGCCTGGCTGGTCATAGAACAGCAGCGGCCGGGCGAGCCCATTCCCCAGCCGCGCCTTGAGGATATTCGCCTGTCACGGGCGATCGCCAGCCGCCTGCGCCCGATGGAAATGAAGCTTGCCGACCATGTCATCCTCGGCGGGCAAAGGCTGTTCAGTTTCCGGCAGGCGGGGCTGCTGTGATCATGGCAAAAAAAGCGCGATCAGCCGCTTGCCAGCCGGAAAACCCGCCTCTATAGACCGCCGCCTGCCCAGCGGCATCGCCAAGCGATACCGCCGACGGTCGGGGAGTAGCTCAGCCTGGTAGAGCACTGTCTTCGGGAGGCAGGGGCCGGAGGTTCGAATCCTCTCTCCCCGACCACTTTATCGCAAAAGCGACGGAAATCCGCCTTTAGGCGTGGCTCATCGGACGGTGTTGCGAACATGACCAGCATACATGACGGTGATACACGCGGAAAGGTGATGACCTGTGTCCCGCATACCCCACACCGCTCGCATTGCTGGCCGATATGCGTTCCGCCGCCGCATCTATTTCCGAAATATTAGCTCCAAGATCCTATCGATCGCATTGCAGACCGCCGACCCGAAGGTGGCTCGCAGGCGCGCGGCCTTCTTGTCCGCGCGCTTCGCAATCGTGAAGTTGAGCGTGGACCTGATGCTGAAAACCAACGGAGTGTTAACCGGCGACCAGATTGAGGCGATTTTCCGTCAGGAGCTGGAGGATGAACTAACGCAAGCTCTTCATGACGCATATGAGAATGCGTCATGGTCGTCATCGATCGCGGAATGTGCCGTGCCGCTGGCGGAAGCCTATCGCATCGCGCGCCGCCCTGACCGGCCCCGCCAGCTCACCGACGAGGATCGGAAAGAATTAAGTGCGCGCGGGCTCGGCCGAGACTTGTCGCAGATAGACGGTTATCTGCGCGAGCTGTGTCATGAAATAGCCGACAGGGAAGTTTGCCTACGGCTCGAAGCTGTCGGCATCGAGCCAACAGCCGACCTCATCTCGACGGCACGTGCGCACATCCTGCGCGCCAGGGCGGATGCATGGAAACGCGCTACCCGAATGTTCGATGACGATGTCATGGACGCGGCCAATCCGTTGCAAGCGCTCACTGCCGACCTTGGCACACCGACCGCGAGGGTCGAAGCGCTCAGATATTCTGCCCGTTGCCCTCCTGTGCTCCAGGCGGGAACGCCCCCTCTTCCCCCCAACGTGGCGCATGCCGTCCCATCGGAATGTCATTTCATGACTTATGATGATCGACGTTTCGGCGATGTGATCGATGAGGTGATAGCCGAGTTGAAAGCAGATGGCGTCTGGAAAGGCCCTACGCACCAGCAACGACGGATCATGGAAACCTTCGCCTGGATCACGGGCAATCGCCCATTGGGCAGCTACAACCATTTGGATGCGCCTCGCTTCAAGCAGGGCATCCAGAAGATGCCTGTCACATTCCGGTTCGGTGGGCTCTCTGAAGGCGCCATGTCTCGGCCGTTCGAAAAGGTCCTATCCGAACTTCCGCCCCTCAGTCCGTCCGACCGGCGCAGCAACAAGACCGTCAACCGCGACCTTTCCTTCATGGCGACCGTCGCCAAACATCTCGGCAAGACCGCGTGGAAGCCTAAAGCGGCGGGCGCCGTGATTATGGATTTTGGCAGCGTGCGGGTGAGGATCAAAACGGAGGACAGCACCGAATTGCGGCCGCCTTGGACCCGGGCGCACATGGAGATTCTCTTCGCTTCGCCGCTATATCTCGGCGGCGGCGGCGCGCTGCATCGTCTCAAGACAGATGGTCCGCTCGAGCGCGTCTGGCATGACTCCGCCTTTTACGCCCCGCTGATCTGGTATTATACCAGCGCCTGCCGTGAAGAGATTTGCGGGCTGGAAGTCGCCGACATCATCGCGAACCACAGGACTCCTCACATTAAAATTCGCGATAATCTCACACGAGGGCGCGATGGAGAAAAAGCCGGCGAGAAGCGCATAGCTCGCCGCCGGGATCTGCCGATCCATCCTGAGCTCATCCGCCTCGGCTTTCTCGCTTATGTCGAGGCAATCAAAAAGGAAGGGCATGTTGCCCTTTTTCCGGAGCTTTATCCAGATGGCGCCGAAAAGCGGGGAGGCGCATTCTTCTACGAACGCGCCTGGCGGCACATGGTGGATTATATCGGCGAACGGCTGCCTTTGCCGACCAATGACCGGGGAAAGGGCCCTGACATTCACTCGATCCGCGCCCTGGGCGCCAGTTTCTATGAAGTTGACGGGGTGAATGACAATATCCGTGCCGACATCATGGGGCACGCTCGGCAGGGCACCAACGGGAAACATTATAGTAAGCGCATCCAAACGGAAGGAGCTGATGTCGTCCTGGCTGAACGCCTGACGTTCATGCTGAAATACATTCCGATCGTGTCCGAGCACATTTCAGCTGCGCCGATCCGGCTGGTTCCTTTGGAGAAGAGGGCGCGGGTTGGATCGCCCTTTGAACGCAAGACGCGAAATGACACAGGGCGAGCGCGCCGCCGGGCGTGAGGGCTATCGCCAACAAGGTCGCTATGCCCGCCGGGGTCACCAGCGGGCATAGCGTCAACATCAAACGAGGTTCCGCCCGGGACGAGGCTTTTACAACAGGCGGGCGAAATCGCGCGCGCTGACGCACCTGCGCCGCCAGGCAAATTCCATCCGCTTTTGCTGTGCCCAGCTTGCGATCCAGAATGGATGCCGCTGACCATGACGTTTTTCGTGCCGCCAGTGCAGAGCCGTGACAATCAAATGCGCATGGGGGGAGATTATCCAGTCGTTCTGGCTTCCATCACCCTCCAGCGAGTGGATGGCCCAGGCCACAGCTGCTCCCTTCACAACCAATTCGGTCTGGATAAAACCTTCAACCAACCATCGCCAGTTATTCCGACGAATAGGTGTGGGAATCTGCATCACGACGTGCCAGGCGGAAACCGCCGTCGGATCGCCTGTCTCTGCGGTTGCCGCATCGGCCTCTGCCCAGATTCTGTAAGGGTCCGTGGCGGCCCATAACGGTGCGTTGGCCGGCAAGGCCAGACCGGAGCCCTTAAGCTCACATCGCCGCTCGGCAAACCGCCGCGGCATAGGACCATGTCGATCGACTGGCGAACTATCGCGCCAGACATAGGCAGCATTCGCCGTGGCGGTCTTGTAAGCCGGGTCACGGCCGAAATACATCCACTCTTCTGAAATTGGACGAATATTGAAGTCCGGCCAGTTAACGTGGCGAACGCTTCGCCGCGGACTCACCGGTTCATCGCGATTTTTACGGAAATGATCCTGGATGATAAGCATGTTGATCTCCTATAACGCCAGCGCCGCCCATGAGGGGCGGCGCTGGAGGGCGTCATGACGACGCGGAAAGGGTTGGGATGATGGTTCAGCCGGCGATCCTGATCGCCGCGACCGGAATGGCGTCAGCGAGAGGCTTCCGCTGCGGCACGAAGCTGTTGCCCGCCAGTTTAAGGCCATCCATCTCTTCCGCCATCTTGCGCCAGCGTTCCCATGCGATCTGCTCGCCATGGGCGAGAAGATGGCGCGGCGGCAGCTTCCCGCTCACCAGCTGGTTACGCTCGTCGATGCGCCAGCGCCTGCCGCCCTGGAGCAACTCGACCGGTGCCTGTTTGCTTGCCGCATAGAGCCGGCAGCCCGGCATCCATTCGACGCAGCGGGGTTGGTGCAGGACCAGCGATATCAGGCAGGGCTCCTGGGATTCCAGTTCCTCAAAGGTCAGATGCAGCATGTCTCTGCCCATGTCCGCCGCAAGTTCGGTCAGGTGCATGATATGATCGAAGTCGCGCGGTCCGCTGGTGCAGAATCCCATGGTGTGGCGTGACGGCTCGTGGGGCGGATAGCCCATTAAGGTCCGCAGCGCGAACGTCCAGGCCTGCCCGCGTGCGAGATAGGGATGTGTCATTCAGATACTCCAATGTTGAGATGACGGCCTGCTGGCCGGGGATTTCCAATTTTCCGCTCTTTCACGGATCCCGATTTCACTGCTTTTCGCTCAGGCCGTGCCCCGGCCTGCTCTTCACGGCATGGATGCTGCGGCGGCGCATCCAGGCGAGGGTCGCGTCTTCCGCTTCCAGACCCGTCATCTGCGCCTGCCGAAGAAAGAGGAGCCAGATGGCCAATGCCTCCGCGCGAAGGTCAGCGCGCAGGACATCGAGACGGCCGACGCCCCAGTTGCCGAGCAAGGCAGCCGGGGTCATGCCGGGAGAGGCGATGGCAGCCTCTCCCGCAACTTCCCACAGCGCAGGCGCCGCTGCGCCGCCCCTGTCGATCGCCAGATCCACGACATTGTTGCGGAGCGCCCGCCCGAGGCGCAACATGAAATGGTGCGCGATGGTCGCATCGGCATGAGCGGCGGCATCGAGTAACGCTGGCACCAGCCGGTGATCGATTTGCCAGCCGATCAGCGTGTCGGCCATCGGCAGCCGGTCCGCGAGCCAGAGCAGCAAGTTCTGCTCCTTCTCGCCGGCGGCGACGGTGGCCGCCTCACTGCTGAAATGCCAGCTGGAGCCGTCGCGCGTCGCGATAAGCAACCCGGCTCCAATCAGATGCGTGGCCGGCAGGTCATTGCTGCTGTCAGCGGCCGGTATGGAGACGGCCGCAGCGGTGAGGGAAACGTAAGTAACGGGTTCGTCGGTCATGAACATGTCCTGATATGCAGGCGCGCGCCATCCTCTCCGGAAGCAGCCGGAGTGATGCGCGTGCGCGAATGGGTTTTGATGAAGGTGGGTGAAGCCGATCTAGCGAGCAGCGAAGGCGGCTTCGTCCTGCTCCCGCTTCAGCCGAAGCTCGGCGTCAGCAAGGGCGCCCTCGACCCGCAACGCCGGCGCCCGGGTCCGCGCCCGCATGGCCGGCCGACAGGTAGCGAACGGCAGGAGGTGCCGGAGCTTTGGCTCGCTCTCGATCCAGACGCTCAGGTCGGCAATCGGCAACGCCATGAGCCGTTCATCACCCTGACGCCAGGCGATGGCATGCAGGTAAACAAGGTAGCTCGCCAGCACATCCTCCTGCACATACTGCGCTACCGCCCTGACATCACCCTGTCGCCAAAGGTCACCAACATCAGCGCCGGAAACGCTTGTCTTCACCGGAATGCTGAAAGCCTTGCAGAGCTCGGCAAGCGATGATCCCCGCCCGCCATAGGCGTCGAGGAGATCGAGATGGGCGATGTCGTACCTGCCCGCGTCGGCGATCCGGGCGATGTTGCGCAGCTCATAGAGGCCGTGGCGCTGTGCCTGCAGCCGAAGCACTTGGGCGTCGAACCCACGTCCGTTCAGCGTGACCGCCATCGATCCAGACGGGAACAAGGCATCGACCTTGCGCAGGAAATGCTCTTCCCCGCCTTCGCGGCAGATAAAGGTGTGGAGGGTGAAATCATGGTCCTGCCCTTCGCGGCGGGCGGTGAGGAATGAGCCGGCCACAGGCTTATGCCGAGGCCAGGGCGGGAAGCTGCCGTCCGGCATCTCCTCATCGACAATCGTTTCCAGATCGAACACTATTACATGCTCATGCGGATATTGAAGCGGTGGATGCTGCCACTGTCGCATAGCGTTTCTCCGTAGCGTTGCGCGCCGCCGGATGGCGGTCGCGAACCGGAGCCGCCGGGCGGCCTCATACCTTTTCCCCGACGATTTCCGATCACGCAAATCCGTCATGGACGGTTCTCTCATAGGTTGGTCTGCCGGGCCGTCCTGCGCAATGAATGGGTGCCAGAAGCGCGATCTGTTCTCCGCCGCCTTTTCCACAATGGCTGTATGATGAGCCGATCATGCGGGCGGCAAAATTCTATCGCGGCGATATCGCCGCGATAATGCTGTCAGTGCTGCACCAGACTGAAACGCACGAAACGGTTTGCTGCGACGCTGTCGCCGCCTATAATTGCGCGATGGACGACAAGCCCGATCCGCATGGACAATCGAAGGGGCCGACCCGGCTGGCGATGGTCGCCGACCTGCTCGCGGCGGTGGGATCCATGCTCGTGGCCTGGGCGGCTCGTCGTCGCGGTGGTCCGGGTGCGATGCGCCGCGCGGAATCGATCGTGCTGACGCTTCTCTCCATGGCGATCGCTTTCATCCATCGCGGCGATATGATCGCGATGGGGCAACGCTGCACGATAATCACGCGCAGTCTGCGGCGACACATGACGCAGCCACCAGCAGGCTGGTCCGCTCCGTGACAAGCTCCGATGTTCAACCGCAATACCATCGCGGCACGAATTCAGAACAAGGGAGATGCTCTCCTTCCGTCGCGATATCGCGGCGATAGCGATGAACTGGCCCTGCCCCGCCAGGAGGCATTAATGACAAGACATACCGAAGAAGATTTCGCCCGCGCAGCCAGCGAGATCGCCAGCCAGCCCGGGCATAGCGGCAAAGTGACCAATTACCAGATCGCGATGCATCTGGACCGGTCACCAGGTGGCGGTCTTTACAAGCAGCTGGAAGAATGGCGCGCTGGCCGCCGTATTTCCGGAACGATCATGATCAACGGGACGCCTGCGGCCGCAGCGATGCTGGAGCAGGTGAATGACCACATGTTGTCCGTCGCCAACGCAATCGCGCGCGATATCGCGGGGCAAGAGATTGACGACCTGCGTGAACTACATGCCCGGACCGCGATGGAACGGGATCAGGCACATGAAGAGATCGAACGGCTCGAGCAGCGTCTGGCAGGTGCGAAAGCGCGCGAGCGGGATCTTATGCAGGAGGTGTCCGCGCTGCGCTTGTGCCGTGTTGATTATTCAGCGCAGATGCGGCTCGCCGCAGCAAGGTTGAGCGCCGGGATCAGGACTGCCGCTCGTGGCAGCCTGTCTGGAAAGACAGGTAGTAAAACGGACTGAAGTACGGGCTCCCTCACCTTGCCCCTCATCGCTCCAGTTCCGATGAGCCAGCCCGATGCATGCCGGCACCCTGTGCGAACGTCTGAAGCAAGAGGGCGCGAACATGAAGGTGCTGCTGAATCGTCATAAGGTTCTTCTGGTCATCCTCTGCCCAGCCGGGCGCTGTAAGCTGACCGTTCCGTCCAACCTCATAATCCGCGCGATTTTCCTGCACGTCAGCAAGCAAGTCCCGAAGCGGCCGACTAGGCCGACCGTCGCGACCGAAGAAGCGCGTAATATCCTCCGGCGCCGGATGCGGCGGCAAGTTCGGCGGTTCCGTCGGCAGTGCATCCGGAACCGCTAGCCGGCGTTCGTCATACTGCTCGACCGCCCTCCGGTTCGATCGGCTGCGGCGTGCCTGCTGCATCCAGGCTTCCCGCTCTGCCTCTCGCTTGCTTTGCTCAGCGGGCGGCAGCGTCTCCATAACTTCAGCAATCGTCACGTCGACGTAATGATCGAAAGACCGGCGATGAGCCCACGCATCGACGACCTTCTCCCCCCTGCCCTTGCCCTTCTCGCTGCCGGCCGGAGACAACGGCGACAAGCGCGCCAATGATTGACGGACATCGATCCATGGCAGGCCTCGGCGCAAAAGACTGACGGCGACATCGCGATCAATCGCGCCATATTGGACATCCCGCGTAACCGCGATGTCGACTGGAAGTTTGGACAAGACTTTATCGTAAATGGCCACCCATAGTTGATCGCTGGCACTTGCTTCTCGCGCGGCCTTCTCCATCCTGCTTATGGTGTCGTCCCGATCTTGCAGTTCCGCCAGTTCGGCTGCACGGGCGCGATTCTCTTGCGCCCTTCGCCTGAGTTTCGGCTGCTGAAGGGCTTCATCGAAGAGGGCATCGATCGACTGGGCGTTTATCGCGTCCGGCCCTGCGATGATCGTCACCGGCGAGCGCCCTACGATGAGCTTCTTGATGACGCTCTCGTCAAATCCTGCATGATCGCTCAGCAACTGGCCGATCGCATCGATCTCGATTGCGCGGATGCGATCGGCATCGACGAGTTTCCTGGCTGGCAATGTTTGCAGCGCCGACTGCCAGGCCGAGAGATAGATGCCTGTGGCCCGACTGTCGCCCGGCCGCGCCCGTGCCGCTGCGACAAGCTTGGCTCGCACATCTGCGGCGACTGCGTCCAGTGCCTGACGTTCGCGTCTTCGCGCGCCAAGAGCATCGGACATGGCCTGGCTCTTCCCGGCTTGAATGCTTTGCCGTTCCGCTGTGGCTTGCGCGGTATCCCGTTCACGTCGCTTGTGCAGCTCGGCCAATGTGGCCTGGATCTCTGGTTCGGCCTGCCACCGCAGGTGCTTGTGCATGTCCGCTTTGAGAACTGCAAGGTCGATCTCTGGGCGTCCGTCTCTAACGGCAAGGGCTTCACTTCCCCCGACAGCATCACGCAGCAATGCGATAGTGAAATCCTGCGCGTCGGCCGCGCCCTGGAACAATGACAGATGGGCCGGGTCGTTTACCAGTCCTTGCGTTTCCCTGTCAGGCCGGAAGCGGTCGATGTTGACCCGGCCGTGCGCAACCCGGATCCGGTGCCCAGCCCTGTCGAGCCGTTCTATCAAACGCTTCGCCAAGTCGCGTGCTTTCCGCGCCAGCTTCAATGTGGTCATGCGGCTGCGATGCAATGCGACGGCCTGGATCCGAACCGATTGCTTCCGGGCAGGTTCGATGCCGTCCCGCAAGTTGGCCACCAGTCCAGAGAGCTGTGTGCGAAGCCGCGCAGCATCCGCCTGGATCGATCTCGCCGCCTCCGCAAGTTTGGCAACCCGTGCCTTGTGCTCGTCAAGAGCCTGTCGCCTCGTTTCGGAGGTCTTGGATAGCAAATCCTTGTGGACCTCGGCTGCATCGGCATCGCCTTGGCCCGCTCGCTGCGCCACGAAATTGGCAAAGGTCGGACGCGGCACCTTCGGTCCTGCCTCCAAAAGCGCGAAATCCCGATCGGCTTTGATCAGCGCCAATTCGCCATACCGTTCAGCCCGAATGTCGCGGTGTAGGAATTTGTCCGGTTCATCGCTCAGCCGCTTATCGAACTCCGCCGTAATTCGCGCCCGGGCCCGCTTGTACTGACTAAAGGCAAGATTCCGGCGTTTTTGCGCCGCCTGCCAGTTTTGGAGATGAAGGCGAAACTGGCGCTGCGTGGCACGCCAGTGGTCATTGCGGGATTCGATGTTGGTTTTACGTAGATTGACGGCTGCCTTATATTCAGGATGCCAGGTGAGAAACGGCATGTCCGCGCTGGCGTCCAGCTTTTTCATGCCGCCGAGGGCGAATGCGGAAACCCTCACGGCGTCCTTGCTGTTGTTGATGCTCTGCACCATGAGGCCGCGCACTCGCCCGTTCACCTCATGCGGCCGCAGCACAAGTGCGTGGACGGCCAGCGCCGCAGCGCGTTCGTCCCATGTCGGCAGAGCCAGCGCATGGCGAACCTCACGATAAAAGCGAGCCTGAAGCGGAGCAATACCCGTGCGCGTTAGATGCTGCTGTTGGGCACGGCTGATTTGCGGTTCATCCGGATTCTGGGCCGCCCTCTTTGAACTGAGCTGGCGAAGCCCCCATTCGATCTCGACCTCACGTCCCAAAGCGGTGAGCTTCCAAGCCAAATGGCTGTCCCATGCCCGGCGCTCCACGGACCGCCGCGGCAGATTGCGCGCTTCTTCTGCGGTCACTTCCCGACGATTGACCTTATCCCACAAAAGCCGCGCGGGAACGCAGCCTTCGTCGTCGACCTCGCACACGACGAGATGAAGGTGGCCATTATCCCCATGGTTATCCGGTTCGTCATGGACCACCTTGATATGCGCGCGACCCTCAAGCCGAGCGACCTCCAACATCCGATTGCCCAATTCTGAATACTGCGCATCCGTAAGGGACCGCTCCGCGCGGGCAATCAGATGCACCACGGGGTTGCTGCGTTTGGGATCACGCGCGGCATCATAAGCCAGCTGCGCAGCGAAGGTGCGATGGTCGAACAGACCCGGCGCCTCAAGCAAACGGGCGTCGGCCTGGCCGGCATATTTGCCGCGCCGGGTGACATAGTCGATCACGCCACCGAAGAAGCTGCCCCGGACGACCTTGATGATCACGGGCGGACTGCCTTGTGGATGGCGTCAATCGCCTCCTCCAACCGCGTGCCGATCCACGCTTCCATCCGGCTGATGTCGGCAATGACGCGCTCTGCGGCTAGCGGAAGTTCCTGCCGGACACGCTCGCGATGCTCGTCGGCGATGAAGACGGGGTCGATGCGGTCCAGCCATTCGCGAAGGCGACGAAGGTCACGCTGCATACCACGCAGGTCGGATGCGACATTGCCAAGTAGCGCGAGCGCCTCCTGCCCGCCCGGCATGGCCATCGGGAATCGCTGGTGTGAGGGCTGCACCTTGCCCCGACTGCGCTTGGGCTGAGCGGTCATGCCGGCGATCTGAGAGCGCAGCCAATCTTGCCGGGCATGCGGACCTTTGAATCCCATGTCCGCAATGGCCGCATCGAAAACGGCCATGTCCTCTGGCGACAGCCTCAGGCGAAGGTCCTCGCGGCGAGGCCGACCCTTAGCGGCGTGGTCGCCGTCATTCTTCAACGGGGCGGTCATGCCCACCCCCCGCACGCGGGGAGGGTTTGGGAGGGGCATCGCCCCGCCTGACGAGAAAGGTCGTTCCACCGCCCTTCGCGACAGAGCATAGCGACAGAGACGGGGGCAAAATTGGTGGACACGACATTACTCGCTTACCGACTTATTTCACTTACCGACTTATTTCATATGATCTCACATAGATCTTGAAATGCCAAGGGAGCGTGCGCGTCTTCGAGTTCCAGAGTAGAAATATCATCCGAAGAAAAATAACTCATTCTGGGATGAGCAGCGTCGACGCGAACTTCGATCCACCACTGACGAAAAACCCAACTTGTCGAGAACGAGGCGTTTTATTCGCTGTCCGACGAAGCGAGTGAATTCCAGACTAAGGACCGGCAGTCATTCCCGCGCTTCCTGGGCGTAGGGCTGGAAAGCACCGGGCTCGATCCCACCACGATCTGGCTGTCGCGCGAACCGCTTGTGAAGGCCAAAGTGATCGATCAGCTACTCGCGCGCCTCAATGCCGCGCAAGGCTCGGGGGATGTCTGGCTGCGGATTCCGAGGTCATCGCGCGCAGCGTTCCGAGAATTGTCCGCGCAGCATTCCGAGCTGATCGCGCGCAGTTTGAGATGTGGAGAACCTGATCGTTGGGTCATTTCTGCGGTCGCATAGCGACCGGAGGAATGGATGCCGACGAGGAGGGTTTCGATGCGCCAGGTGCGCGAGATATTGCATTTGAGCCTGGATGCCGGGCTTTCCACACGTGTTGTCGGCGAGCGCACTGGCGTGGGTCCAACGACAGTTCGGGATACGATCAGGCGCCTGAGGCTGGCAGGTCTTGAGTGGCCGGTTCCCGATAGAATGACCGATGCGGAGCTGGAGGCCAAGCTGTACGGTATTCCAGGCGTGAAGCCCGGACGCCGCAAACAGCCTGAACCGGACTGGTCGACGGTCGCGCGCGAGTTAAAGCGCAAGCATGTGACGCTGCAGGTCCTATGGGAAGAGTATATCGCTGCTCAGCCTGACGGATATCGCTACAGCCGTTGGTGTGACCTGTTCCGGCGCTGGGAGGGGCGGCTGTCGCTGGTGATGCGTCAGAGCCATGCCGGTGGCGAGAAGCTGTTCGTCGATTACGCGGGCGACACGGTGCCCGTCGTGATCAACCGCCGAACCGGCGAGATCCGCGACGCCCATCTGTTCGTCGCGGTGCTGGGCGGCTCAAGCCTTTCATTTGCTTGTGCGACCTGGACCGAGCAGTTCGCCGACTGGATCGAGGGGCATAATGCCGCCTTCACCTTCTTTGGCGGTGTCACGCAGTTGCTGGTGCCCGACAATGCAAAGGTTGCGGTGATCAAGGCCGGGACTGTCAGGATTTCCGTGTGCGGCCGGGCGGTTGATCATCAGGCC